>CALJLK010000368.1 GCA_937982655.1 uncultured Sandaracinus sp.
AGAGCGCGTCGTCCGCTGCGCGAACGACTCGACTCGCTTTCGAGAAGCGCCGCGCGCCGCGAGAGCGCGTCGTCCGCTGCGCGAACGACTCGACTCGCTTTCGGGAAGAAGCGTCGCGCGCCGCGAGAGCGCGTCGTCCGCTGCGCGAACGACTCGACTCGCTTTCGAGAAGCGCCGCGCCGCCCGACGCGCTCAACCCAAGTTGTGGAACACCGACTGGACGTCGTCGTCCTGCTCCAACAAGTCCACCAGTTTGAGGACCTCGGTCGCCTGCTCTTCCGAGAGCGTCACGAGGTTCTGCGCGATGAACTCGGACGCGGTCGAGACCGGCGTGATCTTTCGCTCTTCGAGCGCCTCTTGGAGGCGGCCGAAGTCGCCGAGGGGGCAGCGGATCACGATCTGGGGCTCGCCCTTTTCGCCCGTGCCTTCGCCCAGCTCTTCGAGGCCGTGGTCGATGAGCTCGAGCTCCAGCTCTTCGAGGTTCAGGCCCTGCTTCTTCAGCGCTTCGGCGTCGAGGCGGAAGACGCCCATGCGGGTGAAGGAGAAGGAGACGCTGCCGGGCGTGCCGAGGCTTCCGTGGCCCTTGTTGAAGCACACGCGCCCGTTCGCGATCGTGCGGGTCGGGTTGTCGGTCGCCGCGACGACCATCACCGCGACGCCGTGCGGCGCGTAGCCCTCGTAGATGAGCTCTTGGTAGTCCGCCGCGTCCTTGCCGAGCGCGCGCTTGATCGCGGTCTCGATGCGGTCCTTCGGCATGTTCACCGCGCGCGCGTTCTGGATCGCGCGGCGCAGCGCCGGGTTGGTCTCGGGGTTCTCGCCGCCCTGGCGCACCGCCACCGCGATCTCACGGCCGCAGCGGGTGAAGGCCTTCGCCATGCGGTCCCACCGCGCGAACATCGTGGCCTTGCGGGTCTCGAAAATGCGTCCCATCGGTTCCTCGTGCTCGATGGAGGCTCGCGCGAAGTCGACTCGACGACGGGTGGCCTCGGGGTCGGGCGGGCGCGCGTCTCGGCCCGCGGCTCCGCTTCGGCGGAGGTTCCCGACCCATCGAGCCCGCGTTCTTAGCAGCTTTCTCGGACGTCGACAGAGCGCGCCGACACGGACGCGGTGCTTCCCCTCACGGCATCGTCGACTCGTGATCCCCAACGAAGAAGCCTCCCGTCGTGGGACGAGAGGCTTCTTCGACTTCGTGGCCGAGGTCGGCTCGGCCGAACCGACTCAGCTCATCCGAACTCGGGCACACAGGTCCGCGTGACGTTCACCCCGAGCACGCGCGGCGTGATGATCTCGGTCGAGCTCGTGCGCTCGGCGCGGAGCTGCACCTCGAGCAGGAGCACCCGACCCGGCGTCACGCCCGCGGCCGAGAGCGCCGCCGCGATGTCGAGCGGCGAGGTGTCCGGCGGCACCGTGCCCACCGTGATCCAGTCGAGCGCCTCCGCTTCCTCGCGGGTCGCGGCCGTCTTCACGCGGAAGACCACCTCGGTGCCCGCAGGCGTCTCCGCCTCGAAGACGATGTCGCCCCAGACCGTCGTGTCGGTCTCCACCTCGCAGCCGTCGAAGAGGTGGCGGTAGAAGCCGCGCGGGTTGGTCGCGAGCCGGAGCTGCAGACCCGTCATGTCGGAGTACGTGTACTTGTCCGCGAGCACCGGCCCGACCGACGAGTCGACGGTGTTCTCGGCGAGCGTCGGGCCCGGTCGGATCACGTCGGCCGCCGCGTTGTTGCCGCGCACGATCGCCCAGATCTTCCCGTCCGCGTCGATGCCCACGCCGCGCGAGCCACGCACCGAGATGTTCGTCGAGGCGAGCGTGCTCGCGTCCACGCGCGTGATCACGCTGCTGCTCTCGCAGGCCGCCCAGATGAAGCCTTCCGCGTCCGCGCCGATGCCGTTGCAGTTGCCCGGACCCGACGTGACGCTCGCCCAGCGGCTCCCGCTCGGCGCCATCTGGTCGTAGCGCTTGATGAGCCCGCCGCTCCAACCGCCCGTCCACACGCGCTGGTTGAAGTCGACCGTGATGCCGTAGGTGCCGCCGTCGGTGATCGGGATGCGACCCTTCACCACGGTGTCCGCGTCGCACTCGGTGCCTTCGGGGCCCGACGCCGCACAGAGGGTCGCCGCTTCGCACGACGCTTGATCCACGCAGAGGTTGGTGTCGATGAAGCCGATGTACGGGTTGGTCAGCGACGCGATCCAGAGCCGGCCGTTGCCGTCGAGGGCGAAGCCGTAGGGCTGCGCCGGCGCGGTGATGTCGAGCAGGATCGCGCCCGTCGCGCCGTCGAGCTTGTAGACGCGGCCGTTCCAGCCGCCCGCCCACACGAAGTGCCGGAGCTCTCCGTCCGGTCCTTCGACGTCCTGCGCCGCGACCGCGCGCACGAGCCCCGCCCCCGGAAGGTCGGTGCGCCAGAGCACGCAGTCGTCGGAGCCGAAGGGCAACACGTCGCCGCCGCTCGAGGTCGTCACCGCGCCGTCGCCGTTGGTGTCTGGACACTCCGCGCCGAGCGCCGAGATCTTCGTGATCGATTGACCGGCGCGGTTACCCACGTAGACGTCGCCGATCGCGTTCACGCTGGTCCGCGAGGGATCGGTGCCCGTCGCATAGCGCGCGACCTCGGCGTACGTGGTGGTGTCGACCTTCGACACCGTCCCGCCCGCGCTGCTCGCGATCCAGATGAAATTCGTATTGATCCGACGCGAGTCGAGGACGAGCGCGCCCTCGGGATCCACGTTGACGCCGTCGCTGTTCTCGTCGCCCGGCATGAAGGGCATGTCGGTGCCGGGCCCGATGCCCGTGCCGACGCACCCCGGCTCACAGTTGCCGCAACTGTTGAGCACGCCGTTGTCCGCGACCCCGTCGCAGTCGTTGTCCAAGCCGTCGCAGACTTCCGTACCCGTCTGCGTCGCGTCGGAGTCGTCGCAGTCGTCCCCCCGCACGCACATCGAGCCGTAACCGTCGCCGTCCTCGTCGACACAATCCCGATTCTCCGGTCCGACGTCCGGTCCGGCATCGCGGTTGGGCGGCGCCTGACAAACGCCGTCCAGGCAGACGTCACCGCTTGCACAATCGCTCATCGTCTCGCAGCGGCGCATGGGCGTGAGCTCACCCCCGCCGCAATCGCAAGCGGTCATCGATCCGACGAGCAGGAGCGCCCAGTAGGAACCGCGGTGGGTGGGCATGCGGTGGGTGGGCATGAGGAATCCTCCGAGAAGAAGCGGAACGCGGCGTCCGAGGAACGCCTCGCGAACGTGTGGGAGCGTGGTGGGGAGCGTGGTCAGGACGTGCCCGAGTCGGCGAGGCTCGTCAGCTCACGAGGCGTCGACGTCGGGGAAGGAGCATCGGGGGGGGAAGGAGCCCGGGAGCCTCGAGGGCGAACCCTTGGAGGCTGTCCGGACAAATCTTACAACGGGGACCGGGGTCGGATCGAGCCGACTGCGCAACTTTCGTACATCAACTTTGATCGACGCCCGCGAGCGAGGACTGCTCATTTAGCCACAAGTCCTCGTCAGAATCATTCTTTCCCGTGGGTTCGAATTTTTGGGGTTGGCTCCTCGGCGTGACCTCGGTCTCGATCACTCGATTCGCGGCGGGCAGGTGAACGTGAGGTCGAAGGAACGCAGGCGTGGGGTGATCACCTCGCGGCTACTCGAGCGTTCGGCTTGGAGCACCACCTCCACCCACAGCAGCCGGCCCGGCGTCAGCCCTGCGGCGGCGAGCGCGGCGTCGATCGCGAGCGGAGAGGTGGCCGGCGGCGTCACCGCGAGCGGGGTCCAATCGAGCGCGTCGAGCTCCGCGCGGGTGTCGGCGCTCTTCACGCGGAACGTGATCGACGTACCGGTCGGCAGCTCCGCGTCGAAGCGCAGCTCGCCCCACACCGTGCGGATGTCGCCGTCCTCCCCGCAGCCCTCGACGAGGTGTCGGTAATAGCCGCGCGGGTTGGTCGCGAGCCGGAGCTGCAGACCGGTCATGTCCGAGTAGGTGTACGAGCCGCGGATGTTGGTCGCGACGCCGGTCGTGACGGTGTTCTCGCCGATCGTCGCGCCCGGCTGCACCACCACCGCTTGGTTGTCCATGGTGATCGACCAGACCTTGCCTTCGGCGTCGATCGCCATGCCCTTGTTCGTGGTGCCGAGCGTCCCGGGGATCTGCACGATGTCGAGCGGGTTCTCCGCGTCGATGCGCAGGATGCCGCCGTTGCTCCACGCCGCGCCGTAGACGAAGCCGCGCGCGTCGGCTGCGATGCCGTTGACGACGAAGTCGAAGTCGAAGCCGCGCGACGGAAGGTCCACGTTGATCCAACGCGTGCCGGGCGCGGCGTCGGGATCGAAGCGCCCGAGGTGCGGGTAGTAGGTGCGGCCCGGGATGCCCGTTCGGTACGCGCCGAGCCAAACGCGCTGATCGAAGTCGACCGTGATGCCGTACGGGAGGATGCCGGGCGTCGGGATGCGCGCCTTCATCGCGCCGTCACACTCGGTGCCTTCGGGACCGGACGGTTGGCAGACCGCCTCCGCGCAGCTCGCGGAGTCGAGGCAGCGCGTGGTGTCGACGCGACCGAGGAACCCCGTGTCGTAGTTCCCGCTCACCCAGAGCTGACCGCCCGCATCGATCGCGAAGCCGTACGGGTTCACGGGCGCCTCCGCGAAGAGGATCGGCTCTCCGGTGCGGCCATCGACCTTCACCACGCGGTTGGTCGCATAGCCACCGACCCACACGTACTCGCGCAGCTCGCCGTCCGGACCTTCGACGTCTTGCGCCGCCACCGCGCGCACGAAGCGCTCGCCCGGAAGCACGTCGTCGAGGAAGCGGCTCCAGAGCACGCAGTCGTCCTCGCCCCAGGGGAGCATCTCGCCTGCCGCGAGGTCGAACGAGATCACTCCGTCGCCGTTCAGATCGCGCGAGGTCGTGACGACCCCGTCGCCGTTGGTGTCGGGGCAGGTCTCGCCGAGCACCGAGATGCGCGTGATGCGGTTGCCGTTGCGGTTGCCCACGAACGCGTCGCCGAGCGTGTTGACGCTGGTGCGCGAGGGATCGTTGCCGGCGAAGTGCGCGCCCGCGAAGACCTCCGGGCCGGTGAAGTAGCGGCCGACCTCCGCGTAGGGCGCGGTGGTGGAGAAGCGCGAGACCGAGCCCTCGGTGGTGTTGGCGATCCAGATGAAGTTCGTGTTGATGCGCTCGGAGTCGAGGACGAGCGCGCCTTCTTCGTCGACGTTGACGCCGTCGCTGTTCTCGGGCGTCGGCTCGAACGGCCGCCCGCCGGGACCGAAACCGCTCGACATGCAGAGCGGGTTGCAGTCGCCGCAGGGGCCCAGCACGCCCTCGTCCGCGGTGCCGTCGCAGTCGTTGTCGACGCCGTCGCAGCGCTCCGTGCCGGTCTGCGTGGGATCGGCGTCGTCGCAATCCGGTCCAGCCTCGCAGCCTTCGCCGCGGCCGTCCCCGTCGAGATCCACACAGCCAGGCTCGACGCCGCCGTCGCGACGGCTGGGGAGCTGACAACGGCCGTCGAGACAGACCTCGCCCATCGGACACTCGGCGGCGGTCTCGCACGGCGTGCCGGAGGAGCCGGAGCCACCGCAATCGCACGCGGTGACGAAGACAAGCCAACAAAGGGTCGCGCGATGCATGGAACCTCGTGGGGACGGCGAGCCCCGCTTCGTGGGGACGCGAGCTCGCCGGGAGAGCCCGGTGCGACACCCGTGCCGTTGCCCTCTCAGGCTAAGGGATCCCCGCAAAACCTGGCCCTTACGCTTGCACCGCGGCCGCTCGGGTCGGCGATCGCGCAGCGAGGACGGAGGACCCCGCTCACGTGAGGAGTGTCGCTCGTGGGGTGACGACCGACCGCGTCGTCGATCGCCGGGTCTCGCTTGCGAGCGGGCGTGCCGATCGCGGTCGACCGCGCACAGTCTCCTGTGCGGCCGATGCGTCCGTCGCCGTTCACGACCACCGCCACGACCACTTCTTGCCCGGGTCGGCGGGGTCAGCCGCCGACTTCCAGCGCGTGCCGATCCGACGCCGCGCGATCTCGCGCTACCCTTGCCGTCGCCAGCCGCGGGGCGCGACCCCACGCCTTTCGTCCAGGAGTACCGCCACATGCGTCTCGGAGAGCCCGTCGATCCCCGCCTGCCTTGGGTCCGCCGCATCCACGATCTCGACGAGGCACGCAGCCTGCCAGCGTCGGGGCCACGGCTGCGCGAGTACCGCCGCATCGGACGTCGCCTCGGTGACGCGCTGCGCTCGGGTCCGCGCGCCACGGTGAAGACGATCCCGCTCGCGACGCTGCTCTACCCGACGACCTTCGCGTTCGACCGCGCCGTGCCGCTGCCGTGGCCCTACGTGCAGATGTTCCACCGGTGCATGCTCGTGCAGGTCGAGGTCGAAGGCACCACCCGCAACGTGCTCTTCAACCCGACCGACTACCTCGCGTCGAAGGCGACGCCCTTCTTCGCCGATCTGATCGACGCGCTCCCGCACCCCGATCTGCAGAAGCTGCTCTCGACCCAATACGGTCAGGTCGACGCGCAGCTCGCGGCGCTCGGTCTGCGCGCGGAGGACATCGACGTCGTCGCGTTCGATCACTTCCACACCCAAGATCTTCGGCCGATCCTCGGCAGCGACGTGCCCGCACCCGACGGCTCGTACGTGCGCGCGCGTTTCCCGAACGCGCTCTTGCTCGCGCCGCGGCGCGAATGGGTCGACTGGGACGACTTGCACCCCTTGCAGCGGAGCTGGTTCGTCGCGGACGGCAAACGCGGCGTCCCCGCGGACCGCGTGGTGCTCTTCGACGGAGATCTCTCGCTCGGTCCGGGCGCGATGTTGCTCCAGACCGCGGGACACACCACGGGCAATCAAACGATCTTCGTGCACGGCGCGCGTGGCGTCTTCGGCTGCAGCGAGAACGGCTGCAGCGCCGACAGTTGGTCACCCCGCGAGTCACGCATCCCGGGCGTCGCGAAGAAGGCGCGCGCTTACGACCTCGAGGTCGTGCTCAACAGCAACACGCCCGAGCTCGCGGCGGAGCAGTACAACTCGATGGTGCTCGAGAAGAACGTCGTCGACCGTTCGGAGAGCGACCCGGCCTTCGTCCAGATGTTCCCCTCCAGCGAGGTGACGCCGAGCGCCTTCGCGCCAGGGATTCGCCCGTCGATGGTGTTCGTGGAGCGCGATTCGGGCGCCCTCCGTACGACGAAGCGTCGCACGAGCGCGGAGATCGAGGGAGCGCGCGCGTAGCGCTCGTTCGCTTCGCCGCGACCCTCCCCCGATGGCCGAGCCCGAACCGCGCGTGTCCCCTGTTCCCACCGCGAGCCCCGAGACGGCCCGCGGCGAGCGGACGGGTCCACGGGCGCGCCCTCGTTCGAGAGCGTCCGAACGGGACCCGGGTGCCGGTCCCGCCGTGGTCGCGGGCGCGCCTGGAGAGCCGCGCGACGGCCAGAAGCAACGCGACGAGGCCCAGAAAATCGAAAAGAGAGGCGCACCGCGGACGAAGAAGGCGTCCGACAAATCACGAAAGAATGCCGCAAAGAAGCGGCGTCGTCGCGCGTTCCGATTCACCCGAGAAGGCAAGATGTTTCTCGCCGTCACGTTCGGCGTCGGCCTCGCCGCGGTCAACACCGGCAACAACCTGCTCTACCTCGTGCTCGGTCTGATGCTCAGCCTGCTCCTCGTGAGCGGCACCCTCTCCGACGTCGCCCTCTGGCGCGCGAAGATCGAGCGAGTCCTGCCGAAGCGTGCGCAGGTCGGTCGCCCGAGCGTGATCTCGCTGCGCCTCTCCAACGACAAACCCGTCCCGGCGTACGCGGTCGAGATCGAGGATCTCGCGCTGGACGAGGACCACGCCGAGCGCCGCTGCTTCTTCCTCAAGGTCGCGGCGCGGGGCGAGCAGACCGCCACCTACCGACGCGTCCCGACCCGCCGCGGTTGGTTGCGCTTCGAGCGGATGATGCTCCGCACGCGTTATCCCTTCGGGCTCATCGAGAAGGGTTGGCCGCAGCGCGTGCCGGGCGAGCTGCTCGTCTACCCCGCGGTGGTGCCGGTCGACGTCCGGCGCATCCTCGGGGGTGCGGAGGGCCTCGGCACGCCCGATCGCCGCCTCGGGCGTGGCGCCGAGATCGACGGCCTGCGCGAGCACCGCGAGGGCGACGAAGCGCGCAGCATCCACTGGCGCCGCAGCGCGGCCCTCGACCGCCTCGTGGTGCGCGAGCACGCCGCCGAGGCCCGCGCGCGACTCACGCTCTTGCTCGACGAAGCGCGCCCGAGCTTCGACGGTTTCGCTGGGTCGGCGGGGTCAGCCGCCGACGGAGTCGTCAGG
>CALJLK010000369.1 GCA_937982655.1 uncultured Sandaracinus sp.
GGCGAGGGTGAGCGCGAGGAGGAAACGGAGGGTTCGCATGGGAGGTTCCGTGGGGGCGACGTCTCTCTGGAGACGGCCGAGTCAGAGACGGTGACGGTGACGGTGTCGGTGTCGGTGTCAGAGACAGAGACGGTGTCAGAGACAGAGCGGTGTCAGAGACAGAGACGGAGTCAGAGACGGAGAGCGGAACAGAGACCGCCGCTTCGAGCGCGGGCTTGGGTCAGAGCGAAGGCGGTGGGGGCGGCTCCGGGATCGCGTGGGTGGTGGTCTCCACGTTCGTGCCGTTGTCCTCGTAGCGCACGCCGCCCGCGACGCGGCGCACGTCGTAGCCGTCGACCTGCACGCACGCGCCGACGGTGGCGCCGCGGATCGTGCCACCCACGAGATCGATCGCGGCGTCGAACGCGAGCTGCACGCCGCACAGATCGGCGCCGTCGATCACGAGGTTCTCCGCGCGCACCGTCGCGTCGAAGTACGCCCCGAGCCCCACGCCGCCCGGCGCTTCGCGGCAGGTGTCGACCGCGCAGGGGCGCTCGTTCGCCCGCACGATCACCACGTCGCGCAGCACGAGCGCGCCCTCGCGGACGTCGATCGCGACCTCGTAGCTGTCCTCGAAGCGCGCGCGGGTGAGGGTGGACTCGCCGCTGCGCACGGAGAGCGCGTTCGCGAAGCTCGGATGTCCGTCGACGTCGCCCGCCGCGACCGGCGCGACCACGCGCGCGTCCTCGATCGTCACCTCGCCCGAGACGTCGAGCGTGATGCCCTTGAGGCCTTCGGCGCTCACGCGCGCCACGCGTCCGACGAACGGAAGATCGAGCGAGACGCCGTAGCCGAAGCGGACGTGCCGACCGACGCCGACGAGCCGAAGATCGTCGATCGCGAAGGCGATGGGATCGGGCGGTGGTGGCGGGGGATCCTCGGGATCGATCGAGAAGTCGAAGGGGCCGTGGGCGAGCACGCCGGAGTCGGTGTCGACGATCAGCGCGCGCTCGAGCGTGAAGGGCGACGAGAACGACACGAGGCCCACGTGCTCTGCGTAGAGCCGACCGCCCGGCTCGCCGACGAGCAAGACGTCGCGCACCGCGAGCGTCGCGTCGTCGCCGTGCACCAGCCAACCCGGACCCTGGACGAACGCGCGATCGATCTCCAGCGTCGCGCCGTCGCGCGCATAGAGCGCGAAGTTTCCGGGCGGGTCGACCTCCACGAGCTCGGTGGCGAGCACGTCCGAGAGCCGCAGCACGCCGCCCGCGACCTCGACCGCGGTGTTGGTGGCGCCGCGCAGATCGACGCGTCGCAACGTGACCTCTCCACCCGTCACCCACGCGCCCGCCCCGCGCTCCAGAGTCCCGAACGGGATCGCGTCCGCGCGCAGGTCGTCGAGCGTGACCTCGCCACCGGTCACGCGCAGCGCGCTGCGCACCGCGTCTTCGAGGATCACGCGCGTGCCTTGCACCGCGCCGCCGTCGACGAAGAGCGCCATGCCTCCGCTCGTGCCCGCCGGTCGCACGCCGCGGACCACGACCTCGTCGAGCATCGCGCGGCCGGTCGCGGTGACCGCGATCCCCGCGCCGACCGTCGACTCGATCACCACGCCGCGGATCGTCGCTTCGCCTGCCACGCCGATCGCGATCTCCGCGCCTTCGATCGTGAGGTCCTCGATGGTGGCGCTTCGACCCGAGCCGAGCCCGAACGCGAAGTCGGTGTCGGGCACGCCGACGAGGAACGTGCGCGCGGCGCAGGCCCCCACGATCCGCACGCCGTCCGGGAGCTGCGCGGCGGCGTCGTGCGCGCCGACCGAGAGCGCGATCACGTCACCGTCGCTCGCGATCGCGAGTGCCTCGTCGAGCGTGCCCAGGGGCGACGCGCGGGTGCCGACTCCGTCTGCGCCGGGTCGCACGAAGATCGCGTCGTCGCTCACACCGTCCGCGAAGTCGCCTTCGCTCGGGCACGTGGAGCCGACGTCCTCACAACCTGCGCCGCCGACGAAGTGTGCGCGTCCTCGGCCGCAATCACGGACCGCGGGCGGGAGCTCGCACGCGCGGGCGTCCGCGATCGTGACTTCGCTCCAGCCAGTCGGACACGCCCAGATCGGAGCTTCGGGCGCCGTGGGCTCGACTGGGCGCGTCGCGTCCTCGCCCGCGTCGAACGCCGCGTCGATCACGCCGCCGTCGAGCGACGCGTCGACCGGTGCGTCGTCGTCCCCGCAGCCGAACGAGAGGAGGAGCGCGAACGCCAGCGCAGTCGAGACACGTCGCATCACGGTCGCTCCAAGAACGACGCGAGCGAGACGTCGAGCCCGCTGAGCACGTTCTGCATCAGACTCTCGAACGCACGCGCGTCGAGCCCGAGCGTTTTCGACAGACGCTTGCGCGTTTCGTCGTGCACCTGCTGCCGCGCCGCGCCGATCCACCGCGCGATCGTCGCGCGGTGCACCCCGTACATCGTCGCGAGCGTCTCCGCCGAGACCTCTTCGATCAGGTAGAGCCGCAGGACCGTGCGCTCTCGCGGCGCGAGGCTCGCCAGCGCTTCGCGAAACGCGATCCGAAACGGCTCCTGAACGGTCGCGCGCAGGTGGGCGAGCTCCGGGCTCTCGTCGAGCGAGAGCTCGAGCTCCGCTTCGTCCACCGGCTCTTCGGGGCTCTTGCGGCGTTTGATCGAGTACGCGGTGCGGATCGCGGTGACCTGCACCCAGCTCGTGAGCGGACCGCGCCCGAGGTAGCTCGCCACGCGAGGCTCGCGCCCGTCGCCGACGAGCAGCTTGATGCGCACCTCTTCCATCACCTCGCGCACGAACGTGTCGTCGCGGTCGATGCGCACGATCGCCCGCGGCACCTGCGGCATCACGTGCTCCTCGAACGCTTCGAGCGCCGCCCGATCGCCACGCGCGCACGCGCACGCGAGATACACGTCCGCGGTGCAGAGCCCGTCCAGCGCGCGCGCGAGATCGTCGGCCTCCGGCGCGCAACGCGCGAGGTGCTCCGCGAAGTCTTCCCCGGAGAGCGCGACCTTCGGCCACTTCGCGCGCGCTGCCGCGAGGTGCGACTCGAGCGTGGGCCCGACCGCGTGGAGCGTGGGCCCGTCGAGCTCGTACGCCCCCGCGAGCCCGCGGAGAAACGAGAGTGCGAGATCCGGCACCCGCGGAAGGTACCGCGGATCGCGCACGTTCGATCGCCGATGGGCGGCCCCGCACGGGTCGGTGCAAAGGCGCGGATGCTCGTGACGCACAACGGTCGGCTCCGTACGACGCCGATCGGGCGCACTTCTTGGCTGGGTCGGCGGGGTCCGCCGCCGACCTCGAGCGCGCGCTGCAGCGAGACTCGCGCGGGAGCTCGACGCGTCGTGGATGCGACGTGAGCTCGATCAGACGCGTCGGCTCGCGAGCGCGTAGAGCTTCGCGCGCTGCTCGGCGTGACGCTCGACGAGCGATGGAGCCGCGTCGACGAACGCTCGGACGTAGGTGCCGTCGAGCGCGCGGGCCCGCTCCCGCGCGTCGTCGAGCGCGGCTTGGTTCCCGAGGAGCGCGTGTGTCAGCACCCAATACACGGTGTCCGCGTACGACCGTCCGACGAGCTCGCGTTCTGCGCTCCACACCTCGGGGGTCGGGATCGCGTTCAGGTCGTAGGGCTCGAGACGTCCGCGCAGGAAGCTCGGGATCCACCAGCGCGACTCACGCAAACCGAGCCTCCGTCGCCAGAACGGATCCCAGCTTCGCGCGAGCGCCGGCGAGAGCTCCGCGGTCGGCGGCAGCTCGGGAAGACCCGCCACCGCCGGCAGTCGGAAGCAGTCGCGAAGATCGGCGAGGTCGGGCTCGAACGACTCCAGCTCGTCCTCGTCGAGGTCGTCGCGCTGACCGTCGATCGCCTTCCAACACTCCGTGACCACGCGCGCGAGGAACGCGCTGCAGGTCGCGCCCCACGTGCCGACCTCGCGTTCGTCGTAGTAGAGGACCCCGCCGACGCCGGGTGCGTGCGTGTCGAGCGCGGCCATCGCGTACATGTAGTCGCCGCGATCGAGGCACGCGGCGAAGGGGTAGGCGCCGATGAAGTGCGCGGTGCTGAGGTACTGGCCGAGGAGTGGGCGCGCGAGCGCGTCCAAGAACGCATCGACGTCGGGCAGCCCCGCCGCGAAAGGGACTCCGTCGATCTCGGGATGCCCTTGCACGTCGGGATCGGGGAGCTCGGGCGCGGCCGCGAGGAACCGACGGGTCTCCTCCGGCAGCGCGTGACCGATCGCGCGCTCGAGCGCGGCGACTTCGCTTCGCGCCGCGTCGGGGCGACCGGCGACGAACGGGAGCCACGCGTCGATCGCGTCTCCGTCGATCGAGCGCGGAACGGACGAGGATTCGATGGTGTCCTTCATTGCACATTCTCTCCGAGCGAAACCCGAAACACCGCGCCAGCTTCCGTGCCCACCACCAGCTCGCGCTCGCCGACGAACGTGGCGACCGTGAGCTGTTTGCCGGCGAAGCGACCGTCCCACGGCTCCCGCAGCACCAAGCGTGGGTCTTCGTCCGCGATCGAACCGTTCCCTTCGTCGAGCGCGTAGACGAGCAAGCCCGCGCTCGTCGGGATCGCGAGCCGCCTTCCGTCGGGCGAGAGCGCGAGGCGATTGAAGAGCCCGAAGTCCTCCGCGATGCGAAGCTTCTCGGTCGGCCGGGTCAGCGGCCGACGAAGCATCTCGGTCGGCCGGGTCAGCGGCCGACGAAGCATCTCGGTCGGCCGGGTCAGCGGCCGACGAAGCTCCTCGGTCGGCCGGGTCAGCGGCCGACGAAGCATCGGCGTCGGACCGGCGGAGTCACGCACGTCCCACACCCGCACCGTCCGATCGGTCGCGGCGCTGACGAAGCGTGAGCCGTCGCGTGACACCACGAGCGAGCACACGTCTGCGTGGGGGTTGCCGCGCTCGAGCCGAGCCCGACCGTGCGCGTGCAGGTGCCACGTCCGCGCCCATGCGCCGTTCGTCGACGCGAGGATCGCGAGCTCTCCGCGCTCGGTGCCCACGACGAAGCGTCCGTCGGGGAGCGCCGCGATCGCGTTCACGGACCCCGCGCCCACCTCCACCGGCGCGCCGAGCGGCGCGAGCGTGGCGGCGTCTCGAAAGACCACGGACGTGCGGTGCGAGCAGGCGAGCACACGTCCGTTCGCGTCGAGCGCGACGTCGTCGTGTCGATCCGCGATCTCGCGCTTCACCGTGCCCGTCGCGACGTCGAGCACCCGCACCGCGTCGCGCATGCCGACGAAGAGCTCGTCGTTCGCGAGCACCGCCGACTCCGGCGTGCCGCCGAGCGCCGCGAGCAGGCTTCCGCGCCCCGCGAGGTCGAAGCGACCGAAGGTGCCGTCCCAGTCGACGGTGATCACGTCGGCGCCGCAAGGCACGATCGCGATCAGCTTGCGCGTGTGCGCGAACGGCGTCGCACCGTTCGCACCGTTCGCACCGTTCGTGGTCGAGCTCGTCTCGTCCACGCCCACCGCGAGCCGATCGATCGTCCCCCCGTCGCCGCCCACGAAGCGTCCCGCGAGCGCCCAGAGCGCGTGGCCCGTCGCGTGGCGTCCTTCGTGCGCGTCCTCCGCTCGCCACACGAACGACTCTCCCTCGGCCGTGGCACCGAAGAGCGCGTCCGCCTCCCACGCGAGCCGCGTCGTTCGTTTGGCCTCGATCGTGCGCGCGTCGGAGGCCACGAGCGCGCCGAGACCCTTCCGCGCATCGGCGATCCGCACGAGCCGGTCCTCGCCGCCCGTCGCGACCGTGTCGTCGTCGCGCCACGCGATCGCCCAGATCGACGTCTTCGTCTCGACCCGCTCACGCACCGCGCCCGTCGCACCGTCGAAGCGCGCGATCCAGTTCGACTCGCCGCCCGTCGTCTTCACGTGGCTCGCCACCACGTCGCCGTTCGCGAACGTCGTGATCGCGTGAAACCCCCCGGGCTCGTGCACGGTCCACACGATCGAGGGCGCGTCGCCTTCGAGGCTCCACGCGACGAGCCGCCCGTCGTCGCCGCCCGTGTAGAGCCGCGCCCCGTCGCGCGACCACGCGACGCTCCGCACGCCGTTCGGAACCCCCGAATGACCTCCTTCGAGCGCGAAGCGACGCGCGCCCGAGGTGACGTCGTGCACGTCCACGTGCCCGCCGTGCCACACGCTCGCGACGCACGTTCCATCCGGCGAGAACGCGACGTCGTATCCCCACCGCCACGTGGTCTCGAGGCGTCGGAGCGCGAGGCCCGTCTGAGCGTCGACGAGCACCGCCGTCTCATCGCCGACCACCGCGAGGATCGATCCACCACGCCCGAGCGCGAGGCCGTTGATCTTCTTGCCGATCACGAAGGGCGCGAGGTCGAGCCGCTCGATCGACGCGCCTTCGGGCGTGCGTGTCGCGCGAGGCTCACGCGTGAGCGGCTCGGTCTCGGTGACGAACGCACGAATCCACGCGGACGAACGCGTCGCGAGCGCGGCCTTCTCGTCGTCCGGGAGCGTCTTCAGGAACCCCACGGCGGCCGCCGCGTCCGGATCGAGCTCGCTCGTCGACTCCACGTACGGGTTCGGGCCCGCTTCGAGCCGCGCGCACGCGAGCTCGGTGACGCGTCGACGTCGGGCCTCGTCGAGCGCGACGTCCTTCAGGCTTCCGAAGATCGTGCTCGCGAACGTCGCGTCTTCGAGCGCGTCGATCGCGCGATCCAGCTCCCCGCGCGCGAGCGTCGCCTTCGTGCGCGCCGCATCCCAGTAGTCGGGCGCGACGGCTCCTTCGAGCTGAGCGACCTCGCGCAGCAGCGCGTAGGGAGAGCGACGCAGCGAACGAACCCACGCGCGCTCCTCCGAGGTGGCGTCGTCCGAGCCACGAAACGCGTCGGCGGCCAGACGGTGCAGCACCACGACGTCGGCGAGCTTCGGGTAGCCGTACCTCGCCGCACCGCGCGCGCGCAGGGCACGTGCGGCGACGAGATCGCGCGGGCGTCCAAGCCGCGCCAATACGTTCTCGGCCCCGCAACGCAGCGGCGCGACCGCCGACAGCGGCCCCACGAGCGTGTTCAGGTATCGCTCGACCGCATCGGCCTCGCCCGCCGTCGCGCAGCGCGTGCACGCGATCGACGCCAGCAAGACCTCGTGCGTCTCGAACAAACCCACCAGGAGCGGGGCTGCGTCGATCAGCGGCCGAGCGACGAGCGCGCGCAGCAGCCGTCCCGCGAGGTTGCCGTCGCGATCGAAACACTCCTCCGTGCTCGTGCCTGCGTCGACGCCATCGACACCATCGACACCATCGACACCATCGACGCCATGATGCGCGAGCAGCCCGCGCAGGCTCTCGAGCACGAAGGGCGCGGCCTCCGGATCGCCCGCCGCGTGCGCCTCCGCGGCGATCACCACTCGATCGACCCTCGGTGTCTGCCGCGGATCGTGGAGCCGCTCGACCGCGCGCTTGCGGTCCGACGCATGGGGTGACGCCGCCCGCGCCAACGTCAACGTCCTCGCGAGCGGCCCGCCCTCGAAGTCCACGCACGCCTCGCTCAGCGGACGACCGACGTCGATCCCCAGCGCGCCCTGCGGAGACGAGGTCGCAAGCCTCGACACGAGGTACGGACCCACTCGTGCCGCGCCGAGCTCCTTCTGCACGCGCATGGACTCCGCGTCTCGCGACGTGCTTCGTTCGAGCTCTTCCGCGAGCGAAGGATCCTGCGCGGCGCGGCTCGCGTAGAGCGCGGCCACGAACGCCGGATCGGCCACGCGTGCCCACGCCGCCTCGAGCCAACCCTCGGTGCTCGCGGCCTCCGCGGCCTCACGCGCGCTCGCGTCGAGCGCCCTCGCGCGCTCCTCCGTCCACGTGAACCAACCTCGATCGTCCGTGTGCACGCGGCTCGTCTACCACGACCCGTGGCTCCCGAGGCGAACGTCGTGAGCCCCGCTCGCGTCATCGCGGACGGCGCGCGGAGCGATGTCGATTCGAGGCGGCCAGCGACGCTCACGAGACGTCGGGTCGCTCTGCCGGCCCGCTCCGAAAGCGTCATTCCTGCGGCGTGTCGGCCGCGGGTGCGGCGACGCTCACGAGACGTCGGGTCGCTCTGCCGGCCCGCTCCGAGCGCGTCACTCCTCCGGCGGCACGTCCAGCGCCTGCAGCCCCTCGGCCGCGAGCTGCTGCCGCGTCACCAGGTTCGCGCTGTTGGTCGCCGCGTCGAACACCACGAGCACCTCGCCCGACTGGAGCTGCCGCTTCACCGCCGCGACCTTCGTCTCCAGCGGCACGTCGTCCGCGCCGTACTCGGTGCCCTCGCGCGTCACGAACTCCTCGATGACCCCACGCAGCGCGTCCGCGCTGAGCTGATCCCAAGGCACCACCAGCTTCGGCGCTTCTTCGTCGACGAGGGTGCTCTCGCCGCTGTCCTCACCCGGATCGGTCGTCTCGTCGTCGAAGTCCACGTCGCCCACGCTCACTGCTCCTCGTCGTCGCGATCGTCGTCGCCGTCGTCGTCTGCTGCTTCGCCGGTCTCGTCGCCGTCGGTCTCGTCGTCGCGCTCGCCGCCACTCTCGTCGTCGGCGTCGTCCCCCGGATCTTCACCGGAATCGCGCCCGAGCGCACGCTCCATCAGCTTCGCGACCGCGCCACGCGTCGTCACCGGCTCCGCCTCCGGCACGTCGTCGAAGCGTCGGTACGACACCTCCACGATCGTCACCTCGAGGTCGCCCTTCGGCCGACGGATGGTCACCTCGTCGTCGAGCTTCTTCCCCAGCAGCGTCTTGCCGATCGGCGAGTCCATCGAGACGTAGAGCGGGTGCATGTCGTGCTCGTCCGGCCCGACGATCCGCCAGATGCGCTCCTCGCCGTCCTCGTCCTCCGTGCGCACCCACGCCCCGAAGAAGATCTTCGTCTCCCCCGCCTTGCGGTCCTCCGGCTCCACCCGCTTCAGCTCGTCGAGCCGCTTGGTCAGGAACTGCACGCGCCGATCGATCTCCCGGAGCTTCTTCTTCCCGTAGATGTACTCCGCGTTCTCCGACCGATCGCCCTCCGCGGCCGCGTCCGCGACCCCTTGCACGACCTTCGGCCGCTCCACGTTCCACAGATGATCGAGCTCGCGCGCGAAGCGCTCGTACCCCTCGCGCGTGATGTACGGGCTCGGCTTGGGCCCCATCGGTCGCGTGCGTGTGCGTGACATGCGGCGGGGAGCCTGATCTCGTGTGGCGCGGGACGCAAACGTGGGGTGGCGTGTTCGAGCCTCGTCCGATCGCACGGCGTTCTCGAATCCGAAGTGCACGTCCTCGCAGGCGCGACCGCGTCGAGGCGAGCGCCATCCGCGCGGGCAACGATCCAAGATCGGTCGCACCTACCTCAAATGGACGAGGCGGACTCGGCGGCTCGCACGTTACGGTCCGCCGCATGACTCGATGGTTCGTTCTCGTGCCTTGGATCCTCGTCGCGTGTGGCGGCGCACCTTCCGCGTCCACCATCGCGCAGCGCGCTGCTGTCGATCTCGAATGCGACCCCGACCAAGTGCTCGTGCGCCGGATGTTCGGCAAGTCGTACGAGACCGTGGGATGCGGGCGGCGCGCGGTGTTCGTCTGCAACTCACGCGAGTGTCGGCGCGACACCGAGGTGGTCACCGCGGGGGCCGAGAGCGAGGCGGGGGCGACGAGCGACGGCTCGTCACGTCCGCAGGGGCCAGCGGGCGTCGTGCACGACGCGTTGTGGACCGTGCACGCCGAGCTCGAAGCTTGCGTGTCGGTGCCGACCACGCTGGTCGTCGAGGTCACCGACGGCCGCTTCACCTCGCTCGAGGCGGAGGAACCGCTTTCCGGCGACGCGCGCAGCTGCTTGGCCCGGGTGCTCTTGAATGCCTCGGTCGCGGGCAACCTCAGCGCGGGCCCCGTGCGGTACCCGCTGCGGCAACCGTGAGTCGCTCGACGCCGGAGCCGCTCGCGCTGATCAGCCACGCTCAGGACGAGCTGCGCGTGATCCGTGATCGATGGGTCATGCTCGACGCCTTCGTCCGCGAGCTCGATCGCGTGACCCGAGGTGAGCCCTTCACCATCATGAACGAGCTCGTGTGGACGGCAATGATCGACGCCCGCGACATGCTCGTCATCCACTTCGCTCAGTGGATCCGGTCCGCGACGGGTACGGGAGGAGTTCTGACGAGGCTCAAGGACTGCCCGGCGTCGACGTTCTACGTTCGTCGGAGACCGAGCGAGTCGCTAGATTCGTCCCCTATCGCGGGGACTCGGCTCACCGAGGAGCAGCGGCGCCTTTACGCGCGTGAGGAACGCGATGCGGGTCACGCCTCTCGTCTCGCGCTCTTCGCGACGCTCTTTCCGGAAGCGGCGGCGACTCCGCGAGCACCCAACCATGCGGATTGGGACGCGCTGACAACGCGCTTCGGGGAGCGACTCGGGCCGGTGGTCCACGACCGCAACCACAATCGGGCCCACCCGCGCTATGGCCACGGTACGTGGAGCTCGTCGGCCGAGATGCACGACTTGGCGCAACTGTCCGCTCACCTCGAGTGGGCGATGAAGCTCCTCAACGACCTGCGCGTCGTCTTGGACGATTCGCAGGTGGTCTATTCGCCTCCGCATGAGGAGACTGGCGCAGCGGAAGGGCTCGTCGATCTGCTTCTCTTCGGCAGCCGTGACCGAATGGACATGCTCAGCGGCCTGAGCACGGCGGTCCACGCGGGGGCAGGCAAGTACGCTTGGCAGTACCGCGAAGCGCTCTACGAGGCGATGTGGTCGCAGCGTGTGACGGTCGACCAGCCGTTCAACGACCCCGAACAGCTTCGCGGTCGCGACGAGAGCTACGTCCTCTTCGAGGAGCGCAGCTCCCGCGACGACGAGTGAGAACAGCTCCCATCCCGCGAGTCTCACGCCGCCGGCATCTCGTCCCACGTCCGCCCGTCGAGCTCGCGACCGGTCTTCTTCTTGTTCGTCCCGCCCCACTGCTTGAAGAAGAACGCCACGCGGGCGCGGCGGCACTGATCACGAAGGTCGGTCACCCACGCGGGGTCCATCGGGCGGGCGCCGGGGCCGGACTCGCCTCCGACGATCACCCAGTCGATGCCGCGCAGGTCCAACCTTGGGAGCGGGCCGAGGAGCGGCTCGAGGGACAAAAACTTCACGCGAGCGTTCGTCGAGCGGAGCGCCTCGATGCGGTCGACGTGCTGCGCGCTCTCGACGCTCACCCCCATCCACACGTTGGTGGGCCAGTCGATCGCGGGCGCGATCGCGGCGAGGCGAGCCTCCCGCTTCGTGAGCACCTGGAAGCGATGCCAATGCGCCCGACGCATCACGTCGAACACGCGCTGGACGTACGCATCCGGGACGCCGACGTGAAAGAGGTCGCTCATCGAGTTCACGAAGATCGTCTTCGACTTCTTCCACGTGAGCGGGAGCTCGAGCATCTGCGGCTGCAGCGTGAGCGCGAATCCGTCCCGACGTTTCGATGGTTCGGTCGCCTGACGGCGACGCTCACGTGACGTCGGGTCGCTCGGCCTGGCGGCCGGCTCCAAAAACGTCAGTCGGCTGCCCCATCGCCTGCAGCCGCTCCGCCATGCGCTCCGCGTAGCAGTGCTTGCACCCCTGGCTGACCTTCGTGCACCCCGTCACCGGGTTCCACGTGGCCTCCGTCCACTCGATCTCCGACCCCAACGCCATCAACGAATGTCCCTGAGTAGGTGGTTGGAGCGCAGGCTCCGCGCCGCGCTCGCGAAAGAAGGATGCGTGGTGCACGATCGCTACGAGTCGTGCCCCCGCATCAGGAGTCGCCGTCGTCGTTCAGCGCCGCGTCGATCAGTTCGAGCAGCTTCATCGGTGCGCGACGACCCAAGAAGACGTAGTCGTCCGGCTCGAGCCGGCGAAGGTCGTCGGAGAAGAACGCGGTGGTGAGCTCATCGACACCGCCCATCGCGTGCCTCGCTCGACGACGTGAATCAACGGGCGTGCTTCGTCCCAGGTTTGGCTGGTGCCAGCGACCGCAACGACGAGCGTCTCGTGATCGGCGAGCACGACCACCGCGGGCCGGCGTCCCTTGCCCTCGGGGTGGTTCAAGTCCTTCACCCAGATCACGTCGCCGCGTCGTCGTGTGGCCACGGCTCAGTCGCGAAGGTCCTTGGCCGCGACCGGCACGTTGCGCGGCAACGACTTCGCCTTGGCGAGGCGCGCGTCGTGCCGTGCTCGAAGCGCCTCGAAGTCCGGGACCTCGAGGCCACGCGCGCGCAGGGCCTCCGCGATCTCCGTCGCGCCCGAGCCGGCGTAGATCTTCGCCATCGCGCGCCAGCCTTCGAGGTCCATCTCGGCGAGGGCGCGTTCGCGGGGGCGTAGCGCCTTCGCGGGCGCGACGCCGAGGACCCAGCGCGCACACTGCCCGCGGTTCATCGCGCGGAAGATCGATTCGATGGCGACGGGTTGGTCGCAGAGCGCATCGAGCGTCTCGGGGTACTGGGCCGGCAAACCCTTCGCGAGGGTGATGGGGCCGACTCGGGCGAGCAGGTCGCCCCAGAATCGGCTCTCGTCGAGGGCCGCGCGCGCGCCTTCGTCGCGTAGGCGGCGAGCGAGCTCGCGGGTGGAGTCCGCGACCGTCCGAGCGCCTCGTCGCTTGGTCACGATGCTCTCCACCACGGCCGAGGCGCGCGCGACAGAGCCGTCGTCGAGCAACGCGTCCGCCGCTTCTTCCATCGCGTCCCGCGTGCGACCCGCCTCGACGATCGGCTGGACGATGTGCTGCTCGAGATACGCGACGAGGGCGTGCCGATCGCGCTCCTCCGAAGAGACGCCGCCCGGCACGGCGCCCGGCACGATGGCCATGCGCGCCCACACTTCGTTGGCCCACGGGTGGAGATCCACGGACGGAGTCTGTCACCTCGTGGGACGGGGGACCAAGCGTCGGACCTGGGCGAGATTCGGCCGGGTCACGATCGTCCGCGGCTGACCGCCGGATGGGTACCCGACGCGCGCCGGAACCCTCCCTCCGGAAACGACCGACGTCCACGATCGCCCTCTGAACGTGGCGATGCGCGACGGCCCCACCGGAGACCGCGTCGGTCGGCGGTCTCCGGTTAGCATACAACCATCCGCGAAGTTGGGGTCGTTATGGCCGGTCGCGCGCGCGCGGGTCCGCCCGCGCGCGTTCACCGCGACTCGGTCGGCGTGGCGGTCAGGTCGCAGGTGAACTCAGCCGGCAGGTCCTCGCCGCGAATCCCATACGACGCTTCACCTCGTGCGACCAGCGAGACCTCGATGCCCTCACCGACATCGCTCATCGCGAGTGCACCGCTGACCACGGCTCCGTCGAAAAGAAGATCGGAGCCGAGGCCTCCCCGCCGCTCGAGCGATGAACAGGCCCGGACCGACTCGGCTTCGAAAGCCCGAGTCAGCGGAAAAGCGCCGCCCCCCTCGCGCAGGCACGCCTCACAGTTCGTCGGAGAGCAGCCCGAGTCGCATGTCTCGGTGCGAAGCGTGATCCGAGCGATACACCCTTCGGGATAGAAATCGGCATCGTCCGGGTCCACGGGCGTCACCGAGATCTCGTACGGCCGATCTGGGAACTCCAAGGCCCCGTCCACGTCCAACCGGCAGCTGCCACTTACGACGGAATAGGTCCCGTCGGCTATGCCGGTCGCCGAAGAATCGCCACAGGCAGCAGCCAACCAAGAGAAGCAAGCCAACGGGACGAGGTGTAGACAGAGAGAGCAAGTCAGTGTGCGCATGAAGGCGAATGATATCGGCCCCGGAACGATGCCTCAAAAATGCTCACGCCGCCGGCAGCGTTCTTCGGGTCCTTTGGACCGGTGTTCCCCGCGAGATCCGACGCCGAAGAGCTGAGCCTGTCTTCGCAGAGTTCCCGCGCTTGACCCCATTGGATTCGGACCGGACCTCGACGACCGGGCCGGCGTCTCGCGCACGCCAAACCAAACCCCGTCTCGCGTGCCGCGAGAATCTGGGTAGCCACCTTCCCACCGCCATCGTCGCCGCCACTCGTCCGCCACCGCCACTGCGTCTGGTGAGCCAAGGCCACGAAATCGTTGAATCGCACCGCTCGGCACGAGACGTGATGTGCCGCGTCGGCATGTCCGCTCGAACGCCACGTCGTCGAACGCGTGAACGCCGCATGTCCCGCCCGCAGTACGTGGTGCGAGGGCAGGTCATCCTCGCCGACCGGG
>CALJLK010000370.1 GCA_937982655.1 uncultured Sandaracinus sp.
GACGGAGACCGTGAACGTCGACGGGCTCAGGAACAGACGCGGTTGCGGCCGCCGCGCTTCGCTTCGTACAGCTTCTCGTCCGCGTTCTTGATGAACTGCAAGACGTCGAAGCCGTCCTCAAGCTGCGCGACACCCATCGAGACGGTCACGCTGATGCGCTCCTGCTCGAAGACGAACGGGTGCTGCTGAATCAGCAGCCGAAGCTCCTCGGCGATCGTCACGCCGCCACGCACATCCGTCTCGGGCAGGAGCACGCCGAACTCTTCGCCGCCGTAGCGACCGATCACGTCGTCCGGGCGCAGACGATTCTTCACCATCTGCGCCATCTCCTTGAGGACGTAGTCGCCCGCGAGGTGGCCGTAGGTGTCGTTGATCGTCTTGAAGTGATCGATGTCGTACATCACCAGCGCGAGCGGCCGTTGGTGCCGACGCGCGCGCGGGATCTCGCGCTCGAGCGCTTCGAGCAGGAAGCGCTTGTTGTTCACCCCGGTGAGCCCATCGATGATGGTCATCCGGTAGATCGTCTCGTGGTACTGCGCCTCCATGTCGGAGCCGCTGAGGAACTTGAAGATCGTGTCGCCGACCTTCACCTGGTCGCCTCGACGAAGCTGGAAGTCCGTCACGAGCTGGTCGTTGACGTAGGTCCCGTTCGTCGATTGCAGGTCGACCACGTGATACGCGGCGCCACGTCGTTCGACCTTGCAGTGGCGGCGCGAGACGCTGTCGTTCTCGAGGACGATCGTGTTGTCGCTACCGCGGCCGAGGAGCACCGGCTGGCTCCCAAGCAGGTGACGCTTGCCGAGCTGCCGCGCATCGCTCGAGTAGATGACGACGAGGCAGTCGTGCCCCTGCTTGTTCGGAAGCTTGAGCTCGTCTAGTGGAGTGACGCGGGTCTTGATGTCGGAATCCAAGCGCTGCCCCTGCGGTCGTCCTGACACGAAAGAGTAAAGAGAGGCAGCCCGCGCCGTCAACACCGAGCGTCACTCGGCAACGCCCTCGACGGTGTGACGAGGTCACTCGGGAGCGACGTCTCCGCCCGGGACGCTGCCGAAGACCTCGTCGTCCCAGCGTGGGGTCGGCAGGAGCGCGCCGTCCGGCCCATCGCGCCGAATCACCAAGAGCGCACGCGAGACCACCTCGTCGGACTCGCGCGCGAACACGGTGACGTAGTTGATGCCGCCGTGAAGCGGGACCGTGGTGTCGAACTCGACCCGGCTGCGATCGCGCTGCGCGCTCGTGCTCGTGTAGAAGACCTTTTGCGCGCCTGCGAAGACGTAGAGATCGCGCACCGAGCCGCCCGTGTCGGTCGCGGTACCGCGCAGCCGGACCGAGCCTTCTCGCGTCACCAGGGTGTCGCCGTGGTCGAGCTGGATGCGGGGCGGCATGTGGTTGAGCGCGTAGCTCACGCGTCCGCCGGTTCCTTCGCCGAGCTCGCTGCGCGCGACCCAACCCGTTTGGGTCTCGCCGAGCTTCACGCGCACGAAGCCGTCGAGCTCCGCTTCCGCCTCGACCGCGAGCGCGCCGCTCTCGACGCGACCGAGCACGTCCGCCTGCGCGTCGGGGGCCTCGCGGATCGTGGCGCCCGCGCCGAGAGTGACCCGCCCGGGGCGCGCGTTCGGCGTGCTTCCGCCCGAGCCGACGGGGACGAGCACGTCCTCCACGATCGACTGCCGGAGGTCCGCGTCGATCACCGAGACCTGCAGCTTGGCTTCGTCGCGGTCGAAGTCGGAGAGCACCTCGAAGGTGAAGCGCACCACGCGCTCCTCGCCGACCTGCATGTCGTCGATGCGGAAGCGCCCGTCCTGCAGGAGGATTCCGCGACCCGTGAGGTTGCGGAGGTTGGCGTGCGTCTCGTACGTGCGGCCTTCGCCGACGTTCTTCACGCGCAGGTACAGGCTCGCGCGCTCGCCGCGCTGGAGGCGCCCGTCGCCGTTGCCCTGCACGTCGTCCGCGACCTGCACCGCGTAGGCGAAGAGCGGCGTGGGAAGAGCCTGCACGGTGGTGCGGAGCTCGGCGTTCGGCGGCGCGTGGCCGTGGAGCTCGCCGAACGTGATGCGGATGCCGTCCGCGCGCGGCGGGGTGTCGCGCGGCAGGCGGCACACGCGGCGCTCGGACTCCGTGGTGCAGATGCCGAGGGTGGTCGTCCACTCGCGCGACTCGCCCGGGTTCAGGCGGCCGAAGACGAGCTCGCGATCGTCGAAGAGCGGATAGTCGCTGTCGGTGGTGCCACGCAGGCGGTGCACCGGGTTCTGTCCGACGTTCGTGACGCGCACCTTCAAGCTGAAGGGCTCGCCCGCGCGGCCGACGTTGCCTTCGCGATCGGTCGACACCTCGACGCGCAGCTCGCTCGCGCCGCGATCGGGACCTTCGCTCCAGTCCACCCCGAGCCGGCGCAGATCCGCGATCGCGCTCGCCATCTCTTCGTCGCGCACGCGCGCGATCACCGGCGCGGCGTCTTCGAGCATCTCGCGACGGCCGCTGCGCCGCGCGTTCACGAGGAGTTGCTTGGAGAAGCGGGTGAGGAACTCGTCCTCCTCTTGGTTCTCCGTGTCCTGCGGGTCGGCCTCGCGCAGGCGCTGCCGCATCTCGCGGTTGAGGTAGTAGCGGAGCATCACGCCCGGCATCGCCTGCTCGCGTACCCGATCGCTCGTGAGGTGCGAGCGCAGATCGGCTTCGCGGAGGTAGCCCTCCGAGTCGACCTCGAGATCCATGTCCTCCGAGTCGACGGTCATCGGATCGATGCCGATGTCCGGCACGATGCCCACGCCCTGGATCGAGACGTCGCCGGGCGTGAGGTACTGCGCGATCGTGAGCTTGAGCGCGGAGCCGTCCTGGAAGTTGTTGAGGACCTGGACCGAGCCCTTGCCGAAGCTGCGCTGCCCGATGACGAGCGCGCGGTCGTGGTTCTTGAGGGCGCCCGCGACGATCTCGGAGGCCGACGCGCTCGCGCCGTTGATGAGCACGACGAGCGGGTAGTTCGGCTCGGTTCCCGCCTCGGTCGCGAACTTCTCTTCGCGCTGCCGCGGATCGTTCGACGACGTCGTCACGATCGCGCCGCTGGAGAGGAACGTGTCCGCGATGCGGACCGCCTGATCGAGGAGACCGCCCGGATTGTCGCGCAGGTCGAGCACGAGCCCGCGGAGGTCTTGGCGGTGCAGCTCCGCGAGCGCGCGCCGCATGTCTTCGTGGGTGTTGCCCTGGAAGCTGTTGATCTTGATGTAGCCGATGCCGTCGCCGAGGCTGCGGTGCTCGACGGATTCGATGTGGATCACCGCGCGCACCAGCTCGAAGCGCTGCGGGTTGCCCCATTGGTCTCCGCGCGCGTTCTTGCGACGCACGAAGACACGCACGCGCGAGCCCGGCGGTCCACGAAGGCGATCGACGGCCTCCGAGAGCGGCATGTTGAGCGTCGACTCGTCGTTGATCTTCACGATGCGATCGCCGCGTTGCAGACCGGCGCGCTCGGCCGGCGTGCCAGGCATCGGTCGGATCACCGTGAGGTGCCCGTCGCGGATCGAGATCACGATGCCGAGGCCGCCGAACTCGCCGCGGGTGCTCATCTGCATCTCTTCGAAGATGTCCGGCGTGAGCAGCACGGTGTGCGGATCGAGCGTGCGCAGCATCCCGTTGACGGCCGCGTACTCGATGTCGCGCAGCTCGACGTCCTCGTCGTTCAGGTTGCGCTGGAGGAAGTCGAAGACCTCGCGAAAACGCTGCGAGAGGGCCCAGGGGCTGTTCACCGCGACGGGGAACTCGCGGCGCTGGTCGTTGACCTGCACCGCAAGGTTCGCGGCCCCTTCTTCGTAGCGGACCATCACCGGCGCGACGCTGCGCTGAATGGCGTTGAGCCCCGCGAGGAGCATGCGCTGGTGGTCGATGCGCTGCGGCTCGACGTAGTGCTCGGTGACCTCGAGGATCGCGCGGTTGAGCACCGCGAGCTGCGTGAGGTCGTACGGGTCTTGGTTGCCCGCCGCGCGCGCCCGCGCGGAGCCGTCGATGTCGAGACCGAGGCCGTTCGGCTTCTTCCAGACGAAGGTGATGGTGAAGGCGGCGACGACGGCGACGAGCGCGAGGAGGGGCTTCCAGGCTCGGGACGGCAGGCTTCGCTTCGGGGTCATGAGGTTCCTGTTCGGATTCCGCGGGGGCCGTCCACGTTGGATCGAAGGTGCGCGGAGGGGCTCGAGCGTTCGAGGACGATTCGAGACGAGGCGACTGGGGGCGAGTCTAGCGACGGTACCCCACGACGGCTACCGCAGGCCTCGGACGCTCGACGACCCCCGAACGTTCCGTGCTCGGAGGCAGGTTTGAAGGCTTGCGCGATTTCCGGGAAGACCGTACGCGCCAACCGGTGCGGCCGGTCCCGAGCGACCCCGAAGAGGAGGACTTTCGCGCGCTCTCGCGGGACGCGCTGCGACGCCGTCGCCTCTGGCTCCTCGGGATCGTGGGGAACGCGCTCGTCGCGCTGGTGCTGGTCGGTGGGCCGTACTGGCGGGGTCGCGAGCGGGCGCTGGAGGCACGCCGCGACTTCGCGGCGTTGTGTGCGTGTCTGTGGAACGCAGAGGTCGCGCCGCGCCCGGGGCTCACGTTGCCGCCCGCGGATCTGCCAGCGTACGTGGACGCCGCATCGGATCCCGAGTGGCCGTCGCGTTGCCTCGAGCGCGCGGAGGCGCTGGCGCCCGAAGCGGCCTTCTGGCTCTTCCCGGACACGCGCGCGGCGGAGGACGATCTGCGGCGGGCGGGCGCGATGGTGGCGCGCGAGCTGCGCGACGCGTCGTCCGCGGTCGACCCGAGCGCTTCGGTGCCGATGCGACCGCGGCTCGCGGTGCTGCGGCTGGCCGCTGCGATCGGGGTGCTCGCGCGCGAGGCCGACGCGTCGCTCGAGCTGGACGCACCCGCGATCCTCCTGCCCGAGGCGCGCACGGCGTTGCCGGAGCGGGTGCCGCTGCGCGCGATGAGCGACGCGATCGTCGAGATGCGGTCGTGGGCCGAAGGAGTGGAGCTGCTCGCGTTGGACTCGCGCGGCGTGAGCTGGACGCGGGTCGGGGGAGGGCAGGTCGATCACCGGAGGCTGCGGCGGCCCGCGCTGGTGAGCGGGGTGACGCGGGATCGTCACGCACGACCGTGGCTCGTGTGGTCGACGCCGGAGGCGCGTTGTCTCGCGACGGGGTGTGCGCGCCAGGCGCTCGGGGTCGCGCCGCTCGACGACGCGACGGTGGTGACACCTCGGCCGCGTTGGCTCGCCGCGCACCCGTGGCGGGGGCCGCGCTCGGTCGCGATCGGGGACGACGCGATCTGGGTGCTCGCGCTGACCGACGACGCGGGGGCGGAGCTGAGGCGATTCGCGTTTCCCTCGGCGGATGTGGGCGAAACGAATGCTGCTGAGCCGAACGCGGACGAGACGAACTCGGACGCGACGAGCGCGGACGAGACGAACGCGGACGAGACGAACTCGGACGCGACGAGCGCGGAAGACGCAGCGCCGCAACGCGCGGAGCTCGCGGTGGCGTTGGGGGCGGACGGCGCAGCGGTCGTGGATCCGGGGCGCGTGACGTTTCCTCGCACGGGCGAGCTCATCGAATGGCACGAGGGCGCGGAGCGCTCGTTCGGCGCCGGAACGATCGAGCGCCAGGGCGCGATCCGCGTCGTGCGCGACGGTACGACACGCGTTCTGGTGCACGACGACGGGCGACGCGCGCGGCTCGACGACACCCCGGAGGGAGCGCTTCGTGCGGTGGCCGACCCGCTCGTGCTCGGCGCGGTCGTGCTCGATCGCGACCGTCGTGTGCATGCGATCCGGTGCGCGCCCGCGTGCGACGGATGGCGCGAGATCGGTCGGGGCGTGCGGGCGTTCGAGGCGGCGGCGCTCCACGGCGCGATCCTGATCGCGACCGTGCAGCGTGCGCGGGGCGCGCAGGTGGTGCGGCGGCTCGACGACGAGCTGGGTCCGCCGGTGCGACCCGGCGCGTGTTTCCGCGAGGGCGAGCTCGTCGCGGAGCCGACCGGGATGTGTGGCCCGCCGCTGATGGTCGCCGGGAACGACCGCGTGATCGTCGGCGCGCGCGACGGGGAGGACGTGCTCGTCGTGGAGAGCCAGGATGGGCGCACGTTCGTCCCGCTGCGTGGGCTTCGGTGAGCCGCCGCGTCGTTCATGCGTCGCGACGAGGTGAGGAGTGCGCGTGCCCCGCGGCTCTGCATGCAGAACGGTCGAACGCTCACCCGAGCGCGCGTCGCAGCGCGTCGAGCGCGCGATCGTGCACGTCCAGCGGGAGGCTCGTGAAGCAGACCCGCACGAAGCGTGCGTACTGGTCGCCGCACGAAGCCCCGGGTGTGAGCTGCACCCCTTCTTCGAGCGCGCGCTCGAGGAAGGGCATCGCGTCCGCGGCGTCGTGGGGCAGCCACGGGCTCGCGTCGACGAAGAGGAACGTGCCGCCTTCGGGGTGGGGCACGCCGAGCACGTCGGCGGTGCGTCGCCCGGCCTCTGCGAACTCTTCGCGACGCTTCGCGAGGAACGCGTCCCCCCCGTCCAGCACGCGCGCGGCGCCGAGCTGCATCGGGCGTGGCGCGCAGTAGGTCGAGTACACTTGGACGGCCGCGATGGCGGCCATCGCCGTGGCAGCGCCGTGCACGTAGCCGATGCGCGCGCCCGCGAGCCCGTAGCTCTTGGACAAGGTGTGGCTCGCGACGTAGCGGTCTTGCAGGTCGTCGCGGGTCCAGATCGACGGGCTCGGCTCCAAGAAAGAGAGATCTTGGTATGCCTCGTCGGCGATCACCCAGAGATCGTGGCGAAGCGCGACGCGCGCGATCGCGTCGAGGTGGGTGGTCGTCAGCACCCGTCCGGTCGGATTGTGGGGAGAATTCACGTAGATCGCGGCGGTGCGTGGGGTGATCGCCGCTTCGAGCGTGGCCTCGACGTCGATCGAGTCGAGCCGGTCCCAGAACGGGATCTGCACCGGAACCGCACCGCGCTTCGCGAGGATTCCGCGAATGAGCGGCCAGAAGGGGGAGGGCAGGAGCACCTCGTCGCCCGGATCCAGCAAGGCCTCTGCGACGATCGACAGACCGCTCGTCGCGCCGTTGACGACTTGGAGTCGCTCGCGGGGGACCGCGCGGCCGAGGCGCGCGAGGCGACGCTCGATCGCGTCGAGCAACACGGGCATGCCCTGCACGGGCGCGTATTGGTGCAGGCCGGGATGCTCGTCGGTGCGCTGGCTCTCCGCGCGCGCTTCGACGGGCGGCTCCATCCACGTGTCGCCCACGTGCAGCGGATGGATCGTGCGGCCCTGCGCCTGGAGCGCGGCGGCGCGCGACGCGAGCTGGCTGAAGACCGCCGTGGAGAGGGTGCTCGTGGTGGCGGCGACGCGAGGGAGACGCGGCATGCGCGTCTTGTAACAGCGGCGGTGCGGCGCGCGAACCGTGGATCGTCGCGCGGCGTGCCCGATGCACGGTCCCGTCCGGTGGCTCCGTCGGATGTGCTCCGTCGGTGCTCGACGCAAACGAGGTAATCCAAGGTCAGCCAAACACGCTGGGGCGCTCGTCGAGGCCGCGCTGGATCATGCTCTGGATGCTCGCCTTCACGACCCAGGCCTTCTCCTCGATCACCGCGTCGTCGTCGTCGGGGTCGCCCTCGAAGCGAAGTGGCTCGCCGAAGTAGAGCCGGTAGCGCACCGGAAGCGGGGCGAGCATCCCGAGGAAGAGCTGCGGGATGATCGGGAACGCGGGCATTCCGAGGATCTTCGCGAGGCCCTTCAAATCCGCGACCGAGACGTATTGTTCTTCCGCTCCGACGACCGCGACCGGCACGATCGGAGTCTTGGTCTCCAGCGCGAGCCGGATGAAACCGAGCCCGAAGTCCGTGAGCTGATAGCGCTGATCGAAGGTCTTGGAGATGCCTCGAGCGCCCTCCGGGAACACGACGAGGGCCTGCTCTTGCTGCAGGAGTCGCCGCGCGTTCTCGGGCGCGCCGACGACCTGACCGAGGCGCGGAAAGAGGACCGACACGAACGGCAGCTCGGCCGTCCACTTCTCCACCATGCTGCGCGGAAACCGAGGCGGCTCGGCGTCGAGCATCAGCGCGGTGCCGATGATGAGCCCGTCGATCGGGATCTGGCCGGAGTGGTTCGCGACGACCAGCACGCGACCCTTTGGGACGCGCTCGATGCCGTCGACGATCGTGCGGAAGTAGCGCCGGTGGAGGATCGCGGCGAGCGCGAGCGCGTAGCGGGCGGACTCGGGATCGAAGCCGAAGGGATCTTGGCCGATCTCGTTTGGAAACAGAGGGATCCGCGACACCCGCGCGTCGAGGTCCTCGCCGGTCAGCTCTTCGGCGGCACGTACGAGACGGTCGCCCGCGCGGCGCATCCACGAGGGGAGCGCGGCGCGTCGTCCGGGGCGTAGTCCGAAGCCCGCGAGCGGCGTGCGGCCGGGCGCGTGGGCGTCGCGAGGGCGGGAGTCGGGCTCGGTCATGCGCGCGGACGGTCGAGTGAAGCGTGGAGCGCCGGAACGTCTCTTGGGAAACGAGCGTCCGCGGCTGACCCCGCGGACGGGTGGGTGGAGGGGGGCCCCACTCGGGCTTTGCCCGATGGGGGGAGGGGCGCCGGAACGCCCCTCCGGAAAAGACGTTGGGTTTCGTGAAGCCACTCCGCGGAAACGCCACGTCGCCGCGCTCCCCGCGCTACAACGGCTCGGTGCGTCCGCGTCGCGCGCCCCCGAAGAATGGGCTTCTGCGTCGAGGGGTCCTCGTCGGCCTCCTCGCGCTCCTCTGCGCGACCGCCGCGACCTCCACGCACGCCCAGCTCCCCGAAGAGCTCCGCGGGCGCCCCGTGCGCGCGATCGACGTGAGCGGCGACGGCGGCTTGCTCGACCCGAACGACCTCGGCCTCCCGCTCGGCAGCCCCATCGGGCGACCCACCCTGCGCGCGCTCGTCCTACGCCTGCTCGCGGAGGAGCGCTGGGCCGACGTCCAGATCGCGCTCGCGCCCGAAGGCGACGGCGTTCGCCTCGTGATCGCCCTCGTGCCGCGGCTGATCCTCACGCGCGTCGACGTCTACGGCAACGACGTCATCGACACCGCGGATCTCCTGCGCGAGCTCCGTGTCGCGTCGGGCAACGAGGTCGACGAAGCGACCCTCGACGGCCTGCCCGCCGTCGTTGCGGAGCTCTACGCGGAGCGTGGCCACGACGCGGCGCGCCTCGACGTGGAGCTGCGCGACACCGACGACCCGAGCCGCAAGGTGCTGCTGCTGCGCATCGACGAGGGCGCGCCGACCCGCGTGCGCGAGCTGCGCTTCGAGGGCGAGGCCCCGCCGGTCGTCTCGGGGCTGCGTCGCGCGCTCGGGATCGCGGAGGGCGACGTGCTGGAGCGGGCGCGCCTCGAAGAGCTGATGCGTGAAGGCGAAGCTCACCTGCGCGAAGGCGGCTGGCTCGCGGCCTCCCTCGGACCCGCGCGCGTGGAGCCGCTCGACGACGGCGTCCGCCTGGTGATCCCCGCCTCGATCGGCCCACGCTACGAAGTCACCATCCGCGGCCAAGAGCCCTTCTCGCGCAGCGAGGTCTACGACGCGCTCGCGCCCACCGAAGAGCGCCTCGTGCGCGGCATCGAGAGCACCTACGCTTCGCGCCTCGAAGACTGGTACCGCCGCCGCGGCTTTCCGAACGCGCGGGTCGAGGTCCGAAAGCTCGCGGTGCCGGGCCCCGACGGGCGACCGATCGTGGATCGCGCGCGCCTCGACGTGCTCGTGCGCGCCGGCGATCGCCTCGAGGTCGTCGCGCGCTCGTACCCCGGCGCGCGGCACTTCGATCAGCGTTTCCTCGACGATCAGATCGCCTCGTACCTGCAGGAGATCGTCGACGAGAGCTCGCTCTTCGCGCCGGTCGACGGCCACGTCGCGGACCTCGCGCTCGGGCCCCGAGGACCCCGCGACCGACCGCGCCCGATCGACATCGACCCGCTGCGCATCTGGTACGAGAGCGCCTACGAACGCGCGATCGAGCACCTGCGCGAGCTGCACGAGGCGGAAGGTTTCCTCGACGCGCGGATCGGCCCGGCGCGCCTCGAAGAGGTCGGCGACGGACGCGCGGTGGTGGTGGTCCCGGTCGTCGAAGGACCGCGCACGACGCTCTTCGGCCTCGAGCTCCGCGGTCAGCGCGCGATCGGCGCGCGCGAGCTCGCGGAGGCGACCGGCCTCGAGAGCGGGCAGCCCTTCTCGTACCTCGCGCTCGAACAAGCGAAGAGCCGCATCGAGGAGCTCTACCGCGAGCGCGGCTACTACTACGCGACGGTGTCCTCGGACGTTCGCTTCAGCGGCGACCGCACGCGCGCGGAGGTCGTGCTGAACCTCGACGAGCGCTTCCCCGTCACGGTCGGCGAGATCGTGATCCGCGGGAACGCTCGCACGCGCGAGGAGCTCATCCGACGCATCGTCCGCGCGCGCGTCGGCGAGCCGCTGACGCCGACCGTCCTGCGCATCACCCAGGAGCGCCTCCTCGACCTCGGCATCTTCGACGGCGTGAACGTCACCCCGCAGGACGAGGACCTCCCGGCCCGCGTGAAGACGATCGAGATCACGGTGATCGAGCGCAAAGCTCAATACCTGGACTTCCGCGCCGGCGTCTCCACCGGTCAGGGCATCCGCTTCGGCGCCGAGTACGGCTACCGCAATTTGTTCGGCACCGCGATCACGCTCTCGCTCGGCGCTCAGTTCGGATATCAGTTCTTCTTCCTCGACGACGCGGTGCAGCGACGCTTCGAAGAGCTGAGCCTCCAAGAGCGCCTCGAACGGCGCGTGAGCGGGACGCTCAGCTTCCCGTACGTCGGGCGTCCGAACGTCCGGATGAGCCTCACCATCGCGCACATGCGCGAAAACGAACGCAATTTCGGCCTCGACCGAAACTCCGTCGACGTCACGGTCGGCTGGCGTCCGCGCCGCGTGCTCCAGCTCGGGTGGAGCAACGGCTTCGAGGGCAACGACGTGCAGATCCTCGGCGGCGACGACTACGAGCGCGTGTTGATGGACATCCGCGACGACGTCCGGCTCCGGAACTTGCTCCGCATTCCGGAGGGCAAGAGCACCATCGTCTCGTCACAAGTGACGTTGAGCTACGACCGCCGCGACAACCCTTTCTCACCGAAACGCGGCTTCATTCTGTCCGGAAACCTCGAATGGGCGCGCACGCTGACCACCGAGGCCGACGCGACGCGCGGCGACGGGGCGCGCTTCCTCAGCCACCACCTGCGCCTCATCGGGAGCGCGACCGGCTACGTCCCGATGGGCGATCGCGACCGCTTCGTGTTCGCGGCGCAGCTCAAGCTCGGACGCGTCGTGCACCTCGAGCGGAACAGCGAGACCTACCCGAACCGGCAGTTCTTCCTCGGCGGCATCGACACCGTGCGCGGCTACCTGCAAGACGCGCTGATCCCCCAAGACGTCGCAGACGAGGTCCCCACCAACCCCGACATCCTCGTGGGCGCGTTGCAGGGCGGCGACGTCTACATGGCGCTGCGCGGCGAGCTTCGGTTCCCGATCGCCGGCTCGCTCCGCGGCGGCGTGTTCGTCGACCTCGGCAACTCGTGGCGCGCGGTCGAGCTCGGCACCCTCGAGCCCTGGAACCTCCGGCCCACCGCCGGCTTCGGTCTGCGGATCGCGACCCCCGTCGGTCCGATCGCGCTCGACTACGGCATCCTCGTCCTGCGCCGCGAGCTCCTGAACGAGCCCTTCGGCAGCTTCCACTTCAGCATCGGCCTGTTTTGAAACGACGAAGCGCCACCCCGACGTCACGCACGCCGGTCGAGCTCTCCCGCATCGAGGCCCGCGCCTACCTGCTCACGCAGCTCGGGCTCGACCGACGCACGAAGTCGGCGGCTGACCCCGCCGACCCGGTCGAGACGTCCTCCGCCGCGAACGTGCGCGCGCTGCTCGCGCGGCTTCGCTGCATCCAGCTCGACCCTCTCGATCCGATGGGCACCAACGCCGACCTCGTCGCGATGGCGCGCCTCGAGGGCCTGCCGCGCGGCGCGATCTACACCCACGTCTACGCGCACGGCGCCGCGTTCGAGCACTTCGCCAAAGAGCGCTGCCTGCTGCCCGGCGCGGCGTTCCCGTTCTACCGCGAGCGCATGGTGCAGACCCCGTGGTGGCGCGTCAGCGAGCGCATGAAGCGCGTACCTGCCGCGATCGTCGACGCGGTGGAGTCCGAGGTGCGTGAGCGCGGCCCGATCTCCGCCAAGGCGCTGACCGATCGCGGGCGCGTCGAAGCGATCGACTGGAGCGGCTGGAAGGGCACCTCGAAGGCGTCCTCGATGGCGCTGGAGATCCTGTGGACGCAGTGCCGCGTGGTGGTCTGCGGTCGGAGCGGCGACGGCAAGCTCTACGACGTGCCCGAGCGCGCGCTCGGATCGCACGCGGCGGCACCGAACGACGCCGCCGCAACGAAATCGAGTCGCCGGGGTCGGCCGCCGACGGATGCACGCAGCGACGCGCCGGACGCGCGCGACGATCGCTTCGCGCGCTGGGCGCTCGTCGAACGTGTCGAAGCGGCCGGCCTGCTCGCGCGCACGAGCGGGCCGACGTGGTCGATGCTCTCCGACGCTCGCACGAGCGCCCTGCCCGACGTGTTGGTCGACGAAGGCGCCCTCGACGCGGTGCGCCTCGAAGGCAGCAGACGCGCGTTCCTCGCCCCCGCGAACGTTCGCGATCGCGCGACGCAGGAAGCGGATGACGTGCTGCGGATCCTCGGGCCGCTCGATCCCTTGCTCTGGGATCGCGCGCTCCTCCGCGAGCTCTTCGACTTCGACTACGTCTGGGAGGTCTACAAGCCGGAGTCGCAGCGGCGCTTCGCGTGGTACGTGATGCCGCTGCTGCACCGCGGCGCGCTCGTCGGGCGGCTCTCCGGACGCGTCGACGGAACGACCCTCGTGATCGACGGGCTCTGGCGCGAGGACGCCGCGCCCCTCGACGACGCCGCGCTCGACGCCGCTCTGCAGGCCCACGCCGAAGCCTGCGGCTGCGACGCCGTGAAGCGGCCCCGCCGCGCGAAGCGAAACCCGTGACGCTTGTGTGTCGCGCCCGTTGCCGTAGGAAACGCACCGCATGGACTGGCTCCTGATCGTCCTCGGCCTCGCGCTGCTCGTCGCAGGCGGTGAAGCTCTCGTGCGCGGCGCGAGCGGCGTCGCCTTGCTCGCGCGCGTCACGCCGGCTGTCGTCGGCCTCACGATCGTCGCCGCGGGCACCTCGATGCCCGAGATGGTGGTCTCCGTTCAATCGGCCATCGAGGAGAGCCCGGGGCTCGCGATCGGCAACGTGGTCGGCTCCAACCTCTTCAACCTCGGCCTCATCCTCGGGCTCACCGCGCTCCTCGTCCCGCTGCGCATCCTCGGCAACAGCGTGAAGCTCGAGTGGCCCGTGATGATGCTCGCGAGCTTCCAGCTCCTCTTGCTCGTGCGCGACGGCCAGCTCGACCGGCTCGAAGGCGCGTTCTTCGTGACGGGCGTGATCGCGTTCGTGAGCTACGCGGTGTGGATCGCGCGGCGCAACACCAGCCTCGAAGAGACGAAGGAGCTCGACGAGTCGCTGACCACCGCGTCCTTCGGTCGAACCGGCGGCGCCGCGATCGCGCTCAACGTCGTGGCCATCCTGGTCGGCGCCGGCCTGCTCGCGGGAGGCTCCACCGCGCTCGTGCACGGTGCGGTCAACATCGCGAGCGCGCTCGGGGTGTCGGAGACGCTCATCGGTCTGACCATCGTCTCCGTCGGAACCAGCGCGCCCGAGCTCGCGACGTCGCTGGTGGCCGCGCGGCGCGGTCGCGACGACGTCGCGGTCGCCAACGTGATCGGCTCCAACATCTTCAACATCCTCGGCATCGCGGGGGTCACGGCGGTCGTCCATCCCCTCCCCGTGCCGGCCGAGATCGTCACGCGCGACGTCTGGTGGATGCTCGCCATCACCGCCGCGCTGCTGCCGATGATGGCCCCGCGCCTGCGCCTCAGCCGCGTCTCCGGAGCGATCCTGCTCGCAGCCTACCTCGCCTACGCCGGCCTGCTCGTCCACGATGCGATGAAGGGCTGATCGTTCGCGCACCCGAGCGAAGCGCCGCGATCGACGACACGGATCGATCGACGACACGGATCGATCGACGACACGGATCGAT
>CALJLK010000371.1 GCA_937982655.1 uncultured Sandaracinus sp.
GCGCTCCGAGACCACCCGACGTCGCGCCTCGGGCCGATGCTCTTCGAGCACCTCACCGCGCGCGCTCGTGATGCGCCGCACCAGCGTCGGCTTCACCAGTACGCCGCCGTTCGCGAGCGCGCCCATCGCGGACGCGAGCTGCACGCTCGTCACGCTCACGCCCTGACCGAACGAGATCGTCGCCGCGTCCATCTCGTACCAGCGGCGGAAGTGACGCAGCGAACCGCTCACCTCGCCCGGCAGCGGAAGCCCCGTCGTCTCGCCGAAACCAAACGCGCGGAACGCGCGGTAGAGCCCCTCGCGCCCGAGCGTCCCGCCGATCTTCGCGGTGCCGATGTTCGACGAGTACGCGAGGATCTGCGCGGGCGTGAGCTGCTCGTGCGGCGTGGTGTCGTGGATGACGTACTCGTCCACTTGCATCGCGCCGCCTTCGCAGTCGATCGACTGTTCGGGGCGAATCGTTCCCGAGCTCAGCGCCGCCGCGACGGTGAAGGGCTTCACGGTCGAGCCCGGCTCGAACCGATCGGTGACCGCGCGGTTGCGGCGATGCGACGCCGGATAGTCGCCCGGCGCGTTCGGATCGAAGGTCGGATAGTCCGCGATCGCGAGGATCTCGCCGGTGCGCGGATCCATCACCACCACGCTGCCGGCCTTCGCCTCGAAGGTCTGCACCGCGAGCGCGAGCTCCCGCTCCGCGACGCGCTGGATCGCGCGATCGATCGTGAGCGTGACGTCCGCGCCCTGCCCCACCGAGTCGTCGAGCAACGAGTCGCTGTAGACCACGCGCCCGCGTCGATCGCGCACCGCCGGCACCGCGTGTCGGCTTCCGCGGAGCTGCTCTTCGAGCGAGAGCTCGAGCCCCTCGATGCCTTGGCCGTCGATGTTCGCGAAGCCGAGCACGTGCGACGCGAGCTCGCGGTTCGGATAGAAGCGCCGCGCCTCCCGATCGAGGTGCACGCCCGGAAGCCCCGCGTCGCGCACGCGTTGCGCGAGCTCGGGCGTGACGTGCCGCTTGATCCACACGAAGTGCCGATCGCTCGACAGACGCGTGGCGATGCGCTCGCGATCGACCCCGAGCAGCGCGGCGAGCTGCGTCGCCACCGCGTTCGGATCGCCGTTCTCGCGGCGGAGCTCGCTCGGGCTCGCCCAGACGCTGTCGACGTCCACGCTCACCGCGAGCTCCGCGCCGTGGCGGTCGTAGACGGTGCCGCGCTTGGGCGCGAGCCGCACGCTCCGGAGGTATTGCTCTTCCGCCATCTCGCGCAGCGCGGGCGCGCGTTCGATCTGCAGCTCGAACGCGCGACGCACGACCGCGCCCGCGCCGCAGAGCACGAGGAAGCCGAGCACGCCCACGCGCACGCGCAGCCAGCGGCGCCGACGATCGCGGTTCGCCACCGCGCTCGGAACGGGCGTGAGCGCGACGCTCATCGCACCCTCCCCGCGGTCCGCCGCGACTGACGCGGACGACCGTCGATCGGCACGATGCGCTCCGGCGCCGGTACCTCCATCTCGAGGTGACCACGTGCGACCGCCTCCACGCGCGGCGCCTGCCGCAGGGTCGCCGCTTCGGTGGAGAGCAGACGCCGCTGCTCGACCAGGCGTCGCTGCTCGCGGCGCGCGGCGTCCACGTCGAGCCCGAGACGGTTGACCTCGTGACGCATCGCGAGGTGCACCACGAACGCCGCGACCGTCGCGAGCACCGCCGCGAACCAGAGCGCCAAGAAACGCGGCGCGCTGCGATCGCCGAGCGAGACCCGCTTCTCGCGACGCCCCGTCGGCTTCGGCGCATCGAGCTCGCCGTCCAGCTCGAGCTCGAGCTTGCGGTTCTTGGACGCGCTCGGCCTGAGCTCAGTCACGGGGCCACCTCCCGCGACACCCGACGCGCGGCCCGGAGCTTCGCCGAGCGCGCCCGCGGATTCCGTGCCGCCTCGTCGTCGCTCGCGATCACCGGCTTCTTGGTGAGCCGCTCCATCCGCGGGTCGCCGCGGAACGCGTTCTTCCCGAGCCGATCCTCGAGCGAATGAAAGCTGATGATCGACGCCACGCCGCCGTCCGCGAGCACGTCCGGAAGACACGCGAGCAAGGCCTCGAGCTGCCCGAGCTCGTCGTTCACCGCGATGCGCAGCGCCTGAAACGTGCGCGTTGCGGGGTCGATCCGCTGACCGTGCTTGGGCCGAATCACGCGGTGCACCGCGGCGCGGAGATCGTCCGTCGTATCGAGCGCGTTCTCGTCGATCGCGCGTTTGATCGAGCGCGCGATCGGACGCGACTTTCGTTCGTCACCGTACTGAAAGATCACGTTCGCCAGCTCGGTCTCGTCGAGCCGCTCGCACAGCTCCTTCGCGGTCTCGCCGCGCGAAGGATCCATGCGCATGTCGAGCGGCCCCGAAAAGCGGAAGGAGAAGCCGCGCCCCGCGTCGTCGAGCTGCGGCGAGCTGACCCCGAGATCCGCCATCACGCCGTTCACGTGGGTGATCCCGAGCGATTCGAGCACCCGCGGGAGCGCGCCCGCTTCGCCCTTCACGAGCGTCGCGCGCTCCCCGAAGCGCGAGAGCCGTTCCCGCGCCGCCGCGAGCGCACGCTCGTCGCGATCGACGCCAATCACCCGACCTTCTGGGGCGCTCTTCTCCAGCAGGAGCTCCGTGTGTCCGCCACCACCGAGGGTGACGTCCGCGTAGACTCCACCGGATTTCGGCTCCAGCGCATCGACCGTTTCTTCACGAAGAATGGTCAGGTGATGAAACGAGCTTCCATCGGGAAGCACGATGGGCTCCACACGAAGAGGCGACACCGACTCCTGGTCGTCCACGACGTCGTCGACGACCTCGGTGGCGACCTCGACGTCGGCCGCCGCGGTCCGCTTCGCGAGCTCGGCCGCCTTCGCGAGGCGTTCTCGTTCGCGCCGCTTCACAGCCCGAGCTCCGCCAGGCGCGACGCCATCGCCTGCTTCTTGTCCTCGTCGGCCGCCACGGCGTCGCGCAGCGCGTCGAAGCGCTCGGTCGCCCAGAGCTCGACGTGTTTGCCCATGCCGGCCCACGTCACCTCGCGCTCGAGCCCCGCGTGCTTGCGCAGCGTCGGCGGGACGAGCACGCGGCCCATCTTGTCGAAGTCGCACTCGACCGCGCCGCTCACGTAGATGCGGCGGAGCATCGTCACGCTCGGGTCGAACTGCGGGAGCTTGGCGAGCCGCTCCTCGAAGGCGAGCCACTCGCGCATCGGGTACGCGACCAGGCAGGGCTCGAGGCCGCTCGTGATCACGAGCTTCGACTCGCCCTCGGACGCGAGCACGTCGCGAAAACGCGAAGGGAGCGAGGTTCGCCCCTTCCCGTCGATCGCGTGCTCGTAGCGCCCTCGGAACACCCTTCACCTGCGCGTGGCCTCGGCGGCGACGGCAGTGATCCCCACCGTGAGCCCCGAGCGCGGGCGAGAATGACACCTCTTGCCACTCTTTACCACCACGCCCCGAAGCTACGGGGGCCGGGAAAACGCGGTCAAGTTCTTGGCGTGTGCACAACCACTGGAAATCACTTCGTTTCAGGCAGAAACGGGCGCTCGCGGAGCGAAATTCACTGACCGTCGTTCCGACGGCACGACAGGATCACCGTCGACACCCGAGCATCGACACGATGGTCCTACGGATCGTAGCGGAATAGACGATCACGTCTACATCGAGACGGCCGGAGCGACGGTTTCGTCCAGACGGAACGATCGGCCGCATGAGTCGGCACCTGCATCGACGAGTGCAGCACCGTCGCCCGGCCCAGGGCGGACCGCGAGCTTTCGACAGACCGAGTCCATCGGCTCACGCGCTCGCGCTCCCGGCCGCGCTCGCGTAAGGTCCGCCGCGATGTCGCTCATCGCGCTCGAAGGGGTCGAGAAACGCTACGGCGAGCTGCGCGCGCTCAAGGGCGTGAGCCTCACGCTCGAGCCCGGTCGCATCGGCCTCCTCGGCCCGAACGGCGCCGGCAAGAGCACGCTGCTCAAGACGCTGCTCGGCCTCGTCGAGTCCGACCACGGCGTGGTGAAGGTCTTCGGCGAAGAGGTCCGCCGCGACCCCTTCGCGATCCGCGCGCGCATCGGGTACATGCCCGAAGGCGACTCGGTCATGCCCGAGCTCACCGCGCTCCAATACGCGACCTTCGCGGCCGAGCTCTGCGGGCTCCCGAAGTCCGAAGCCATCGCGCGCGCGCACCAGGTGCTCCACTACGTGGGCCTCGGCGAAGCGCGCTATCGACGCCTCGGCAGCTTCTCCACCGGCATGAAGCAACGCGCCCGCCTCGCGCAGGCCCTCGTCGGCGACCCGAAGCTCCTCCTCCTCGACGAGCCGACCAGCGGCCTCGACCCGCGCGGCCGCGACGAGATGCTCGCCCTCATCCACGACATCCCGACCCGCACCGGCACCAGCGTCATCCTCTCCACGCACATCCTCCCGGACGTGGAGAAGGTCTGCGATCAGGTCGTGGTGATCGCGGCCGGCGAGGTGCTCTACGCGGGCGCGCTCGAGCCGCTCATCGCGCCGGAGAGCGGCATCTACGAAGTCCGCCCGAAGGGCGACCCCGAGCCGCTTCGCCGCGCGCTCGAGCTCCAGCGCTGCGTGGTGAAGCTCCAAGGCGCGGCCACCCTCGAAGTCCGCGTCCCCGAAGGCCACGACGCGCGACTCATCCTGAAGACCGCGCTCGAAAACGGGCAACAAGTCCGCCACCTCGCCCCCCTGGTGAAGACGCTCGAGCGCGCGTTCCTGCAGACGCTCGAGCGCGCCCAGCAGAGCTGACGACCCGACGCTCCGACCATGATCGACCGAAACGGCCGACCACGCCGCCCTTTCGTGAGGTAGCCCGTGCCATCGGTCGATCTGTGTTTCGTCGGCCTTGCAGGTGGAGACGTCGCCATCGGCCTCCGCGACGACGACTTGGCAACCATCGACGCCATCGCACCGGGGTGGTCGAGCTACTTCGACGACACTCCACGCGCTCACCAAGTGACGATCGCGCCGTTCTGGGTCACACAGGCTCCAATATCAAACTTGGATCTTCGGCGCGCTGGATTCGCCGAACTGGCAAGAGACAGAGAAGACACTCTCGTGGCACGCGTTGCTCACGAGGACGCGAAAAGAGTCGCTCGTGCGCTGGGCGGACGACTGCCCACAGACATCGAGTGGGAGTATCTCTGCCGCGCCGAGAGCCCAAAGCTACTCCCCTTCGACGCAGCTCGCCGGGATGACGTGGAGCCGTGGATGCAGTGGCACGTCACGGCGGAACAACCCGAGAACGCATTCGGACTTCGCGTGCTCTACACGGGTGAATGGTGCGACTCTGCTGAGACTGACCCCATTCAGTGTGGCGGCGGCGCGTACTTCTGGCCGTGGCAAGATCAGGAGTGGGTGTGGTGCATGCCCACGGCGCGCGCGTTCCTGCAAGACCTGGTGGAGCCTGAAGCGTCCTTTCGGGTGGTGCGAGATTGAAGATGCGATTGATTTCGGATTCTGAGCGCGACCGACTCGGCGAGGGCGCGTGGGTTCTCGCGAACATCGCGGAGCGTCCGCTGATGTACCTCCCCTCGGTGGATCTACTTCAGTTCGTGTCCTACCTCGAAGGCTTCGATCGCGCGTATGGAGGCGGTGCGCTTCTGGGCTTTCGGGAATGGGTTCTCCTAGTTCGAGGCGGGCACCCGGAGCGCGCCTGGTGGTCGAATCTTCTGGAAGCCGAGCTCTCGATCTCCGACGAGCGCGAGCTGCACGGCGAGAACGCTCATCTCGACGCCATTCGACGAATCGTGTCGCAGTTCATCGAGTTTCGTCGGTTCGTCGCGGCGCCCGATGGATGGACGAGACTGTTCCGCGACTACGACGAGTGGCATAAGGACTACCTGAGGCCGTGATGGCACGATGGACCCTAACGTTCGCTCTCGCGCTCGGTTGCGCCGCCTCCTACGGCCCGGCGCCCCTCGAGCCGGAGCGGCCGATCGCGGAGCTTTCGGAGGACGAGTGGCAGGTGCTGTGTCGGTGGGTGAACGGCCGCCGGCCCGACTTTCCATCGGGGTATCAGGTCTGTCTCGACGTCCCACCGGAGGGGCTAGGGAACCCGGGCGTAACCAGCATTCGTTTCGGCGACCCCGTGGATTTCTGCGACCTCCGAGACCAGGTGAGGGCAGAAACGGTCGGTGACCTGGCGGAGGTCGTGGAGTGCCACTCTCGATGGCGCGAGCATCGAGCGGACTTCTTTCGGGGGTTCCGAGCGGATGTGGCTGCGGCGAACCGCCGGGAGATTCCGAGGATCCAGTGCCTCGTTATTGTCCAGTCTTGCGGTGCGACGTGTTGCCCCTTGTGTTCACCTTCGGATGGGGCGAGTGCTACGAAGGGCCCGACGCCTGTTCGCACGAATGCGGTTGCACGTGTGTCGGAACGCCGCGCGAGTGTGGTGATTGAATCGCCGTGCTGTGCGCTCTTTGCGGCGCCAGAATCGAGATCAGCCGCTCGCACGCGTCGTGGCTCTGAGCGTTTGCTGCGGCCCTGACGTCGATCACCGACGGGACGCCCCGACCGCACGAGTCGCCCCGTCGTCTGGTTCGCGGGCGGCGCGGCGGGCCACAAGCGCGGGGAGTTGGACCCTCCCGGAGCGGCCGTGCGAAGGTTCCGGTCGATGCGCGCCACTCTCCTCGCCGCGTTCGTCGCCGCGTCCTCGCTGGTCGGGCTCGCCTCGTCCGCGCACGCGCAGGTTAGCGGCGGATCGTTCGGCGGCGGCAGCTTCTCCTCGGGCGGCGGCGGCGGTGGATACTCCGGCGGGTCGAGCTACGGCGGCGGCAGCAGCTTCGGCGGCAGCTCGTACTCGGGCGGCTCGTACTCGGGTGGAGGTGGCGGCGGCTCGATGAGCTGCGGCTCGCTGGTGGTGGTCCTCTTGATCTTCGCGGTCGTGATCGCGATCCAAGCCGCTCAGAAGGGCGGCGCGGTCGCGCAGCGCAACACCGACGGCGGCTGGGGAACCATCGACATCGTGCAGGTGCAGCTCGCGCTCGACGCGCGCTCGCGGCGCTTCGTGCAAGAGAAGCTGATGGAGCTCGCGCGCGGCGATACGCAGTCCAAACAGGGGCTCGCGCACCTCGCGCGTGAGACCGCGTTGTTGCTGCGTCGCGCGGAGGCCGCGTGGATCTACGCTGGCGTGCGCGAGTGGAACCCGCAGTCGCCCGCGCACGCGGAGGCCCAGTTCCGGCAGGCCGCGAACGACGCGCGCTCGCGCTTCCGGCACGAGCTGGTCCGTGGCTACCAAGGCCAAGTCACGAACGTGAACGCGCCCGGCACCCGCGCGCGCGCCGAAGAGGGCGAAGGCGTGGTGGTCGTGACCTTCTTGCTCGCGGCACACGTCGAGATCCCGAACGGCCACGACCCCTCGCGCCCGGCCGATCTCCACACGCTCCTGCAGCGCGTCGTCGCGCTTCAGCCCTATCAGATCGCGGCGCTCGAGGTGATCTGGTCGCCGGCGGAAGAGACGGATCGCATGAGCACGGCGGAGCTCGAGATGCTCTACCCGGAGCTGCGGCGCCTCCCGAACGACGCGCGTGCGGGACGGGTGTTCTGCGGCTACTGCGGCGGCCCCTTCGCGCACGAGCTCTCGCGCTGCCCTCACTGCGGTGCCCCCGCACAACACGTGCGCCCCGCGACCTGAGCGAGCGAGTGCCCACGAGCATGTGAAGCGCGACCCGAGCGCGACGAGCGCAGTGGGTCGAGGAGTGGCGCAGAGCTCTCGTCGGTGAGCGTGTGCCCGCCTCGCGGCGTACGGCACCGCCTGGCGTCGCACGGATGACGCGGCCGACCGGTTGCGCTTGGCGTATCCTCCGGCGCGATGAGCGACCGCCGTCGGCACGAGCGCCTGCCCTCCTCCGCCCGCGTTTGGTGGGCCCCGATCGACGAAGACGCGGTCCAGCTCGATCGGCTCCGCGACATCAGCTCGTCGGGCGCGTGGATCGAGACCGAGGCCCTCGCGCATCGCGGCACCCTCGTCACGCTCACGATCGTCGCGGACGACGAGACCGAGCTCGCATCCGGCTGCGCGCGCGTGATCTGGGCCGATCCGATCCGCGGGCTCGGCGTGGAGTTCGTGGATCTGCAGGTCGCCCCCGAGACCGTGGCGGCCAAGGCCCCTCCGCCGCTCCCGGGCGGTGCGGTGAAGCCACCCCCGATGCCCGTTCGATCGCGCGAGCCGTCGGTGGAGCACGCGCCGCTGGTCGAGCTGCTCTCCACCCGCGCGGCCGGCGTCGTGATCGGCATCGACCTCGGCACCACGAACACCTGCGCGTCGATCGTGATCGACGGCAAGCCGGTGATCATCCCCGGGCGCAACGGCGCCACCACCATCCCGTCGATCGTGCACTTCGACGAAGACGGCGAGGCGCACGTCGGCGAGCGCGCGGCGAGCCGACACGTGCTCGCGCCGACCCGCACCGTCTACGGCAGCAAGCGCCTGCTCGGTCGCACCTTCCGCGAGCGCCTCGCGCGCGAGCTGCAGACCCGCTTCGCGTACCCGCTCGGCGAAGCGGACGATCAACACTTCGGCGTCCGCCTCGACGACTTCGTCATCGGTATGGACGACGTCGCGACGAAGATCCTCGCCGAGGTGAAGACCGCCGCGGAGGAGCACCTCGGACGCCCCGTCGAAGGCGCGGTGATCACGGTGCCGGCGTACTTCAGCGAGCCGCAGCGCGAGGCGGTGCGTCGCGCGGGTGCGGCCGCCGGCTTGGTGGTCCATCGCCTCGTCACCGAGCCCACCGCGGCCGCCGTCGCCTACGGGCATCGGCGCGGGGTCAAGGCGCGCATCGCGGTCTGGGACTTCGGCGGCGGCACCTTCGACATGTCGATCGTCGACATCGACGATCACGACTACCGCGTCATCGCGACGGGCGGCGACAACTTCCTCGGCGGCAGTGACTTCGACGACATGCTCGCGTCGCACCTCTGGGAGACCTTCGTCCGCGACGCGCGGCTGGGCGCGCTCGATCCGACGCCGCAGCAGGTGGCGCGGCTCCGCGAGGCCGCCGAGCGCGCGAAGCGGAGCCTCAGCGTCGAGGTCGATCACGACGTGCACCTGCGCGACATGACGACCGAGCCGCGCCGTGACTTGCGGGTGCGCATCACGCGGTCGGAGCTCGAACAGCTCATCGCACCGTGGGTGAACCGGAGCGTGGAGGTCGCGCGCGACGTGCTGCGCCTCGCGAGCCTCGAGCCGCGCGACGTCGACGACGTGATCCTCGTCGGAGGGTCGACGCGCGTGCCCGCGGGGCGTCACGCAGTCGAGGGGCTCTTCGGTCGCCGCGCGAGCCGCCGCATCAACCCCGACGAAGCGGTCGCGCTCGGCGCCGCGTTGCTCGCGGCGGAGCTCGACGACGAGGCGGCCCTCGCGCTCCGCGACGTGCTGCCGATGACGCTCTTCCACACGAACGCGCAAGGCCGGCAGGACGTGCTCCTCGCGCGCAACACGCGCGTGCCCGTCACCCTGCGCAAACGGGTGGCGCTCGACGAGCTCGGCGTGCTGCAGCTCCCGCTCTTTCAGGGCGATTCGGGCGACCCGGCGCAGGACGAGTACATCGGCAGCGTGGTCGTTACGTCGACGACGCCGCGCGAGACGATCGAGCTCGTGCTCTCGTTCGACGGGCACGGCGTGATGACGATCGAGGCGAACGGCGCGGACGGACGCACCCGCGACGTGCAGCTCGATCGTTCGCGACCGTGGAGCCAAGTGCTCGCCGAGCTCGGGCTTCGGCGCGACGCCCCGGAGGCGAAGCCGAAGCCGACCTCGAAGATGGGCGCGCTCTTCGGGCGCCTCTTCGGCCGCAAGTGAAGCGACGCTCGAACGCCGCGCAGCGCGTGTGACGACGTCGCATGGAGGACGGTGACGCGCGCTTCCCGCGTGACGGCGTCGCCGCGAACCGAGCGAGCCATCGAGCGCGCTCGTCCTCGTCTGCGATCGACGAGCGCCTCAGAGCGACTTCGTGAACACCATCCGAGCGCGACCGGGACCCGCGTAGTGTGCGACCTCTTCGCTCGCGAAACCGAGCGCTTCGTGGAACGCCACCGACGCGTCGTTGCCGACCGCGGCGATCGCCTTCAAACGTAGAACTCCCTCCGAACGACAGCGCTCCTCGAAGCGCTCGTAGAGCTGCTGTCCCACGCCGCGTCGACGAAAGTCGGGGTCGATGCCCACGAGGTGTACGTAGCCGGAGTCCTTCCGCGGCGTGATGAGACCGAGCAGAAAGCCGACCACGCGGCCGTCGTCCTCGGCGATGAGCGCGTACTCGCCGAGCTCGTAGAAGAAGTAGGGATGCGCGCGTTGTCCGGCCGGTCCGCCCCACCATCGATCCAGCACGGAAACGAGGTAGTCGTAGTCCGGCTTCTCGATCCCGCGGATGTGCAGCGCCCCCATCGTCGTCACGGGGTACCACGGCCCTTCCCTCAGCGCACGCGACCTCGGGTGACCGCTCACGCGAGTCGGCCGCCGCGTTCCCGCACCACACGTCGTCACGTGAGCCGCGACGCTCGACTCGCACGCGAACGCGCGCGTGCCCCCGCCTTCACCTCGGCTCCCGTCCGACATCCGTACTACCCTCCGCGCCCATGGCGCCTCCGAAGGCCTCCACGACCGGCGTCCGCTTCTGTCCCTTCTGCGGCGAGTCGTTCGAGGACGAAGCGCGCTGTCCCGAGCACGACATCCCTCTGGTCGGCTTCGACGAGCTCCAGCGCATGCGGGGCAGCGGCGCGCCCGACGACCACCAACCGCTCGCGACCCACGACCCACGCTTCGGTCGCGGCTGGCTCGTGCTCGGCGCGCTCGTCGCGATCGTCGGATTCTTGTTGCCGTTCGTGGAGGTCGCCTACCCGGACGGCTCCGCACGCGCGACGGGGCTCGCGACCGCCTCGACCGTCGCGCTCAACCTCTGGCTCGTCCCAGCGGTCGCGCTCGCGCTCTTCGGGATCGTGATCCGTCGCCGCACGCCGAGCTCCATGCGAAGCGCACGCCTCGCGGTGGCAGGCTTGTGCGTCCTCGGTGGTGCGAGTCTCGCGTTCACGCTGCACCGCGTGCAGAGCGGGGTCGCGCAGGTGGAGCGTGCCTACGGCCGCGACGTGGAGATCGCGCTCTTGGCCGGCTTCTGGGTCTGCGCGGTGGGGCTGGCGATTGGCCTCGTCGGCGCGGTGCGCTTCGGCCGCGTTCCCCCCGAACGTCCGCGGTATCGCGTCGAGTGAGGCTCCCCAAAACCCCTTCTCTCGGGGTCTTTGGTAAAGACCCCCTCCACTGGGCCAAGCCCAGCGGAGCCTCCCCCAAAACCCCTTTTGATTCGCGAGCGCGAGGCGAGCTATCCTCCGCCGCGTCCCGAAACCATTCGGGCTGGAGGACTCCGCATGACCTACTCCGGTGCCGCCAAGGCCCGCGAGGCTCGCGAATCGCTGGGCCAAGCGCTCGAAGCGCTGCAGCGCGACTCGAACATCCCCGAAGACGTGATGGCGGTCGCGCAGAACATCGCGCAATCGGTCGGAGCGCTCTTCGAGGCCGAGCGCGCGTCGTCCGAGCCCGACGGGAAGGCCAGCGTGAAGGCTGCGCTCGGCTCCCTGAGCCAGACCCTCGCGCTCCTGCAGGACGTGCGCACGCAGCACGGGGGCATTGCGACCGCGACCGAAGTGCTCGCGAAGACGATGAGCCTGCTCTTCCCGCTGACCACCGTGCCGAGTCGGCTCCCGCCGGCGGACCACGCGGCGCCACAGCCACACATCCCACCGACCGCGCCCGTGCCCCACGCGAACGCGTTCGCGCCAACCGCGGTCGCTCCGCAGGCCGCGCCCATTCCGCAGCAAGCCCACGCGCCGCAGCCCGCGCAGCATCGCCCCTCGGTGCCGACGCCGCCGCCCGCCACGGGTCCGCGAGTCGACGTGGAGGCGAACATCGGCGCGACCACCGAGTCGAACTTCTTCGTCGGATTCAGCGGCGAGATCTCCGACGGCGGCGTGTTCCTCTCGACCTACGAGGTCCTCAAGCTCGGCACCCGCGTCCGCGCGCTCGTCACGCTGCCCGGCAACTTCGAGTTCAAGGTCGACGGTTGGGTCCGCTTCGTGCGCGATCCGATGGACTTCAACAGCGACGCCGACCCCGGGATGGGCATCCAGTTCGAGCACCTCTCGGCCGACGCGCGCGATCTCGTGCTGCGCTTCATCCGCAAGCGCGCCCCGCTCTTCTACGACGACTGATCGCGGGTACGATCGCAGAAGAAGGCGGCCCTCCCGGGTCGCCTTCTTCGTTTCACGACGTCCACGAAGACGACGTGGACGTGGACGTGGACGTGGACGTGATCGTGGACGTAGTCGTGGAGGTGATCGTGGACATCGACCCGACGCGAACGAACGCCCGAACGCGTCGACGACCGTGCCTCAGCCGCGCGCGGCCTTCAGCGCCGCATCCAGATCCGCCATCAGATCCTCGACGTGCTCGAGCCCGACCGAGAGGCGGATCAAACCGTCGCGGATCCCGAGCTTCTCGCGGCTCTCCTTCGGAATCGACCCGTGCGTCATGATCGCCGGGTGCTCGATCAGCGACTCCACGCCGCCGAGGCTCTCGGCCAAGGTGAACAGGCGCGTCGTCTCGAGGAAGCGCCGCGCCGCCGGCAAACCGCCCTCGATCTCGACGCTGATCATCCCGCCGAAGCCCTTCATCTGCGACTTCGCGAGCGCGTGCTGCGGGTGCGACTCGAGTCCCGGATAGATGACCTTCGCGACGCCCTTCTGCGTCTCGAGCCAGCGCGCGATCTGCATCGCGCTCTTGCCGTGCCGCTCGATGCGCACCGGCAGCGTCTTGATGCCGCGGAGCACCATGAACGAATCGAAGGGCGGAAGGATCGCGCCGATCGCGTTCTGCAGGAACCGGAGCTGCTCGGTGAGCGCGGTGTCGCTCGTGGCGATCACGCCGCCGACCACGTCGCTGTGCCCGTTGAGGTACTTCGTCATCGAGTGCAGGACGAGGTCCGCGCCGAGCTCGAGCGGCCGCTGCAGCACCGGCGTCGCGAAGGTGTTGTCGACGCCGACGCGCGCGCCGTGCTTCTTCGCGATCGCGGACACCGCTGCGATGTCGATGATCTTGAGCATCGGGTTCGTCGGCGTCTCGATCCACGCGAGCTTGGTCTTCGGCGTGATCGCCGCCTCGACCGCGGCGAGGTCCGTCATGTCGACCCAGGTCGTCTCGATGCCGAGCGGGCGCATCACCTTGTCGAGGATGCGGAACGTGCCCCCGTAGACGTCGTCGCACGCCACGACGTGGTCGCCGGGGCGCAGGGTGAGGCAGAGCGTGGTCATCGCCGCGCAGCCGCTGCCGAACACGATGCCGTGCGCGGCGCCTTCGATCCCCGCCACGCAGCGCTCGAGGGTCTGCCGGGTCGGGTTGTTGGTGCGCGCGTACTCGAAGCCCTTGTGCACGCCCGGGCTCTGCTGCGCGAAGGTGCTGGCGAGCACGATCGGCGTCATCACCGCGCCGGTGATGGGGTCCGGCTCCTGGCCGGCGTGGATGGCGAGCGAATCGAGGTGCAGGTCGGCGTCGTGCATGGCGCGCCGACGTAGCGCGCACCGCGCCGCGGACGCAAGGGCGAGGGCTCACGGTCGGGACGTCGACCTCGAGCCGCGAGGTGGACGAGATTCACACCGCATGCTTGATCCCGCACGGCGGACGCGGTGATGCTGTCCCCCGAATGGAGCTTCAGCGCGGGCAGTCGCTGGGCGGCTACGAGATCGTCAGTCACGTCAAGTCCGGCGGCATGGCGGCGCTCTATCTGGCGCGCCGACGGGGCGCGGCGGGCTTTCAGCGGCCGGTCGCGATCAAGGTGGTGCACCCACACCTCGCGCGGGACGCGAAGTTCGTGCGGATGTTCCTCGACGAAGCCCGCCTCGCGGTGCGCATCCAGCACCCGAACGTGGTCCGCGTGGAGGAGCTGCTCGAGGCCGAGGGCACGTACCTCATGGTCATGGAGTACGTGCACGGGTGCAGTCTCTACGACCTGCTCCGCGCGCTCGCGAAGGCCGGTCGGCGCCTCTCGCCGGATCTCGCGGCCTGGATCGCGATGCAGATCGCCGACGGCCTGCACGCCGCGCACGAGCTCAAGGACGAGCGCGGGCAGCCGATGGACGTCGTGCACCGCGACGTGAGCCCGCAAAACGTCCTGCTCTCGTGGGATGGCCACGTGAAGGTGATCGACTTCGGCATCGCCAAGAGCCGCGCCCAAGCCGAGCGCACGCGCGTGGGCGTCATCCGCGGCAAGGTCGGCTACATGTCGCCCGAGCAAGCGAACGCAGGCGAGCTCGATCGGCGCACCGACGTGTACGCGCTCGGCGTGGTGCTCTGGGAGATGGTGACCTCACGCCGCCTCTTCCGGGCCGACAACGAGATCCGCCTGCTCGACATGGTGCGCAACCCGCAGATCCCCAAGCCGAGCGAGCACGGCACCGTGCCCGAGCCGCTGGAGGACGTGATCCTCGAGGCGCTGCGCCCCGACGTGCGGGTTCGACTGCCGAGCGCGAAGGCGCTGCGCGATCGCCTCCTGCAAGCACAGCCCGGCGCGGGGCACGTACACTCGTCGAACCTCGCCGGGCTGCTGGCCACCGTGCTCGGCGACAAGATCGAGGACGCGCCCATCTCGTGGAGCGAGGCCTTCTCGGTCGAGCAGGCCCACGCGACCGCGAGCCACCTCGCGAACCACACCATGGCGGCCTCGGCGTCGCTCTTCAGCGACGAGCTCGAAGAAGACGACGAGCCGCTGCCGCACCCGACGGCCGCCCAGGTGCCGCGGCGACGCGTGACGACGGCGCCACCACCGCCTCCGAGCGCACCACGCCCTCCGCCCCCTCGTCCGCGCGTGCCGACCCCCGTTCCGACGCCGTCTCATTCGCGGCCGGTGCTCCGCCCCTCCGCTTCCCCGCCCGCCGCCTCGGATCGCCCGAACACCTTCGCGCAGTTCTCCCAGCCGCCGCCTCCCGACGCGCCCGTGCCCGCCCCGGTCGAGGTGAAGCCCCCCAGCACCGGTGCGCAGCTCGTGGTCAGCCTGGTCTCGCTCGTGGTGCTCGGAGGTGCGCTCGCGCTCGCAGGCTACCTGCTCTGGCAGGCGGGCGCGTTCGAGGATCTGCTGAACGAGGGCGGCGACGCAGCGATCGAAGCGGATGGGGCCGTCCCGAGCGTCGTCGACGCGGGTCTCTGAGCCATCTTCTCCGCCTCGCGGCCCAGCACCATCAGACCGGCGCGCGTTCTCGATTGGGGACGGCGTGGGGCATGGTCGACGACACGTTGCGCCGACGCGAAAGGTGGCCGCCACGGGAGTCCCCACCGCGACATTCGTGTCATTCCGATGGCGCCGGGAGTCACGCTCGCGAGGGTCAACTGGCACTCATTGACGCGGCGTGTCACGAATCTGCGTGCAATTTTTGACGTGATTCCGGGAGGCACGTTTGCTGCTTTGCAAAAGCGCAACCGCTCCATGACCCGGACGAACCCCACTCGCGAGCTCGACCTCGTCACCACGGCGACACCGACCTCGGAAAACTCACGCGCTCGACGCGACTCCGAACGACTTCGCTTCCCCCTCTCCTGAGGCACCCATGGCTTTCGACGCAAGCGCCCGCGCGCACGACAACGTCTCGGTCCTCGACCCATTCACCAACGAAGCACGCGAGTGCTTCAAGCAGCAGGCGGCCGCCATCGCCGCGCTGGCTTCGAGGGTCGACCGTCGCTTCGGACAAGCCGTCCGCGCACTCCACGCCGTCTCCGGGCACGTGGTCATCACGGGCCTCGGCAAGTCCGGCCACATCGGCCGCAAGCTCGCGGCGACCTTCGCCTCCACCGGGACGCCGAGCTTCTTCGTCCACTCCGCCGAGGCCTTCCACGGCGACCTCGGCATGATCACCGCCCACGACGCCGTGATCCTCATCTCCTACAGTGGCGAAACCCCCGAGGTCGCAGGCATGCTGCCCCACCTCAAGGCGCGGGGCGTCCCCACCATCGCGCTGGTCGGAAAGCTCGACTCGACCCTCGGGCGCGGCGCGGACATCGCGCTCGACGTGTCGGTCGACCGCGAGGTCGACCCCAACGGTCTCGCGCCGACGTCCTCGACCCTCGCCGCCCTCGCGATGGGTGATGCGCTCGCGGTCGCCCTGGTGCGGATCCGTGGGTTCCGAGCGGACGACTTCGCGCGCCTGCACCCCTCAGGCTCGCTTGGCCGCAGACTGTCCCGCGTGGGCGAGCTCACGTGCCCTGCTCCACCGCACCTCACGCCCGACACCCCAGTTCGCGATGCCCTCCTCGCGCTCGCGACCTCGGCGGTGCCCGTCGCGGCGATCGTCTCCCACGGCGTCCTCGTAGGCAGCATCGGCGAGGTCGAGCTCCGCAGCGCGCTCGAGCGCGGCGGTCTCGACGAGCCGGTCGGGCGTTCGATGTGCTGCGACCCCCTCGCGGTCTCCGCCGACGCGCTCGTCTCGGAGGTCGATCAGACCTTGGCGAAGCTCCGTGAAAAGCGGGCGTTCGTGGTCGACGAGCGCGGTGCAGTGCTCGGGGTGTACTCACCCACGTGACCGTCCGTCGAATCCCCCTGCGAGTTGGCGAGGGGTGAGGATCCGCCGAGAACCTGCGCGTTCGGTGCTCCCGATCTACAAATCGTAGCCCGGCCGCGCGACCCGCCGTCACGTGAGTCATCCGTCACGTGAGTCATCGACCGGCAGCCGCGCCGTCCGGCGACCGAACCTCGAAAATGCCCCCATGCGTCTCCGCCTCTCGATCGCGCTCGTGCCCGTCTGCGTCGCTTGTGGAAGCGCCACGCCGAGCGACTCGGAGATCTACTACGCGGCGGCCCTGCGTCCGGGCGTGGAGCTCGCGACGACCCCCGCCGAGCGTCTCCTGCTCTCTCGCCTGCCCGAGCTCGACGAAGGCGCGCTGACCCTCGAGGGGGAGCACTTCGAGCTCGGTCCCACCTACGCGTCTGCCAGCGGTCGGGTGTGCCGGCGTGTGCGAACCTCGGCGCGTGAGCGGCTCGCGTGCGCCGAACGACCCGGTGAGCACGCCGAGCACGCCGTCGAGGCGGAGGGCGCGCAGAGCGCGAGCACGGCCTGGACGTTCGTTCCCGATCCTTTCGGCGCGAGCTCGGGCGCCGACGTCCCGGTGCCTCCCGCGACGTACGATGGCACGGCACCTCCCGCGTCCACCGCCCCCGACCCTTCGGAGGCGCCGTGAGCACCGCCGCCTCGCCCACCGTTGCGTCGAGCTTCGTCACGGGGCTCGCGACGCAGCTCCGCGTCATCCACGCGGTCGCGCTCCGCGAGACGCGCACCCGCTTCGGCGCCCACCAGCTCGGCTACCTCTGGGCGATCCTCGAGCCGCTCTTCTGGATCGGCACGTTCTGGGGCCTCTTCGCGCTCGCGGGCCGCGAGGCGCCCAACGGCATGCCCATCGTCGCCTTCCTCGCGACGGGCGTGATCCCGTACGAGATCGCGATGAAGACCGCGGATCGCTGCGCCAACGCGATCAGCGGCAACAAGTCGCTGCTCTTCTACCCGCAGGTCAAGACGCTCGACCTCGTCATCGCGCGCGGCACGCTCGAGGGCGCGACCTACGGCGCCATCTTCCTGATCATCCTCGGCGGCGAAGCGCTGGTCACCCAGCACTTCGTGATCGACGACGTGCTCCTCGTCTGCGTCGGCCTCGGCCTCGGCTGCCTCTTCGGGACGTCGCTCGGCCTCGTGCTCTGCACCCTCTCGGTGCTCAGCAACTCGGTCGAGCGCCTGCGGGGGCCGCTCTTTCGTCCGGTGTTCTGGATGAGCGGGCTCTTCTTCACCGCGGAGTCGCTCCCCACGAACGTGCGCGACTTCATGCTCTGGAACCCGGTGCTCCATTGCGTCGAGCTCGTGCGCGACGGCTGGTTCGCCTCCTACCACGCGCGCCACGCGAGCATCGCCTACGTGCTCGCGTGCATCGTGGTGTTGCTGTTCGCGGGCCTCACGCTCGAGCGCGTCGTGCGCGCGAAGGTGGAGGTCACGTGATCCGACTCGAAGGCGTGACCAAGGCATACCGCACCACGGTGGGTGACCACGTGGTGCTCGATCGCATCGACGCGGAGTTCCCCGAAGGCGTGAGCGTCGGGGTGCTCGGTCGCAACGGCGCCGGCAAGAGCACGCTGCTGCGCATCCTCGGCGCGGCGGAGCAGCCGGACGCGGGCAAGGTCGTGCGCAAGGGCCGCGTGAGCTGGCCGATCGGCTTCGCGGGCGGCTTCAACGGCAGCCTCACGGGCGAAGAGAACTGCCGCTTCGTCGCGCGCATCTACGACGCGGACCTCGACGAGGTCATCGAGAGCACGCGCGCCTTCGCGGACATCGGTGAGTACTTCCGCATGCCCGTGCGCACCTACTCGAGCGGCATGCGCGCGCGCCTCGCGTTCGGTTTGTCCATGGCCATCGACTTCGACACCTACCTCGTCGACGAGGTCACCGCGGTCGGCGACACGCGCTTCCAGGAGAAGTGCCGCAAAGCCTTCACCGAGCGCAAGGAACGAAGCTCGGTCATCATCGTGAGCCACCAGCTCAAGACCATTCGGGAGTACGCGTCGCGCTACGCGGTGCTCCGCCGCGGTCGACTCGAGATGTACGACGACATCGCCGAGGCCGAACGCGCCTACGAGGCCAACGCATGACCGGCCCGCTTCCCGCCGAACGACGCAGCAGCACCGCGAAGGACCTCCGCCGCCTCCGCGCGCGGCGGCTCGTGCTCCGCATGTCGCTCGGCGTCGTGCTGCCGACCGCGATCGCGTCGATCTACGTGGGCCTCGTCGCGACGCCCGAGTACGAATCGGTCTCGAGCTTCACCATCCAGAGCGCGGACGGAGTGAGCGCGTCGAGCGTGGAGCTGCTCTTCGCCGCGATGCCGGGCAGCTCGGCGGGGCGCGACGTGCTGCTCGTGCAGGAGCACGTGCGGTCGCGCGCGATGCTGCAGCACCTCGTGGAAGCGCACGGCTGGCTCGAGCACTACCAAGATGCCGACGTCGACTGGTTCGGCCGGCTCGCGACCGACGCGACCCTCGAAGAGCGCTACGAGCACTTCCTCGACAAGGTGCAGGTCGAGCACGACACCCAGTCGGGCACGCTGACGTTGCTGGTGAAGGCGTACGACGGCGAGACGAGCAAGCGCTTCGCGGACGCGATCCTCGCCGCGAGCGAGGCGATGGTGAACACGCTGGCGCAGCGCGCGCGGGAAGACCGCATCGAGCTCGCGCAGACCGAGCTCGATCGCGCGGAGTCACGGCTGACCGCGGCGCGGACCGCGGTGCTCGCGGCGCAGAACGAAGGCGCGGAGCTCAACCCGATGGCGAGCGCGGCCGCGATCCTGGAGCTGCGGGGCGAGCTGGAGGCGGAGCTCGCGCGCGCGCGCGCGGAGCTTTCGGCGATGCGTTCGACCTACGCGCCGACCGCGCCCGAGGTCGTGCAGCAGCAGCAGCGCGTGCGCGCGCTCGAACGTCAGCTCGACGCGCAGCGCGGGCGCCTCGCAGGCGACGAAGGTCGCGGGCTCTCGGAGGCGATCGCGCGCTTCGAGCCGCTCGTGGCCGAGAAAGAGTTCGCGGAGCGCGCGTACGGCTCCGCGCTCGCCTCGCTGGAGGTCGCGCGCGTGGAGGCGCACCGGCAACACCGCTACCTCGTGACCATCGCGCCGCCCTCCTCGCCGGACGCCCCGACGCATCCGCGCTTCTGGTACGCGGTGCTCACCGTCTTCGTGGCCAGCTTCTTCCTGCTCGGCATCGGCACGCTCCTCGCGGCCTCGGTGCGCGAGCACGCGCAGGTCTGATCGTGCGAACCCCCATCTTTCAGGCTCTGGGCCACGAGGCTTCGCGGCCCCCGACGTCGCGGCAGCGCGTCGCGCTCCCCGTCTCGGGTCTTCCGGACGCCCGCCCACGGGTGCTGCGTCTCGTGTCCCTCGGCGTGCTGCTCCTCTCGCTCGTGAGCGCCTCGACCGTCTCCGCCCAAGAGACCGCGCCGACCGCGCCGCCTCCGCCCGCGAACGTGCCCACGCCGCCGGAGCCGGAGGGCCCGCAGGCGTTCGGCGCGTCGCTCTTCTCCGGCAGCTTCGCCGCGCAGCGCGAGAACGGCCTCAACCCGGACTACCGCGTGCTCCCCGGCGATCGCGTGGCGGTCAACGTCTGGGGCATCACCAGCCTCGCGGACGTCTTCGCGGTCGACACCCAGGGCAACATCTTCCTGCCCGGCATCGGCCCCATCCCGCTCGGCGGCGTGCGCAGCGCGGACATGACCGACGTGGTGCGCCAAGCGATCGCGCGCGTCTACCGCGGCACCTTCGGCGTCTACACGAACCTGCTCAACGCGAGCCCCGTCGCGGTCTTCGTCACGGGCGGCGTCGAGCGTCCCGGTCGGTACGCCGGCATCCCGAGCGACAGCGTCCTCTTCTTCCTCGATCAAGCGGGCGGCATCGACGTCGGCAGCGGAAGCTACCGCAACGTGCGCGTGATGCGCGGCTCGACCGTGCTCGCGGAGCTCGACCTCTACGACTTCTTGCTCGAAGGCACGCTCCCCACCCCGCAGCTCGCGGACGGCGACGTGATCTTGGTCGGCCGCCGCGGTCCGCTGGTCGAGGTGCGGCCGCACTCCGGATCGCCCGTGCTGGTCGAGCTCGGCGGGCCCGAGGCCACCGGCGCGGAGGTGCTCGCGGTGGTGGCGAGCGGCGCGCGCGCGAACGAGGTCACGGTGCGCGGCATGCGCGAAGGTCGCCCGGTCGTGCACGCGTTCGCGGCGCCGGCCTTCGCGAGCGTCCCGCTGCGCGACGGCGACGTGGTGGTCTTCCGCGAAGAGGGCCGACCCGAGCACGTGATCGTGCGGCTCGAAGGCGAGTTCGAGGGGCCGAGCGAGCTCGCGGTCCGCCGTGGCACGCGCCTCGTGGACCTGCTCAACTGGGTTTCCGTCGATCCCGAGCTCGCGCACACCGAGGCGGTGCACATCCGTCGCCCGAGCGTGGCGGCCGAGCAGCGGCGTGCGATCCTCGAGAGCCTGGAGCGCCTCGAGCGCAGCGCGCTGCTCGCGTTCAGCGGCACCGAGGGCGAGTCCGCGATCCGCGTGCGCGAAGCCGAGCTCGTGCGTTCGTTCGTGCAGACCGCGCGCAACGTCCAGCCCCTCGGCCGCGTGGTGACCACCACCGCCGACCGACAGCTCAACGTGCTGCTCGAAGACGGCGACACCGTCGTCATCCCCCACCGCTCGAACGTGGTGCGCGTGGGTGGCGAGGTGACCTTCGCGCAGGCCGTGATGTACCGGCCCGACCTCGACGTACACGACTACGTGCGCATGGCGGGCGGCTACTCGAACCGCGCCGAGACCTCCGCCGTGATCGTCATCCGCCCGAGCGCGGAGGTCTTCATCGGTCACCTCGGCGACGTGGAGATCCGTCCCGGAGACGAGCTCTTCGTCCCACCCCGGATCGACCGGAAGGTCTTTCAGGGCGCGATCGATTTCTCGCGCATCATCTATCAGATCGCGGTCGCCGCTTCGGTGCTGATCCGCATTTGATGCAAACGAACGTCTGAATCCCGCTGGCGGGTTCCCACGCACGAGCTCTCCAAAGCCTGAAGGTTCTTCATGAAGATCGCTGGACACGAGATCGGCCCCGACCGCCCTCTCTTCCTCATCGCCGGGCCGTGCGTGGTCGAGAGCGAAGAGCTCTGCTTCGAGGTCGCGACCACGATGAAGTCGCTCTGCGACCGCCTCGGGATCCCCTACGTCTTCAAGGCGAGCTTCGACAAGGCGAACCGCACGAGCGCGTCGAGCTTCCGCGGGCCGGGCATGGAAGAAGGCCTGCGGGTGCTCCAGAAGGTGCGCGCCTCTCTCGGGGTCCCGGTGCTGACCGACGTACACGAAGACACGCCCATCGAGGAGGTCGCCGACGTCGTCGACATCCTCCAGACGCCGGCCTTCCTCGTGCGTCAAACGAACTTCATCCAGCGCGTCGCGCGCGCCGGAAAGCCGGTCAACGTCAAGAAGGGGCAGTTCCTCGCGCCCTGGGACATGAAGAACGTGGTCGAGAAGTGCCGCGCGACCGGCAACGATCAGATCATGGTCTGCGAGCGCGGGGTGAGCTTCGGCTACAACACGTTGGTCAGCGACATGCGTGCGCTCGCCATCATGCGCGAGACGGGGGCGCCGGTGGTCTTCGACGCGACGCACTCGGTGCAGCAGCCGGGCGGTCAGGGCACGAGCAGCGGTGGCCAGTCGCAGCTCGTCCCCGTGCTCACGCGCGCGGCGGTCGCGAGCGGCATCTCGGGGCTCTTCATGGAGACCCACCCGAACCCGGCGAAGGCGCTCTCGGACGGACCGAACATGTGGCCGCTCGGTCGCATGGAGGAGCTGCTCTCGGTGGTGGTCGAGCTCGATCGCGTCGTGAAGAAGCAGCCCTACGCGGAAGGCCTCTGATGCTGCCCGACGCGTTGCGCGAGCGGGCAGCGCGCGTGAAGCTGCTCGCGCTCGACGTGGACGGGGTGCTGACCGACGGGCGCCTCTACTACGGCCCGGAGGGCGAGTCGCTCAAGGTCTTCGACGTGAAGGACGGCCTCGGCATGCGCCTCCTGCGCGAAGAGGGCATCGCGATCGCCATCGTGAGCGCCAAGCGCTCCGCGATGCTCGAGCGTCGTCTCGCGGATCTGAAGATCCCCGACGTCTGCCTCGGCCGCGAGGACAAGCGCCGCGCGCTCGACGAGGTGTGCGCGCGGGTCGGCGCCTCACTCGACGAGGTCTGCTTCGTGGGCGACGACGCGTTCGACTTGCCGGTGCTGCGCGCGGTAGGGCTCTCCGCGGCGCCCTCGGACGCACACCCGATCGTGAAGCGCGAGGTCGCGTGGTTGCTGCAGGCCCGCGGAGGCCGCGGCGCGGTGCGTGAGGTCTGCGACGCGTTGCTCGAGGCGCGCGGTCGGCTGAATGCCGCGATCGAGGCACTGCTCTCGCCGCGCTGAGTCTCGCGCCCCAGAGCGCTGCGTGGAGGTCGACGCGTGCGCGACCCGCGAGGTGCGCGTGCGAACGAAGCGCTGCGAGGAGCTCAGCGCGCGAGGCGGACCGGGCCGAGGTCCACGTCCGGCTGCGAAGGATCCACGAGCGTGAGCGTGAGGAACTGCGGTCGATAACCTTCCGCCACGAGCGCGAAGGGGAAGCGCCCCTCCGGCAGACCGCGCATCGCGTAGAGCCCACGGACGTCGCTTCGCGTGACCCCCACGAGCACGGCGTCGAGCTGCTGCTCGCTGATGCGCCCCTGCAGGAACGCCGTGAGCGCGCCTTGAAGGTCTGCGTCGGGCCGGCCGATGAAGATCCACGCGCTCGCGACCGGGCGACCGCCCGTGCCGTCGAGCAGCGCACCGCGAATCGCGAAGCCCGTCGCCGCCGGCGTGGGCGCGGCGTTGGCCGGCACGTCGAACGGGTTCGGAGGCGTGGCCGTCGGCGCGGGTGTCGGTGTCGGAGTCGGCGCGGGAGTCGTCGGACGCGTGAAGTCGATCGTCCCGCTCGGCGCGGCCGCCACCACCGCGCTCGCGTCGGTCTCCACGCCCACCGTGTAGGCCACCGGCTCGTCCGCCGCGTTCGGCACCAGCACGCTCACGATCGCGCCCGGCGGATCGTTCGCCTGCAACTCCACCGCGCCGCGCCCCTCGCGGATCACGCCTTCACGCCCGAGCAGCGCCACCGGCAGCGGCGGATCCGTGCGGACGCGCGCGGGACCCCGCACGTCCGCGAGCGTGTAGAAGTGCTGATCGGGCGCGTCGAGCGCGCCGTGATCGCCGAACGCGACGTCGCGCACCGGACGACCGACGCCGACCGCCGCGACCCCCGTCACGCGCACGTCGTCGATGTGCCCGCGCCGCATCGACTCGATCCACTCGGCGGGGATCCGCTCCACCGGCCGCGCGAGCTCCACCGGCTCCAGCGCACGTCCACGCCCGTGGTAGACCTGCGTCGGCACCGCGACGAGCTGTCCGCGCGCGTCGACCAGCATGCCGCCGCTGTTGCCCGGGTTGAACTCCGCGTCGCTACGCAGCCACGCGACGTCGTCGCGCGCGTTCATCTGGAAGCCGGCGATCGAGCCTTGCGTGACGTTGATCGTGCGCACCCCGAGCGGGAAACCGAAGGCCCACACGCGCGAGCCCGGTCGCAGCGCGCGCGTGTTCGCGAGCGGCACGGTCGGGAAGCTCGCGTCACCTCGCAGCGGGTTCCCGTCCGCGTCCGCGACGATGCGCACGAGCGCGAGATCGAGCCGCACGTCGCCTCGCACCACCACGCCGACGAAGCGCGGGCGCGCGGACTGGCGCGCGTCGTCGACCGTCGCGAGGTGCACGCGGTTGTTGGGATCGAGCAGCGTGCCCGGCACGCCCGACTCCGGCGTCATGTGCCCGACCACGTGGAAGTTCGTCAGCACGTAGCCGCGCGGATCGATCATCGATCCCGAGCCGGTGCTGCCGCCGCCTCCCGGGGTGAGCACGACGACCTTCACCGCGGCGCGCGTCGCCCGCAGCGCCGAGGCATCGTCGAGGTCTTGCGCGAAGAGCGGTGTCGCCACGAAGAGCGCGACGAGGAGAGACGCGATCGCCCGCATCGATTCGTTCTGCACGGTTGGCCTCCGCAGCATCGCTTCACTCCGCGAAACGGACGCCTTCGACGACGGCCCGCAGATTTCGTTCATCGTCGTCGCTGCCGTGCAGCGGCTCGAAGGCGCCGACGTGCCAGGCACGGCCCGAACGCGTCGTCACGAGCACGTCCACGCCATGGACGATCACCGGGATCACCGCGTCACCCGGCGAGCTCCCCGGCGGATCGCGCACGATCGCGTACCAGATCCACGTGCTGGTGCTGCCGTCGGCGCCCTCGCGCTCGTCGACGTGGAGCACACGAAAGCCCATTCCACTTCGCGCCCGAGCCTCCTGCATGCGCGTGAGCTCGAGGTCGTGGAACATCGCGGCGGCCTCGGGATCGGACGGCACCTCGACCGGCTCCACGAGCACCGTCGGTGGCACTCCGTCGAGCCCCGGGAGCTGAGCGACGAAACGGTCGTCCGCTTCGTGGCCGGACCAACCCGCGGGGAGCTGCACGCTCACGCTCCGCTCGAACGCGAAGACGCGGCGCGCGCTCGGCTCCGTCTGCTTCGCGTACGCGTAGCCGGATCCCGCGAGCACGATCGCGACGACCCACACGCCGAGATCGACGCTCGGGCGCCGCTCGATCTGCAGCTCGTTCGGTGCGCGCTCACTCATGGAAGCCCACCCTTCCCTCTTCGAGCGCTGCGCGCGCGAACCGCATCGTGAGCACGTGGCTGCCCGCGAGCACGATCACGCCGAGCCCGAGCGCGACCCCGAAGCCGAAGACCGGATCGAACGAGCCGCCGATCGTGCCTGCCCGCGCGACGAGCTCGTGGAAGCCGCCTTGCACGATCACCGAGCCGAGGAACGCGAGCGTCATCCAGCGATGCCCACGTTCGCGATCGAAGCGACGACGCCCGATGCCGTAGCCGAGCACCACGCCCGCCGCGACGTGCACGAGCGTGGTGCTCGCCATCGTCGTCGCGCCGGCGAGCGGCAGCACGCCTTGGTGGTGCATCACGAGATCGACGTTGACCGCCGTGGCGACGCCGAGGCTCGCTGCGGTCGCGTAGATCACCCCGTCCACCGGCTCGTCGAGCTCGCTCGTGAAGAAGACGCTGTACCGCACCGCGACGTACGCACAGAGCATCGCCACCGTGCCTTCCACCGCGATCGACGCGACCCACGGCGCGAGCGCGTCCCGGTGGTGCCAACGATCGACGCCGAACACGTCGAGCACCGGACCTTGCACCGCGGTCGCGAGCAGCCCGCCGAGCACGAAGACACCGACCACGAGCCCGATCGGCTCGGGCTCGACACGATCCTGACGGTAGATGAAGACCATCCAGAGGATCGCGGGCACGAGCGCGAGCCCGAGGCCGACGTCGAGGCTCGTGGGCAACGGGTGGTTGCCGAAGGCGAGCGCGACGCCGAGCACGAAGAGCGCGACGAGCGCCGACTCGACGAGGCCCGCGCGCGACCAATGCGTCCGCGTCGCGTCGAGCGCGCGCGCGTGATGCTCCGCGCAGAAAGAACGCCCGCCGAGCCAGCGGATCGCGTCGTCCGCGAAGGGCTCGTGACAGACGCAGCAGCGTGTGTTCTCCAACGTCGTTCCCCCGAAGCGAGTGGTTCGAGCTCGATTCTGCCCGAGCGAGGCAGGCGACCGAAAGAGCTTCCGCTGTGGGCGGATCGCCGTCGACGCGGCGGTGCGCGAGCGCGATCGGCGGCGAAGCGGGAGCGGGCCGTTCGCGACGGCGTTCGCGACGCCCCCACGACCCGTCTCCGGTCGAGCCGTCGAGCCCTCGTCTTCTCGCGCCGCTCGCGGCATCCTCGCGCGCATGAACCAACCCGGATCTCCGATGCCCGGCACGTGGGGCCCTCAGGGCGGGCCGCCCCCCGGTGGCATGCCGAACGCGAAGCTCCCCGGCGCCACCACGTTCGCCGGCGTCGGCGCGCTCATCTTCGGGCTCCTCGGCCTCTGCGGCTCCGGTCTCGGACTCGCGGGCCAAGCGCAGCAAGGCGCGAACGCCGAGCAGATGCGTGCGATGCAGGCCCAGTTCGGCGGCGACACCGCAGTGGGCGGCGGCTTGATGGACGAGATGATCGCGATGCAGGAGCGGATGTTCCTGCCGACGTTGGCGATGCAGCTCGTGTTCTTCCTCGCCGCGGTCGGGCTCGGCGCGGTCGGCGTCTTCGTCCTGATGCGCAACGCGCGCGCGATCACGCTCGGCCCGACGCTCCTCTTCGCGGTGGCGGGGATCTCGGTGCTCGGCACGGGCCTCGAGATCTGGATCCAGCACGAGTCGATGACCGCCATGAGCCGTGCGTTCGAGAGCGGCGGTGGCCCGGGCGCCGCGATGATGGACGGCTTCATGGGCATGGGCCTCGCGTTCGCGTACGGCTGCGCGGGCGGCTGGTTGCTTCTCAAGCTCGGCTTCGTCTTCTGGGCCGCCGCGCACCTGCGCAAGCCGGAGATCGCCGGTTTCTTCGGCGGCGCGCGCGCCCTCGGACCGCGCGGCGAGTGATGGACGCGCGTTACCTCCGCACGCTCTCGGCGACGCGGCTCGCGGCGCTGATTCGAGACCGCCGCGTGAGCTCTCGGGAGGTGCTCGAAGCACACCTCGAGGCGATCGAGCGTGTGAACCCGACGATCAACGCGGTGGTGGCGCCGCGCTTCGACGCCGCGCGCGACGAAGCCGATCGCGCGGACGAGGCCGCCCGACGCGGCGACGATCTCGGACCGCTGCACGGCGTGCCGTGCACCATCAAGGAGAGCTTCTCGCTCAGCGGCATGCCGTGGAGCGGCGGGCTCGTGAGCCGACGCGAAGTGCGCGCGACCGAAGACGCGACCGCGGTGAAGCGGCTGCGGGCGGCGGGCGCGATCCCGATGGGGGTGACGAACGTCAGCGAGCTCTGCATGTGGATGGAGTCGACGAACCGCGTCTACGGACGCACCCGCAACCCGTACGATCCCTCGCGGATCGTGGGCGGATCGTCGGGCGGCGAAGGCGCGATCGTCGGCGCGGGCGCCTCGCCGTTCGGGCTCGGCTCCGACGTCGGTGGCTCGATCCGCATGCCGGCGTTCTTCAACGGCGTGTTCGGGCACAAGCCGAGCGGCGGCCTGGTGCCGAACTCGGGCCAGTTCCCGACCGCCGACAGCCCGCAAGCGCTCCGCTACCTGACGAGCGGACCGCTGTGCCGGCGCGCGGAGGATCTGCCGCTCTTGATGTCGCTGTTCGCGGGCCCCGACGGCCTCGACGAGGGTTGCGAGGCGATGGCGCTCGGCGACGTGCGCGAGGTGCGTGTGCGCGAGCTCGTCGTGCTCGACGTGCCCGACGACGGCGCGACGCCGGTGCACGCGTCGCTGCGTCGTTCGCAACGCGCAGCGGCGGAGCACCTCGCGCGCGAAGGTGCTCGCGTGGTGGAGCGTCGTTTCCCGGAGCTCAAGCGCGCGCTCGAGATCTGGAGCGTGCTGCTCGGCGACGCGAGCGTGGTCCCCTTCGCGGAGCTGCTCGGCGAAGGCCGTCGCATCCCCGTCTACCGCGAGCTCCTGCGCTGGGCGTTCGGGCGCTCGCCGCACACGTTTCCCGCGCTCGGCCTCGCGGTCGCGGAGGACTTCACGCACGTGATCGACCGTGTCTCGCCGCGTCGTCTCGACGAGGCGCGCGCGCTCGGTCGCGAGCTGCGTGAAGCCCTCGACCACGCGCTCGGCGACGCGGGCGTGATGCTCTACCCGAGCTACGCAGAGCCCGCGCCGCGTCACGTCGCGCCGCTGCTGCCGCCGACGCGCTGGGTGTACACCGCGATCCTGAACGTGATGGAGCTGCCCGCGACGCAAGTGCCGCTCGGGCTCGATGCGCGGGGGCTTCCGCTCGGCGTCCAGGTCGCGGCGCACCACGGACGCGACGACCGCACGATGGCGGTCGCGAAGGAGCTGGAGCGCGCGTTCGGAGGCTGGGTCGCGCCGCGCGGCTGAGCGACGCCTCGCCCTCAGGCGGCGGCGTCGAGCAGATCGGAGAGCGCGTCGCTCACCGAGATCAGATTCGGCGTGATCTGTCGAACCAAGAAGCGCTCGACCACGCTGGAAACGCTCGACGCGAGGAGCTCGGGCACCATCCGAACCTTGCCGAGGTCGACGCGGATCTCTCCAAGAACTTCCACCCGCGTGCGGCCGTCGCCGAGGTCGACGAAGCGGTTCTCACCTTCGCAGGAGATCGCCTCCGGGAACACGTGGCTGCGCAGCCGCCACGTCGCCGTCCAAGTGCTCTCGTCCCAGCGCGCGTAATCGTGCCAGGTGAGCACCGGCGGCAGGATCTTCTCCGCGACCGCGGGGATCTGTGCGGAGCCGTGCCAAACGTTCACGATCTCGACGACGGGGCCGAGCTCACGCCGTGACTCGACGTCGATGCGCCGGATGCGGGGCATCGACTCCGCGAGGCACGCGAGGTCGTCGCGGTATGCGCGGAAGACGGCCTCCCGGGGGTGCTCGATCAGGGCGTCCGCCTCGATGCGCATGTCGCCGGGGCTTAGCAGATGCGCGTGGGGGGGCACGCTGGCCCTTGGAATCGTTGAGCTTTCGTCACGAGCGGGTCGTCCGCGAACGCGGTTCCTCGTGTTGGAGCTCAGCGCTCAACGTCGCAGACCCACCCTCAGTGCGACTCGTCGGAGCGCCCCGTCGTGGCGCACGGCGTCGTCGCGCGCGCTCGTCCCGAGTTGGCCCGAGCGGTCACGGTGCTCGTACGCGACCTCGACGAACACGCCCGTGCGGGCCCCCGTGGCGTCGCGCGGGCCGGGTCCGAAGGGACCGATGCGGAGGAAGGCGTCCGCGTCGAGCATGCGCTCGCGGCCGGGCACGTCGTCGGTGACGTTCTCCTGGGACCGGTCGAGGCCTTCGTCGCTCGCGTAGCGTCCGTGGCGAAGTCGGCCTCCGAACGAGACTCCCTCGAGCGCGAGCTCGAGCTCGAGGCGCGCGGACCACCCCCAGCCGTACCAATATCCTTGTTTGATCAGGATGGTCTTGGCGCGCGAATCCGGATTGTCGGACTCCCAACGATCCCAAGAAGGCGCATGGATCCCCGCGAAGTCTCCGTTCGCTCGAGCGCGGATTGCGAGCGAGGCCGCGCCGCCGAGCAGGTGTAGATCCACGTAGACCCCCGGGAGCCCGACGATGCCGAGCGCTTCGTCCCACGCACGCGCACCGTCGCCGGTTCCGTCACTCGCGCGTCCGTAGCTCTCGCGGCGGTAGAGGTACGCGAGGCTCGTGCCCGCGACGATCGCGAAGCCGCGTCCTTCGGCGTCGATGCGCTGTGCGCGCCCGCCGATCAGCAGGGCCTCCGCCTCCACCTCGAACGCGCCACGGCCGTCGCCACGCGCAGCGCGGAAGCGTAGATCCGAGAGGGCCGCGTCGCGGAGCCAGCCGCGTCGCTCGGTGCCCGGGACGAGGTGCGCGGGGAAGCCGCCGAGCCGGAGGCGACCCGCGAGCTCGAACGTGCCGAAGGCCGCCTCGCGTGGCGCCTCGTCCGCCACGCGGCGCTCGGAGGACGAGCGCGCGACCGACGCCGACACCTCGAAGCGGCGAAAGACGCTGCACGCGCGGGGATCGGGATCGTCGCAGCCCGGCAAGAGCGCGTACCCGAACGCGTCGGTGCGGGCATCGCTCGGCGTGCGAACGCCGTCGACCGCGTGGTGAAACGCGTGGGCGGGACCGAAGAGCCACGCGAGCGCGCGGCGACCGCGTGACCCACCGTTCAGGGCGGTCTGGAGGTACGCGCCGAGGCGGTGGAGCGGCTCTCCGATCGCGAGGCCTGCGGTCGGTGTCGCGATCTGATCGTTGATGGACACACGCTCGCGGAACTCGAGCAGCCACTCCCACCCGAAGCTCGTGAGAAACGACGAGGCGAACGCCCAGCCGGAGTGCAGGCCGTTGCTGCGAGAGACACCGTAGAACGCGGAGCCGCTGAACGGGTGCCACACCCAGTTGATGCCGAACGCGTTGTTGTCGTAGCGAAAGGCGTCGCGATCGAAGCGCTGCGTCCACGACGTGTAGTCCCAGTCCGCGGTGTTGCGCTCCTTGTCGAGCCAGTACCAGACGGTGCCGACGGCGAGGAACGCCGACATCTCGACGAAGGTCCGGAGCCCCGGAAAGCGCGGACCGACTTCGTCCGAGCCAGAGCTCGGGTCCGTGGCGAGGTCCAAGTCCGCCGCGGTGACACGATCCGAGGCCGTCTCGGTCTCGGTCTCGGTCTCGGTCTGGGTCCCCGCCTGGGTCTCCGCCCCC
>CALJLK010000372.1 GCA_937982655.1 uncultured Sandaracinus sp.
GCGGTGAGGCGTCCCGCGCGCGCTTGTCCGGCCGGGACGTCGAGCGGGTTGGCGGCTCCGTCGGCATCGCCGGTGTCGAAGTCGCCGAGCGGCGTGCAGGTCTCGCCCGCGTCGTCCGTCTCGGCGTCCTCGCCGCCCGCGTCGGGGACGAGAGGATCGGACTTCTTGCCTTTGCAGGCGGTCAGGCCGAGGAGGAGGAGAACGAGAAGCCAAGAGCCCGAACGCGGGCGAGTGACGAACATGTAAACAGAGTGCGTCAGGCCGAAGACGACTCGCAAGACGGAGTGAGAGCAATGCTCACGTTTCGTGGGCTCGCGCGCTCCGCGACCCTGTCCGCGCGCGCAAACGTTGCGCCTCGAAGCCGCGCACGACGACGTGAGCGGTCAGAACAGCGCGACGTTCTGTCGTGCGCGCGCCACGAGGCGGCCCTCGGCGTCCCAGAGCGTCGCATGCTCTTCGCCCCAGCCGCCGCGCACCACCGGCGTGCGCGCCTCGTAGAGCCACGGCGCGTCGGGCGGCACGTCGAGCGGGAAGCGGCGGAAGAAGTGGAACGTCAGGTCGACGCTCGCCGCCGGCCGCGGAGGCGGGAGCAAGAGCGGCAGCGCGGACGGAGGCCACGCGTCGAAGAGCGCGCAGACGTACGCGAGGTCGGGCGACTGTGGCTCGAGCGCGCGAAACCAACCGCCGAGGTGACCTTCGGGCGCGCCGCGAAAGGCCTCGTAGCCGAGGCAGGGTCGAAACTCGAAGTGTCGCGCGAAGACGGGCCAGCCGGGCTTCTGCACGAAGACCGGCACCTCGGGCGCGGGCGGCACGGGCGGCGCGACGTGGTCGCCGAAGTCGTGGTCGGCGAGCGGGCGCCCGAAGACCGCGCTCGCGGTGGCGAGCGTGACGACCTTGCCGCGTCGCACGTGGGTGAGCCGCGCGGTGAGGTGCGAGACGTTCGCGCCCTCGCGCTCGAGGGTCGCTTCGATCGTGCCTTCGCCGGTCGCGGGCGCGCAGAAGTGCACCGTGATCACACGCGCGTCGCGGGTGGGCACGAGCGTCTGGAACGCGCGCGCGAGCTGCGCGGTGACGACACCTCCGTACGCGCCGCGGCCTTGGTACCAGCTCGGGTCGTACGAGCACGCGAAGCGCGCGGTCGGGCGGCCGTCACGATCGGGCACGCTCTCGAGCGGGAGAAGCGTGAGCGCGGCGTCGAGGGCGGAGGTGGACATCGGTCGCAGCTTTCGATGGGGTCACGCGCGAAGCGGGGCGACGATGCATCGGCTGGCGATGCGTCGTGTGATCTCCGTCAACGGGATCGCGCGGAGCATCGAGAGCAGCGCCGCGCGCGACGCACGCGCGATCAGAAGTGATGGTGTGGGTCGGGCGCCTTCTCGGGGCGCAGCTCGATCGTCGCGTGATCGATGTCGTACTCGTCGTGAAGGTGCTTGCGGATCGCGTCCGCCACGCCGCTCGCTTCTTCGAGCGAGCCCGCCGAGCTGATCACCACGAGGCTCGCGACGGTCTGCCCAGAGTCGAGCTGCCAGACGTGCAGATCCCGCACGCGCACCACCGCGGGTTGCCCGTCGACGGAGGCTCGTAGCGCCGCGACGTCGAGCCCGACCGGCGCGCGCTGCAAGAGGATGTGCAACGCGTCACGGAGCAGCGGAACGCTCGCGAGCAAGATGAGCGCAGCGATCACCACGCTCGCGATCGCGTCGATGGGCGTCCAACCGATCGTGAGGATCACGATCGCGCTGAGCACCGCGGCGACGCTGCCGAGCGCGTCTGCGAGCACGTGCAGCAGCGCGCCGCGCACGTTGACGCTCTGATCGCCGCTGCGGTGGAGCATCCACGCGCCGACGAGGTTCACGATCAGACCGAGCACGCCGACGACGAGCACCGAGGCGCCGTCGATGCGCGGTGTGTCGCCGAAGCGCTCGACCGCCTCGATCACCACGAGCACCACGATCGCGAGCAGGCTGATGCCGTTGACGAGGCCGCCGAGCACGGGCAAGCGGCGCAGCCCGAAGGTGTACGACGCGTCGGGCGTGCGCTCGCGGAGCCGCTGCGCGAACCAGGCGAGCAAGAGCGCGCCGACGTCGGAGAGCATGTGGCCGGCGTCGGAGAGCAGCGCGAGCGAGCCGCTCCACCAGCCCGCGACCGCCTCGACGATCATGAAGACCGCGTGGAGGAGGACGCCGATGCCGAGCGCACGGGTGGCGGCTTCGCTCGTCGAGCGGGCGTGGCCGTGGCCGTGCCCATGCTCGTCGCTCGACGAGGACGCGCGCTTCCGAGGCGCCGCGTGACCGTGGCCGTGTCCATGACCGTGGCCGAGCATCTGGAGCTTTCGTAGCAGCTTCCGCGGCCGACGGGCGGGGTCGAGCGGGCAGTCGTCGAGAGTGAGCGTGGCGCCGACGTGAACCACGCACCGAGACGGCGCGGAAGCCGAGCTCGCGCGACGCATGCTGAAACCCGAACACCGTTCACCGCGCTCGCACACAGCGGCACAGAACGGCCAAACGAGCCCAGTGACACACATCGATCATTTTTTCTGACGGGACCTCTCGCGAGCCTCCACGACACCCACGTGGAGCGAAGGGAACGCGGCCGATGCCGCCGAACCGGAGCCCACGGCGCCTCCCCGGCGGGGGCGTGGAGGGATCGGTGCGCGCCTCGCGCGGCCGATGGAGACGAGAGGTCGCGCGACGGCACGCTTCGGCACGCCGCGCTTCGATGGAAAGGGACCGACGATGCTTGCTGCTCACCGTACGAGGACTTGGCTGCTCTGTTGTCTCGGCTTGGTGCCGATGCTCGCGGGCAACCGCGGGTGCGAGCCCGAGCCGCCTCCGGTCGCGTGCCCCGAGATCTGGGCGCCCGTGTGTGGTGTCGACGGCGTGACCTACTCGAGCGCGTGCCATGCGGACGCGGCGGGCGTCGGCGTCGCCCACGAAGGTGAGTGCGACTCGGGCGGCCAGCTCTGCCTCAGCAACGACGACTGCGCGATGGGTCAGGCCTGCGATCACTCCGAGTGCCTGAGCGGCTGCCCCGACGGCGCCGAAGCCTGCCTCGCGGTCTGCTACGGCCGCTGCACCGACGAGGGCCCGATCGCCTGCGACGACGACGGCGACTGCGCGCGCGGCGAGATCTGCGTGTTCGACGGCGGCCCGGAGCCGCTGCCCTTCGAGGACGAGATGATCTACCGCCCCGAGCACGGCACCTGCGTGCCCGTCGAGCCGCCGCCCGTCGGCTGCTTCTCCGACTTCGACTGCGCGCCCCACGAGGTCTGCTCGCTCCCGACGGAGCCGCCGCCCTGCGGTGACGACGGCTCGCCCGGCGATCCGGGCATGGGCCACGGCGACGACGGATCGACGCCCGCGCATCCCGGCGAGGACTACGACGGCGACGGCGAGCCCGACATGCGCCCCGACTGCGCCTGCACCCGCGAGTACGCGCCGGTCTGCGGTGCGGACGGCGTGACCTACGGGAACGCCTGCGACGCCGAGTGCTGGGGTGTCCCCGTGATCCACGACGGCGAGTGCGACGACACGCCCGCCCCGCCGCCTCCCGCGCCGGGTGTGTGCGTGCCGCGCCACGAGCCCGCGGGCTGCGACATGGACGGCGACGGCGTCGCGGATTGTGGCGAGGGCTACGAGTGCCGCACGGAGTGCGCGCCGGTGTGGTGCGAGGACGGCAGCGACTGCGGAGCGCCCTGCCGCGAGTACTGCGCGCCGATCGAGCCGAGCTGCGTGTGCCCGGACATCTGGGCTCCGGTGTGCGGCGCGAGTGGCCGCACCTGGTCGAACGCGTGCGAGGCCGAGTGCTACGGCGACATGGTCGTGAGCGAAGGCGAGTGCGCGGTCGAGCCGGTCCTCTGCTTCGCGAGCGAGGACTGCGGTCCGGGCTTCCTCTGCGACCACAGCGAGTGCCTCTCTCCGTGCTCGGGCGACATGGCGTGCCCCGCGGTCTGCTACGGCCAGTGCGTGCCCGACGTGGTCGAGTGCCCGCCCGTGTACTGCGACCTCTACTGCGAGTTCGGCTTCCAGACCGACGAGACCGGCTGCGGGATCTGCGCCTGCAACCCGGCCCCCGAGTGCTCTCCCGTGGTCTGCACGCTCGCCTGCGAGTTCGGCTTCGCGACGGGTGAGGACGGCTGCGAGATCTGCGCCTGCAACCCGGCCCCCGACGGCCGGAGGTGAGCGACGACGAGCGCGGTCGAACGAACGCTGCGACCGCGCTCCACCGACGACGTCGCTGCACGCGCCTCCCCACCACCATCCTTCCCGAGCGTCGCAGCGACCCGAAGAGCCCACCTCCCCCGGTGGGCTCTTCCTTTTCCGTCGGATTCAACGCGGACGAAACGCGCGATTCATCGCGAACGAGTAGCCCTTCGCGCGGTTCTGAAAGACGTCGCTGCGCAGATCGACGAAGCCGACCTCATGCATCAAACGCGAGAGCGCGAACCAATCCCAACGATACACTCGCCGCATCGTGAGCTCGGTGACCGACGCTTCGTCGCCGCGTCGATCGAAGAAGCGGTGGTGCTCGTCCAGGAACGCGTCGCCGCGCTCGACGCGGATCGTCAGCTCGACGTGTCGTCCGTCCCGCGTGTGCGACCACGCCACGCGTTCGGGCGTCGTCGGCTGACCCGATGAGCCCGTCGTCTGCGACCAATCCCACTCGAGGATGCGCAGCCCTGCGCCCTCGTCGGGCTCGCGGGCGTCGGCGAAGAAGAACACGAGCGCGCCCCCCGGTCGCAGCGCGTCGAGGAAGCCGCGGAGCTGCGCCGCGAGCACGTCGCGATCCCACGTCCAATGGAGCGCGTCGTTGAAGATCAGGTCGTAGCGCGACGGATGGCTCTGCCCGAGCGTCTCCCACCGCGCGTCGAACACCGGCACGTCGAGCTTCGCGTCCTGCACCGCGCGCGTCGTCAGCTCCCGCGCGACCGCGCTCGCGTCGCAGGCCTCCACCACGAAGCCTTCCTCCGCGAGGTTCACGGTGTGATCGCCCATGCCCGCGGTGGCATCGAGCAATCGAACGCCCTCCCCCGGATGCAGCCCGCGCAGCTCGCGCTGGCTGTCGCGCTTCCAACGGCGGAAGTCGAGCGGATCGCAGCTCCGACGAAACTCTTCGAAGCGCCAGTACCGATCCCAATCCGCGACGTCCACGGACGCGCAGATATCACGAGCGCGGACGCAGACGAAACGTCGGCGCCCGATGCGCGATCAACACGCGATCAGCGTCGTCTCGTACGTGAGCTCGCCGATCGAGAGCCCGGTGATCGTCACGCGGTAGGTCTCGCCCGCGGCAGGCCGCCAACCGTCGGGGACGATCACGAGCGAGTTGGGCGGACCGCCGCCCCCCGTCTGGCGCGTCGTCACCGGCAGCGTCACGCCGTCGGCCACTCGAACCACGATCGCCGAGGCATCCCCCGAGAGCGAGATGCCGTGCGTCTGAAACGACCACTCGCCCTCCGCGAGAAAGGTCGGTGCGGGGCCGGGGTTCGGGTACGCGGTCCAGGTGCGCTCCGAGCCTGGGCCGCTACGGTCGAAGACGCTCAGACACTGGCCCGGCCGCGACGGCGACGCGAAGCCGATGCCGACGCGCCCGAGCGGGGGATTCAGGATCCAGCGTCGATGCCCGAGGCTCGGCACGTTTCGATCGAGCATGTACCCGTCGATCGCGGAGCCGGGCGAGCCGTAGCCGAGCGCGATGTTCGAACGCCCCGCCGCCGCCGCGCCTGCGCTCGTGTAGCAGTCCCAGCCGGACGGCGGATCGTGGGACAGGCTGCCGTTGGCGCTCATCATCACCGCGCACTCGATCTGCGCCGCTTGCTCGGACGGTTGGTCCAGAACGGGAGGCAGCCCCGCGAGCCAGCGGAAGAGGTTGATGCGGCGGAGCGTGTCGTCGACCGCCTCCGGCGCCATCGAGCCCGGCCCGCACCCCGAGCCGCTCCAAGCGGGGCTCGCGTTCTCGACGTGGCCCGCGCGCCACGCCTCGCAGACCTCGGTCTCCGAGCGCGTCGCGGGATCGCCGGGCGGAGGCGCCACGCACGCCGCTCCGTCGTCGACGAAGCCGGGTCGGCAGACGCACGACCGCGTGCGCGGATCGCAGGCCGCGTTCGCGCCGCAGCTCACGCTCGCGCAAGGATCGGTCGGCCCCGCGTCGACGCCCGCGTCGCTCGTCGCGCCCGCGTCCGCGACGAGCCCAGCGTCGACCTCGGCGCCCCCGTCGCGATCGATCGGCGTGCCCGAATCGACTCGTCCGCCTGCGTCACGTTCGCCGTCGACGCGTGAGCTCAGCGTGCCCGTGCACGCCACGAGCAGCATCGAGCCGATCGCGATCCCGACGCATCGCCACGTCGCCCATCGACACACCACCATGACCGGAAGAGTAGCGCGGGCGCAGCAAAACGGGTCTCGCGACGAACGCCCACGAGCGGGTCGCGGCGTGCACGTCGTGCACGGGTCCCATGCCACGTCGCTCCGTGCTCGCCATGCACGTCGCCACGCACACGCGCGCCAACGCTTCGAGGCGCGGATGGTCATTCACCCGCAGGTCACGTCGCCACGCACACGCGCGCCAACGATCGAGCTCAACCCGCCCAGATCTCGTCGAGCCAATCGAAGAGCCGCTGCTCCTCCGGCACGATCGTGTCCGCGCGGCCGACCGCTTCCAGCACCTCGCGCATCATCACACGCGCTTCGGTCCGCACGACCGCCTTCGCAGCCGCGCGCACGTCGTCGTCGCTCCGGTGCTCTTGCGCGGACCGCGAGATCACGCGCCAGAGCGCCTCCCGTCCGCCGATTTGCTCGGCGACCAGCTCGAGGATCTTCTCTTCTTCTTCGGAGAAGACCCCGTCGAGCCGAATCAGGATTCGGAGCAGACCCCCGAGCGCGAGCTGCTCGCCCGGCTCGAGATCGTCCAGCGTCGTGACGTGCGTTCGGTAGGTCATCGGCGGCGCGAGCGTCGCACGAAGACCGCCGCGATCGCGAGCCCGAGCAGCGCGAGCGCGCCCGTCGAGTCACCCCCTGCACCCGGGGCCGAGCAGCCGCATCCGTCGCCATCCGGCTCCGGCGTGATGCCTGCGTCGGGGCCCACGCCCGCGTCCGGCGGCGTGCAGCCTGTCGTGCACGCATCCGCCGCCGTGCCTTCGCCCGTCGCGGGATCGCAGCTCTCGCCGTCGTCGATCACGCCGTCGCCGCAGTAAGCCGCCACACACGTGGTGCGGCATGCCCCAGCCGATCGATCCGAGTTCTCGTCGCCGTCGTCGCACGCTTCGCCGTCGTCGATCACTCCGTCGCCGCAGAACGCCGCGACGCAGCGCGTGCGGCACGCGTTCGCGAGCTCGTCCGAGTTCGCCTCGCCCGCGTCGCACTCCTCGTTCGGGTGGATGACGCCGTCGCCACAGGTCTCCGCGCACGACGACACCGGTCCGTCCGGCTCCCAGCACGACCAGCCGTCCTCGACCTCGCAGAGCGCCGAGCAGCCGTCTCCGTCGTCGAGGTTGCCGTCGTCGCACTCCTCGCCGCGCACGCGCTCGCCGTTGCCACAGCTGCTCTGACACTCGCCCTCGTCGTCGAGGCTGAAGCCGGGCGCGCACTCGCAGACCGGCGGCATGCCGACGAGGTTGATGCAGCGCTCCGCGCGGCGATCGCAGGGGTTCGCGGTCGCGCACTCGTCGATGTCGCGACAGTCGACGCCCGACCCCTCGAAGCCCGTCATGCACTCGCACGAGTACGAGCCCGGCTCGTTCGTGCACGCCGCGTTCGGCGAGCACTCGTTGAGCGTCACGTCCGCGCACTCGTCGATGTCCTCGCACGTGCGCCCGTCGCCCGCGTAGCCCGGGTTGCAGGTGCACGTGAACCCGCCGACCGAGTTCGCGCACGTCGAATCGGCAGCGCACTGACTCAGCTCCGGCCGCGAGCACTCGTCGACGTCGATGCACGTGCCGTTGAGCGGCGCGTCCTTCTCGTAGCCCTCGTTGCACAGACAGTCGTAGTCGCCGGGATCCGCCTCGACGCACGTGCCTTCACCGCACGGGAGTGGGATGCACTCGTTGACGTCGCGGCATCCACCGTCCTCCGCCACGTAGCCACGCGGGCACGTGCACGTGTAGGAGCCGACCGAGTTCGCGCACGTCCCCGGCTCGCACGGGGACCCCAGCGAGCACTCGTCGATGTCCGTGCACGTCCCGCCGCTCGCCGGCGCGTCGTACCCGTCGCGGCACGTGCACGTGTAGGTGCCCGGCGTGTCCGTGCACGCCTGCGCGCCCGCCCCGCAGAGTCCCGACGTCTCCGCGCACTCGTCGACGTTCACACACGTCCCGCCGTTCGTCGGCGCGCGATAGCCCGCAGGACACGTGCACCGATAGCTGCCGACTTGGTTCGCACAGGTGCCGTTGCTGCACACCGTCGGGTTCTCCGCGCACTCGTTCACGTCGGCGCACGCACCGCCCGAAGCGGGCGCTCGGTAGCCACTCGCGCACGAGCACGCGTAGCTGCCGACCGTGTTCGTGCAGCCCGACGAGCCCGCGCCGCAGAGGCCCGCCGTCTCGGCGCATTCGTCGACGTCGCTGCACGTGCCGCCGCTCGCCGGCGCGCGGTAACCGCTCGGACACGTGCACGTGTACGAGCCCGTCGTGTTGGCGCAGGTGCCGTTGCTGCAGACCGTCGGCGACTCCGCGCACTCGTTCACGTCCGCGCACGTGCCGCCGCTCGCCGGCGCGCGATACCCGGGATCGCAGGTGCACACGTACGAGCCCGCGGTGTTCGTGCACGTCGCGCGCGCAGCGCCACACGTCGACGCCGTCGAGCACTCGTTCACGTCCGCACAGGTGCCGCCGCTCGCAGGCGCCGTGTACCCCGAGGCACACGCGCACTGGTAGGAGCCCGCGGTGTTCGTGCAGCCCGTCCGCGCCGAGCCGCACGTCGACGCGGTCG
>CALJLK010000373.1 GCA_937982655.1 uncultured Sandaracinus sp.
TCGGGGCTTCATGCCCCGTGGGGGAGGGTCTGGCGACAGACCCTCGGAGAAGCTCGAAAGAGGCGCGGAGTCCGAAAGGCTCCGCGTTTCTTCGTTCCGTCACTCGAGTCGTCGACTCACGCGGTCATGACGCGTCGCGGTAGTGGGGGACCCAGCCGCTCGTGTCCTGAAAGAGGCGCACGCAGCGGATGGTCTTCTGCTCCGTGAGCTCGAAGCGGTGCCAGCGCTTGGCCGGCACCACGATGAGGTCACCCTCCTCGACGAAGACGCGCATCCAGCGGTCGTCGCGGGAGCGGATGTCGAACACGCCCTCGCCTTCGAGGACGAAGCGCACCTCGTCCTCGTCGTGGAGGTGCTCTCCGTCGAACTTCGCGCAGATGGCCTCGAGGTTCGGCGTGGTCGGACGGAGCTCGACGACGTCTTGTTCGACGTAGCCGCGCTCGGTCTTCAGCACGTCCATCGTCGGCTGGTAGCCGGCGGGCTCGGTGGAGAGTCGCTCGTAGAGGATGCCTTCGGCGGCGAGCGTCTCGCGTGCGATGGGGGTTCCGTCGTCGATCCAAGTGGCTTTCATCGGAGCGCCTCGTGTCGGATGATCGGGGATGAACGCGGATGTTCGCGTGAAGGATCGTCGAGTGTTCGCGTCGTCACTCGGGGTTTCGCGCCGGATTTCGCGCTGGGGCGGAGGACGGATCGAAGCCGAGCTGCTTCATCTTCACCGCGGCTTCGAAGAGGTAGTCGTAACATTCGGCGTGGGTCTTCGCTTCGACCCAGTCGCGGCCCCAGACGTACACGCCGTGGCGCCGCACGAGCACCGCGAACGTCTTCGGGTGACGACGCATCGCGTCGGCCATCGCGTCGGCGAGGTCACACTCGTGCGCGGTGTTCTCGAGGATCGGCACCACGAGCTCGTCGTGGAAACCGATGCCGCGGATGCCCTTCATCATCTCGAGGTGCGTGACGCGAAGCTCGTCGCCGAACACGAGCGTCGCGAGCATCGCGTTCATCGAGTGGCTGTGGATCACCGCGCCGGCGTCGCGCAGCTCGAAGGCGTGGAGGAAGAGCGGCGCGCAGGCGCTGAGCTTGGCGTCGCCCGCAGGCGCCTTCAGGATCTGACCGGCACCGTCGAGCTCGAAGAGATCGTCCGGCTGCAGGCGCTCCTTCTGGACACCGCTCGGCGCCATGACGATGCGGTCGCCCTCACGAATCGAGATGCCGCCACCGGTGCCGGAGACCCAGCCCTGTCGATAGAAGAGACGGCAGAGCTCGCAGACGAGCTCCTTGGCGTTCGACGCGTTCGACGGCTGAGCCGACATCGTTCCTCCGGAGCACGCATCCGAGACGTGCGCACGACGCCAAGTGAGTACGTTCCCCGCGGGGCGCGCAAGACCCGTCACGAACGCGCCCCGCGATGCGTCTCGTTCAGGGTTTGCTCGCGACCTTCGTCTCGCCGCTCGGCGGCTTCTGGCGCGCGATCGGGTAGAGGCAGCAGTCGACCGGGCAGACGTCGTGGCTCGGACCGTCCTTGCCGAGCGCGCGACGGCGCTCTACGCGACCGAGGCGCTCCTCGATCAGCTCGCGCAGCATCGCGACGAGCTTGGGATGCGTGCCCGCGGTCTGCGCGCGGACCATCGTGATGCCGAGCTCGTCGCACGCCGCGCGCAGCTCGTGGTCGAGGTCGTACACGACCTCCATGTGATCGCTGACGAACCCGATCGGCACGACCACGAGATCCGTCACGCCGATCGTCGCGATGGCCTTCGCGTGCTCGACCACGTCGGGCCCGAGCCACGGCACCTGCGGCGGACCGCTGCGCGACTGGTAGACGAGCTGCCACTTCGTGCGGCCGGTGGCTTCGGCGACCAGGCGACACGCCTCTTCGAGCTGCGCCTCGTACTTGCAGTGCTCGGCCATCGCGAGCGGGATCGAGTGCGCGGTGAAGGCGACGCGCGCTCCGTCGCGGTGGGCCGGCGGGAGCTTCGCGAGCGCTTCCTTCAACCGCTCCGCCATCACCTCGACGAAGAGCGGGTGGTTGTAAAAGACGCGGACCTTGTCGACCTCGGGGGCGTCGTCGCCTGCCGCCGCGCGCGCGGCCTCGACGTTCTCGCGGTACTGCCGGCAGCCGGAGTAGCTGCTGAAGGCCGAGGTCATGATCGCGAGCGTGCGCCGGTGCCCCTTGCGCGTCATCTCCGCAAGGGTGTCCGTGAGCAACGGCGACCAGTTCCGATTGCCCCAGTAGATCGGCAGCGTGATGTCGTGTGCGTCGAGCTCCGCACGCAGCGCGGCGAGCAACGCGCGGCACTGATCGTTGATGGGGCTCTTGCCGCCGAGGTCGTAGTAGTGCTCGGCGACCTCGAGCAGGCGCTCCTTCGGGACCGGCTTACCGCGCACGACGTTCTCGAGGAACGGCATGACGTCCTCCCGCTTCTCGGGGCCTCCGAACGAGACGAGCAGGAGGCTGTCGTACGGCGGGAGCTTGGGGTCGGGCATGGGCGCCGGAGCCTGGGGCGAGCCCGACGTCGCTGCAAGCGACGCGGCCTTACTCCTCTCACCAGCGCGCGCTCCTCACCAACGGGTGGGGCGGTAGTCCTTGAGGAACTTGCCCCAGGCGTGCTCGCCGGTGAGCAGGCCGTGGAAGATCGGATCGAGGATGCGCGCCGCGCCGTCGACGATGTCGAGCGGCGGCGAGAACGCGTGGACGTTCTTCTTCCGCTTGGCGATCTCGACCGGGTCCTCGTCGGTGACCCAGCCGGTGTCGACCGCGTTCATGAAGATGCCGTCCTTCGCGTAATCCTGCGCAGACGTGCGGGTCATCATGTTGAGCGCGGCCTTGGCCATGTTCGTGTGCGGGTGCTTGTCCGTCTTGTGCGCCCGGTAGAACTGGCCCTCCATCGCCGAGACGTTGACGATGTGTTTGTCGAAGGTGCGCTGCTTCAGCATCAGCGGCTTGAGCCGCGCGTTGAGCACGAAGGGCGCGATGGCGTTGACGAGGAAGACCTCGAGGAGCTCCAGGGTGGGCACCTCCGCGAGGGCGAAGCGCCAACTGTTTCGATCGCGGAGATCGATCTGTTGTTGATCCTGGTCGAGCATCCCTTCCGGGAAGAGCTCGGCGCCCGCGTCCAGATCTTCGGCCAGGAGCGGGAGCTGCGTGAGCTGGGGCGCGAGGTGGAGGCCGACCGCGCGCGGATCCGCGGGGAGCTCGTCGACCTTCGCCGCGACGAGCGCGCTCTTGAACGCTTCGTGATCCTCGACCAGCGGGCGAAGCTCGGCGGGGAGCGCTTGAAGCGGCGTCTCTTCGAGCGGGAGCAGGTGTTTGTACCAGCCGCTCGGGCGACGGACCGTCTGACACGCGTTGTGCACGACGAAGTCGAGGCGCTCGAAGCGTCGCTCGACCTCCTTGGCGAAGACCTCGACGCTCGGGGTGTGGCGCAGGTCCATGCCGAGGACGTGCAGGCGGTCGCGCCAGTCCTCGAAGTCGGGCTCGGCGGCGTAGCGTCGCGCGGCGTCCCGCGGGAAACGTGTGGTGACGATCAGACGCGCGCCCGCGCGGAGCAGGAGGATGCCGGCTTGGTATCCGATCTTGACGCGACCTCCGGTCAAGAGCGCGACCCGACCGCGGAGATCGGCGACTTGATGGCGTTTCTCCCAGTTGAGCGCGGCGCATTCGTCGCACATCTGGTCGTAGAAGAAATGTAGCTTCGTGAAGCCGACCTTGCAGACGTAGCAGGTGCGCGGCTCGTCGAGCTCCGGCGCGACCCAGCCCTCGGGCGGGCCCGGCACGACGAAGGGGCGCGGAGAATCCGTCACCTCGACGTTCCCCTCGTCGATCTCGGAACCCGCGGATGCGAGCCGCGCCACGCCGCCGTCGATGCTCGGGAGGATCGGCGTGACGAAGACCTCGTCGCGGCGCTTCTCGCGGATGCCGGTCGACTCGAGCAGCGCCTCGCGCTTCTGGCGCTTTTGGTCGCGCTTGACGCGGCGGAAAGCGCGGTGGAGCTTGCGCGCTTCGTCCGCCGTCGGTCGCGACACGCGGCCCGCCGCGATCAAGAAGCGGCGCCGCAGTGGCTCGGGAGCCGCCACGAGCAGGCCACGGTTCTCCACGATGCGCTCGAGCAACGCGGTGGCTTCTTCGAGCTCGGCTTCGGTGGGGAGCATCGCCCCACCCGCGTCGAGCGTGTCGTCGTCTTCTTCTTCGAGGTCGGTCACGGCGGTGTCTCGCCCGCAGCGCGAGCGTCGCGCGAGATAGCACGCGAGGCCGAAGGCGCGAGGAGGGCCGTAGGGCGTGCACGTCGCGAGCGTGGCGTACCCGCAGCGAGGCGCTCAGCGTGACTCGTGCTCCCAGCTCCACGCGCCGACGCGTGCCGGAGCGGAAGGTCGACGCCGAGGGGCCACGCCCTCGGGGCGTTCGTTTCGTTCGACGGGTTCGCTTCGTTCGATCGGGTCGACCGATGGCGTGGGCTCGGAAGGCTCGCGCAGCGGCTCCGACGTCGGTTCGGGCGATGCGGGCGGCGATGCGGGCGGCGATGCGGGCGGCGACGTTGGAGACGACGTCGCCGACACCGTCGTGGAGACGTCGTCCGGTCGTGCCGAGGCCGCGCTCGTCGAGGCGTCCGACGTCGTGCGCGTGGACACGAGCCAGCCGACGGCCGCGAGCGAGAGCACCACGAGCACGACGCCGAACGCGAACGCACGTCGAGGCCTCGACCCGTGCCCATCATCATCACTTCGTTCGTGGCGCACGACCTCCACCCGCGTCGCGGGGCTCGCTTCGATCGGCGTCGCGGGCGTCGTCGCGGCAGGAGGTGCGTCGAGGGCATCGCGAATGCGTGCGCGAAGCTGCGCGCGCTCGGCGGAGAAGCGGGTCTCGACGAGCTGCGCGAGATCGAGCGGGCCCTCCTCGGCGACGAGCTCCGCGAGCACCTCGTCGAGCACGCGACCGACCTCCGCCGCGTCGTTCGGTCGGAGGCCGACGTCGCGCGCGAGCAGACGAAAGAGCAGCTCCACCAGCGCGCTCGGTAGCTCGGGGCACTCGTCGCCGAGATCGGGCGTGACACCGGACAGCGTGGCGCGCGCGACGTCCTCGGGGCTTCCCTCGAAGGGGTGGTGACCGGTGAAGAGCTCGAACGCGAGCACACCGAGCGCATAGAGATCCGTGCGCCGATCGATCGCGCCGAACGCGAGTTGCTCGGGCGCCATGTAGCGGAGCTTGCCCTTCACCACACCCGCGGAGGTCGCGGAGCTCGCGCCGATCGCCTTCGCGATGCCGAAGTCCGTCAAACGCACCACGCCGTCGAAACCGACGAGCACGTTCTGCGGCGAGACGTCGCGGTGCACGACGCCGAGCGCTTCGCCACGCGCGTCGCGGCTCTCGTGCGCCGCGTGCAGGCCCGCGGCGACCTGACGGAGGATGCGGAGCGAGATCTGCAGCGGGAGCAGGCCTTCGGAGGCGAACGCGCGCGTGAGCTGCTGGAGAGAGAGGCCCTCGACGAGGTCCATCACGAGGAAGGGACCTTCGTCGTCGCGACCGACGTCGAGCACGCTCACCACGTTGGCGTGGCGGATGGTGCCGGCGATGCGCGCTTCGTCGACGAGCATGCCCACCAGCTCTTCGTCGTGCGCGAACGCCTCGTGCAGACGCTTGATCGCGACCAAGCGCTCGAAGGTCGCGCCTTCGAGACCTTCACGGCGCTGCGCGACGTCGATGCGCCCCATGCCGCCGCGCGCGAGCGTGAAGAGCGTGCGGTAGCGAGGCGCGGACGACACGCGTGCGAGCATATCCCTGCGCGCCGCGCGTGAGCGAAGAGACGTGAGCTGGTAGGCTCCGCGACGGTGTTTCTTCCGGAGCTCGTCGCGACGGCCCGTGCCTCGGGTGACCCGGCTCCGTTGCTCGTCGCCGCGACGACGACGGATCCGCACGATCGCGCGTTCTGCCTCGCGCTCGCGCATGCGCTCGGCACGAGCCCCGACGAGGAGCTCACGTACGACCCGAAGGCGCTGCGACCCGAGGACGCGGCGCAGGTGGTACGCGAGCACCTGGCGCGGCTCGCACCCGAACGTGCGCGGCCGCTGCTCGCGCACGCGGAGGACGGCGCGGGTGTGCTGCGCGCGTGGTGCACGATCGCGGAGGGCGACGCGGTCGAGCTCGACTTCGAGACGTTGCGGCGCGACGCACGCGATGCGGGGCGATCCGCGGCGGTGGTGGAGCTGACCGCGCTCGAAGCGCTCGCCTGCGCGAGCACGGGTCGACCGAGTCGGCGGGGTCAGCCGCCGACGGATCCCGCGCGCGCAGAGGCCCTCGCGCGTCGTGGAGTCCGCATGGCCGCGACCGAGGAGCTGCCGGAGTGTGCGTTCCTCGCGAACCTCGTGCTCGCGCGCGTGCGGCGGCTCGCCGGGCGACCGCACCTCGCGACGCACATCCTCGCGACACTGCGACGCTACGCGCCGGCGTCGTGGCGGCGCTGGATGGCGTGGGAGCTCACGCTCGCGTTCGGGCGCGCGGGCGCTTCGCTGGTCGAGGGCGAAGGCGAGACCGCGCGCGACGCGATCGAGCGCGCGCTGCGGGGTGACTCCGTCGGCGCGCCGCGGCTCGTGCGAGACGACCTCCGCACGCTGCGCGCGCTGGTCGACGGATCGGTGGAGGCCGGCGCGGACGAGGACGCGGTCCGCGCGTTTCGAGAAGGGCGCGCCCACACCGTGCCGCGGGGGCTGCACGGCATCGCGGCGGTCGAAGCGGGCGGCGCGGCGGCCTGGGTGATCGCGGGCCGCACGAGCCCCCCGACGCGCGTGCTTTCGCTCGCGTTGCCGCGGCTGCTCGAAGAGGGCGTGGTGATCCTGCCGCAGAGCCAACGACACCGCGGGCGCGCCGACACCTTGTTGGCCGCGTGCGCGCTGGCCGGTCCGAGCGGCATCGACGAGGACACGCTCTTTTCGGCGAGCTACGGCTTCGCCTACGACGTCGCGCTCCACGGCGGCCCTTTCGGCGTGACCGTGCACCGCGCGCGGCAGCGGATCGCGGAGCTCGGATCGCTCGAGCGCGGCGACGGCATCGTGCGTCTGATCGCGCGCGCGCCCGTCGCGCTTCCGGATCCTCGCTGCGCGGTGGGCACCGAAGATCGCGCGCTCCAACACGTCGCGCTCGGAGGACGAGCCTCTGCGCGCGCGATCGCCGAAGCGCTCGACGTGTCGCTCCGGAGCGCGCAGCAAGCGCTCGAGGCCCTCGTGCGTGAGGGGCTCTGTGGCCGCGAGCGCGATGGCAACGCGGTCGTCTACCGCGTGGAGGACACGACCTTCCACGAGCCGACGCAGCGACACGCGTCGACGTGAGAGAAGGCCTCGATCACGTGCTCGATCCCGAAGACGGGCTCGCGGCTTCGCACGCCGATGCGCCGTGCTGCACGACGCGTCGTGACGTGCGAACGCCGACTCCCGATCGCGCGCACGCTCCGTAATGTCGCGCTCGCCGCGCGCGATCTACCAGGCGCCGTCTTCGCCCCTTCCACGCAAGCTTTCGATCGCGATCCGCGTGTGCGATCGTCCGACTCCCCCGTGCCCCGACGTCGCTCACCGATCCGCTCGCGCTGGCCGCTCGCGATCGCCGCGTGCGTCGCCGGCGCGATGGCCTGCACGCTCGTCTACGAGAGCGAGTTCCTCGTGGCGTTCGACGCCGAGTCGGAGACGGCCGCGCAGGCGCTCGCGCTCGAGTACACGGTCTTCGACGACGAGGGCGCGATCGCGGACGAACGACGCCTCGAGCTCGGGGCGTCGCTCGCGTTCCCGACCCCGGAGCTCCCGATCCGACCGCGCGACGGCGACTGGGAGCGCACCTTCACCGTGCGCGGTCGCGTGCTCCGCACTGCGAGCGACGGATCGCTCGAGGTCTTCAACGAACGCTCGTTTCGCTCGAGCTTCCCGCGCCCCGGTGAGCGCGGCCGACAACGCCATCGGCTCGTGTTCTCCGACGACTGCATCCTCTTCCACCGCATGTGCGGCGAGGGAGAGACCTGCGTCGACGGTCGCTGCGCGCCGATCCCCTTCGTGCCGCCGAGCGGTCGTGATCCCACGCTCCGCACCGTCGAGGTGCGAACGGCAGACGAGCTCGCGGGCGCCGTCACGAACGCGCGTGCGGGCGACGCGATCGTGATCGAGCCCGGCACCTACGACGTCACCGCGAACCTGGTGTCGCGGGTGGGCGGCGCGGAGGGAGCGCCGATCGTGGTGCGCGCACGCGAGCCGGGTACCGTGCTCTTGCGCTACGTGGGCACCGGGACCGCGGAGGTCTTCCTCGTGCGCCATCCGTGGTGGGTGATCGAGGGGCTCGACATCGAAGGAGCCTGCGCGACCGATGACGCGTGCGAGCACGCGTTCCACGTCACGGGCGACGGGACGAACGTGGTGATCCGTGACAACCGAATGTGGGACTTCAACCAAGCGCTGCACGCCAACCGCGATCGCGACGGCACGCCACCCGACGACGGGCTCTTCGAGCACAACGAGGTCTTCCTCACGCGCCCGCGCGACGCGAGCAACCGCATCACCGGGCTGCGCATGTCCGGGGTGTCGCGCTGGATCGTGCGCGGCAACGTGATCCGCGACATCGTTCACGCGACCGCGACCGCGTACGCGGCGTACTTCGTGGACGGCGGCGAGGACGGCACCTTCGAAGGCAACCTCGTGTGGTGCCGCGACGCGGTCGAGGGCGGCGGCGGGCGCGTAGGCCTCGCGGTCGGGGTGGTCGCATCGCCGCCCGAGCACACGCGCGCGGTGTTCCGCAACGACGTCGTGCGTGGCTGCGAGGGTGGCAACGGCATTCTGCTGCACGGCTGCGCGGACTGTCGGCTCGAGCACGAGACGGTGCTCGGCGCGCTGCGGGTGCAAGCGAGCTCGCGCGCGACGACGGTCGGCACGCTCTTCACCGGCGCGGCCTCCGTCGCGACCGACTCGACGCACATGTCGCGGGGCGACGTCTTCGAGGCGCCACTCTCGAGCTTCGTCGATTCCGGCTCCGATCTTCGACCGCGCGACACGATCGGATCGAGCGACGCGACGATCGAACGCGACTTCTGCGGAGGGACGCGCGGCGGCGCACCGAGCGTGGGCGCGCTCGAGCCGGACAGTCGTTGCGACGGCTCTTGGGTCTTGGGCACGCGAGGGGCACCGTGAGCAACACGCGGGATACTCACGACACACGCACTCGCGGGCGGCTTCGAGGGTCGCTGGGCGTGTCGATCTGCGCGCTGCTGTACGCGTGCGCGGCGCCCACCGAGGTGCACGTGACGATCGACGTCGACGAGGCGCTGCTGCCGCGCGAGCGGGTGCTCGAGGTCAGCGCGTACGACGCGGAGGGCACGCAGATCTACCGCGACGAGCAGCTCGTGGGCGGGACGACCGGCATCGCGCTTCCGACCGGGCTGCGCGTGGTGCCGCGCTCGGGCGCCGACGAAGTGTCGTTGCGCTTCTCGCTACGCGCGGGACCGACGGACGTGCGCGTGCGGCGCGACGTGACGCTCGCGTTCGAGTCGGGGCAGGTGCCGACACCGACGGTGCGCCTCGACGCAGCTTGCGAGGACGCGAGCTGCCCGGACGGATTCACCTGCGCGTGCACGGAGCCCGGCTGCGCGACGCCCCGCTGCGTCGCGTATGGGCTCTGCGAGGTCGATCGGGCGTGCGAAGATGGCGAAGTGCAGCGATGCGTCGAAGGAGTCTGGGCGCCGACGTGCGAGGTGGAAGAGTGAGCGGGCGCGTCGCCAGGCGGGAGGTCGCTCGAGGCGCGTCGCGCGGCGGACGGGCGGAGACGCTCCAGGCACGGCTCGCGCGGCGGTTCCTCGGTCTTCGCGCGCTCGTCCTCGCGTCCTTCGTCGCGTCGTTCGTCGCACCGTTCGTCGCGCCGCTCGCGCTCTTCGGCGCGACGGCGGAGGCCCAAGCCCCCGAGGCACGCGAGCGCTTCGACGCCGGGATGGAGGCGCTCGACGCGGGGCGCTTCCGCGACGCCGCGACTGCGTTCGAGCGTTCGTTCGAGCTCGAGCCTCGACTTCCGACCGCGTTCAACTGGGCGCTCGCGCTGCGCGGGCTCGGAGAAGCGCTCGCAGCCGAGCGTCTGTATCAGCGTTTGATCGACGGCGACCTCGGCACCCTTCGCGCGCGTGATCGGTCGGCGGTGGAGGCGCTCCTGGTCGAGGTGCGTGCGACGATCGGCGAGCTGCGGCTGACGATCGAGGGACCCGACGTGGTCGAGGCGCGGCTGGACGCGACGTCCATCGCGAACGCGCCCGGCGACCACGTGCTGCGGGTCGATCCGGGCGAGCACACGATCGTGGTGAGCGCGCTCGATCACGAGAGCGTCGAGCGGCGCTTCACCGCGGTGCCGGGAGGCGCGGTCGAGGTGGCCATCGTGCTTCGACCCAGCGTGGACGAGCGGCCGAGCACGCTCGTGTTGCGCAGCAACGAGCCCGACACGTACTTCGTGATCGCGGGACACGGAGAAGGGGCGGCGCCGCTGCGCGCGGAGCTGGCGCCCGGGCGGTACGAGGTCGTCGTGCGCGGCGATCACGGCGAGCGCACCACGGAGGTCGAGGTCCCCGCCGGACGAAGGATCGCGCTGACCCTGGACCCACCCGAACGGTCCGTGCTGCGGCGGCCTTGGTTCTGGGTCGTGACCGGCGTGGTCGTGGCGGGCCTGGTGGCCGGCGCGGTGGCGGTCGCGACGATCGAGCGACAGGCGCCGCCGATCGAGAACGAGGTCTTTCCGCCGGTGTTCGCGTTGACCGCGGGGCCCTGAATCCGTCGCGCATAGTCGAGTCTTTTCGGATACTTGAACGACACACCGCGGCGCGCGCGTTTCGAAATGGTGGTCGGACGGTGGCTCTGGGAGCCTCCTCGGATGCGCCGCGCCTTCGTGCTCCTCTCGCTCCTCGCGTTCGCCTCTCCCGCCCTCGCGGAGACCTTCACCGCCGGGCCCGGCGACGACGTCGAGAGCCTCATCAACACGCTCGAACCGGGCGACGAGCTCGTCCTCGACGACGGCACGTACACGCTGGACGGCTCCCGCTTCTCGTTCGACCTCGCGGGTACGGAGGCGATGCCGATCGTGATCCGCGCGGCCGACGGAGCGCGCCCACACTTCCATCGCCCGAACGCGAGCCAGAACATCTGGGACATCCGCGCCGAGCACGTGGTGATCCGCGGGCTCGCGTTCTCGGGTGGCTCGGCGGGCTTGCGCTTCGAGAGCGGTCGCTTCGTGACGATCGAGGGCTGCGAGATCTTCGACACCGGCGACGTCGCGCTGCGCATGAACGACGGCGGCCAACGCTACGAAGGCATGCGCATCCTCCGCAACGAGATCCACCATACGAACGGCACCGGCGAAGGCATGTACCTCGGCTGCAACTCGAACGGCTGCCAGCTCGCGAACGCGCTCATCGAGGGCAACTACATCCACCACACGAATCAATCGACGGTGAGCCAAGGTGATGGCATCGAGATCAAAGAAGGAAGCTTCGGGAACGTGGTCCGCGACAACGTGATTCACGACACGAACTACCCCTGCATCCTCACGTACGCCACGGCGGGCAACGGTGGCCCGAACGTGATCGAGCGCAACGTGATGTGGGGCTGCGGGGATCACGCGATCCAGTCCGCAGCGGACGCGACGATCCGCAACAACCTGATCCTCGGCGCGGTGGGCGCGGGCATCGCGATGCAGCCGCATCAGGCGGGCACGCCGTCGAACCTCGTCGTCGTGCACAACACGATCCTCAACGCGGGCAACCCGATCGCGCTGCGCGGCGCGACGGGCTCGGTGGTGGTCGCGAACAACGCGCTCTACACGGGCGGCGGTACCTCGCTCTTCACGAACGGAGACACCTCCATGCTCGTGAGCGTGGGGAACGTCGGCAACGGCAGCGGCCCGGGCGTGAGCGCAGGCTCCATCGCGACCGACCTCGTGATGGCGAGCCTCGGGGGCGCGCCGCCGATGAACCTCTTCCCGCGCGCGGACGGCGCGCTCGCGGGCGCCGGCGACGCCGCGCACGTGCCGAGCGACGACTTCGACGGAGTCGCGCGCGGAGGGGTCGCGGACGTGGGCGCGTACGCGCTCGCGGGGGAAGCGCCCGACTGGGCCATCGCGGAAGGCTTCAAGACCCCGACGAGCACGCCGATGCCGGGCACCGACGCGGGCGTGGCCGATCCGGATGCGGGGACGATGCCAGGCGACGCGAGCGTTCCCCCCGGCGATGCGGGCGTGGCGCGCGACGCGGGGGCGCGCGTGGACGGCGGTGGAGGCACGACGGACGACGGCGACGGCGGCTGTGGCTGCCGCGCGGTGTCGGCCGACGCGCGGAGCCTCGTGCCCTTCTTCGCGATGCTCGTGCTCGCGTGGCGGAGGCGGCGATGAGAACGACGCTGCTGACGTGCGCGCTCGCCATCACGACCGCGTGCTCCGGCACGAAGGCGACGGATCTCGACGCAGGCTCCGAACGCGACGCCTCGTTCGATGGCGCGATCGTCGAGGACGCCACCACGCCGAACGACGACGCGGGCGCGACGGGCGACGCGGGCTCCGACGACGGTGGTGCGCGGAGCGACGCCTCCACGATCTTGCCGCCGAGCGACGCGCGGCCGGTGGTGGTGGACGGCGAGAGCACCTTCGCGGAGGTCGCAGCCGGCATCGCGCCGGGCGAGTGGGTTCGCTACGAGACCACGGCAGCCGCGGGCTACTTCGACAACCGCGACGGCGGCCACGATCTGACGTGGGGCGACAGCGCGGTCTACGACCCGACCTCGGGCTGCGTGATGCACTACGGCGGAGGTCACCTCACGATCCCCGCGTTCAGCATCTACTGCACGCGCACCAGCGAGTGGATTCGCGGCCCGCTGCCGGAGTGGCTCGACTTCGAAGGCAGCGTGTGGGGCTACACGAACCACGGCTACGACAAGACCGCGTTCGATCCCGAGAGTCGGCGGGTCTTCTACTACCGCGGCGCGGAGCTCTGGACCTTCGCGCTCGCGACCGAGACCTGGTCGCGCCACGAGCTCGCGATCCGCAACGCGTACCTGCGCGACTTCGCGACCTTCGTGCCCGGAGTCGGTGTCGTCGCGGGGCGCGGCGAGAACGACTCACGGCTCTTCGTGATCGATCCCGACGACGGCTCGACCACCCTCGAAGCCACGAGCGCGTTCCACTCCGCGCTGCACACCTTCGGAGAGCACTCGCCGATCCACGACGTGTTGCTCTACGGCGGCGGCGACGAGCGGCGTGAGGTGTACCTCCGCGAGGCGAGCGGCGAGACGCGCCGCGTGGCCGACGCGCCCGACGTGATCCGCACGGTGGCGGGCGGCGCGAGCGGAGGCTGGGCGCTCACCGATCCGGACGACGGCGACTTCCTCGTGCTCTTCGCGCCCTCCGGCGAGCTGCACCGCTACGATCCCGTCGCGGATGCGTGGTCGCTCGAGTCGCGCAGTCCCTTCGAAGCCGGCCTCTCGCGCACGATCGCGGCCACCCTCCCCGACCACGGCGTGATCTGGTTCGCCACGCGCGCCGCGACCGATCGCGCGACGATCACGCTCTATCGCCCGCGCTGAGCACGTCGAGCTCCGCAGCGAACCGGGTGCGCGCGCACGCTTCGAAATCGTGCGACGCGCACCGATGCGCGAGGCTCGTCGCATGCTCGTTCGTGCGTTCGGTGTGCTCGGTGTGCTGCTCGTCGCGTGTGGAGGATCGGGCGGTGACCCGACGGAAGACGGCGGCCTCCCCACGCGTCGCGACTCCGGGGGCGTGGACGCGGACGTGTCGGTCGACGCGGGAGTGGAAGACCGCGACGCCTCGACCTCGGACGACGCGGGCGCGCCGCCCTCGCGCACGTGGGCCCCGCTTCCCTGGGAGGACTGCGAAGGCGGTGGGCGCACCCTCGAAGCCGGTCCCGACGACTACCGCGCCGTCCTCGACACGCTCGAACCGGGCGACGTGCTGCGCCTTCGCGCGGGCGACTACGCGCGTGGTCTGCCGATGCGTCGCTCGGGCGAAGAAGGACGCTGTGTGGTGGTCGAGGCGCTCGATCCCAGCGCGCGGCCACGCTTCCTCGGCAGCAACGCGTTCAACGTCATCGCGATCCACGGCGCGAGCTGGCTGAAGATCCGCAACCTCGACGTCGACGGGCTCGGCATGGCGGGCTTCGGCGTGGCCTCGCAGGGCGGCACCGAGCAGCCGACGCATCACGTGGTGATCGAGGGGCTACGAATGGTCGGGCTCGGCGGCGATCAGCAGATCGTGGGCATCTCGACGAAGAGCCCCGCGTCCGATTGGGTGATCCGCGGCAACCGCATCGAAGGCGCGGGCACCGGGCTCTACCTCGGCAACTCCGACGGCGCGCAGCCCTTCGTGCGTGGGCTGATCGAGTACAACACCGTGCTCGATCCGATCGGCTACGCGATGCAGATCAAACACCAGAACGCGCGCCCCGCCGGCATGCCGACCGGCGACACGATCGTGCGGCACAACGTCTTCTCGAAGACGCGCAACGCGTCGACGGGCGGGAACGCGCGGCCGAACGTGCTCTTCGGGCATCTTCCGACGAGCGGCGACGGAGTCGACGATCGCTACCTAGTCTACGCGAACCTCTTCTTCGACAACGCGACCGAGAACCTGCTCCAGGCCGAGGGCAACCTCGTGATCTTCGCCAACGCCTTCGTGAACCCGAGCGGCGGCGCGATCTCGATCCAGCCCCACAACGACGTGCCGCGCGAGGTCGACCTGCTCTTCAACACGGTGATCGCGACCGGACGCGGGGTGTCGATCCGCGGCGGCGCGGAAGGGTTCCGACAGCGCGCGCGCTACAACGCGATCTTCGCCGGTACCGCGCTCGCGGCCGACGACGCGGAAGAGAACGTGGTGGGCACCTACGAAGAAGCGTCGTCGCGCTTTCGCGCTCCGCACGCGGCGTCGGGCGCGCTCGATCTGCACCCGACCGATCCGAGCGCGCTCGCGATCGAGGTGGGCGACGCGCTCCCCGAGGGCGCCGAGCTCGACTTCGAAGGTCACGCGCGCGCGGGCGGAGTCGCAGGCGCGTTCGTGTCGGCCGAGGGAGCGCCGCTGAGCCTCGACGCGCCGCCGGTTCCGCGCTGAACGCTCACGAACATCGCGACGCGCACGCTTCGAAATCGCTCGAGTCGTCGCGCTCGTCGACTCTCTCACGATGCGTCCAGTCCCCCTCGCGCTCGCATCGTTCTTCGCGACCACTGCGCTCTGCGTCGGCACCGCCGCCGCACAGTCGACGCCGCTCGTCTACGTCCGCTGCGCGCGCACCGACGTCACGGTCGACCTCACGCTCGACGTGACGATCGACGGCACCACACGCGCCGTGACGCGCACGATGCGGGGGCTCGACGTCTACGACGTGCTCCCCGACGTCACGCACTTCTTCAGCGGCTTCAACGCACCCTGCGATCTGATGCACCGCGCGGCGGACGGCACCGAACGTGTGCTCTACGACTGCTCGTCGACCTCCACCGACGAAGCCTCGTGCGCCGCGATGGATCCCGCCGTCTCGTTCGACGGCGCGACGGTCGCGTTCACGGTGTTCCGCGGGCCGCTCTCGGTCGGCAGCGAGCCAGTGCATCCCCAAGTGATCGATCCACGCGCCGCGCCGGGGCCCGCGATGCGCCTGCCACTCCCGAACCGCACCCTCGCCGCCACCGAGGCGCAGCTCCACCTCGTCGACGTCGCGACCGGTGAGGTGCGCGCGTTGCCGCACGAGCCCGAGACCTTCGACGCGGGCCCCGCGTTCCTTCCGAACGGTCGCCTCGCGTTCACGTCGTCGCGCGACGGCAACACCACCACGCTCGTGTTCGGGACCAACAGCTCCGGCCGCGGCTCGCGGATGTACGCGATGGATCTCGACGGTCGGAACGTCGATCTCTCGAGCCACCACTCGCTCGCGCAGGAGCAACACCCGATCGTGCTGCGCGACGGGCGCCTCGCGCTCACGAGCTGGCAGATCTTCGGTGGTCTCCCGTTCCGACACACCAACGGCTCTCCGGGCGGATTCACCACGATCGGGAACCTCTTCCACCTCTACACCCAGCATCCGGACGGCGCGCTTCCGTTCGCCTTCTACGGACAGCACGCAGGCGATCACACGCCGCTCACGAGCACGGGTGTCGATCACAAAGCGGCCCACTTTCTCACCCAGACCTCCGACGGTCGTGTGTGGTTCACCGACTACTACCGCGGAAACAACAATGGGCTCGGCGTCGTGGTCGGCGTGATGCCGGAGCCAGACGGCCAAGAAGGATTCGGGCCGGACGAGATCATGGCGCGGGGCGACCTCTACGCGCCCCGCGACGTGCAGCGGCTCACCCGCTGGGCGACCAGCAGCGACAACATGGCCTCGCCGATGCGGGAGCCGCCGCTCACGGTGCCCACCTATGCCGACCCGCTGCCCTTCGCGGGCAAGGTCGGTCATCCGAGCGCGCTGCCGGACGGTGGCTTGCTCGTGACCTGGGGCAAGGGCGCGTGCAGCACCGTCTCCGGCAACGGCGTCTTCACCGCGCTCGGTCGCGAGGTGCCGCCGCTCACCAGCGGCTCGGGATCCGGGACCGCGATGAACGTGATCACCTCGCTGGAGATGGACACCCCCGGCTGCGACGCGGGGCTCTACCGTGTGACGACGTTTCCCTCGATGCACCCGAGCGATCTCGAGCTCGTGGTGGACTCGCGCGAGTGGCACGAGATCCAGGCGCGCGCGCTCGTGCCCTACGCGGAGATCCACGGCGTCGAGCGACCGGCGACGATCGATCCGGCGGACGTACGCGCATCGCACTCCGCCCTCGAGGTCGGCACGCCCTTCGGGCTCCTCGGGGCGGCCTCGATCCTCGACCGGGAGACCCACCCGCACGGCGGCATCCTCTTCCAGGGCGAGCACCAGTTCCACAACCAGGGCACCGACACCATCGACTACACGGACGACGACCTCTGTGGGGTGCGCATCCTCGGCGTGATGCCGAACCGGAGCCGCAACACCTACCAGGAGCTCGCGAACGTCGCAGGCGAGCGCGTGCGCATCCTCGGCGAGATTCCCGTGCGCCATCGCCTCCCGGACGGCTCGGCGCGAATGGACCCGAGCGACCATCCCGACACGAGCTTCCTCGTGCGAATGCCCGCCAACGTTCCGTATTTGATGCAAGGCATCGACTGCGACGGTCGGACGTTGAACACCGACCAGACCTGGCAGAGCTTGCGTCCAGGCGAGCAGAAGACCTGCGGCGGTTGTCACGTGCATTCGCGCGCGACGCGCATCGTCTTCGAGGAATCGTTCGCCGCGACCGACGAGTACGCGATCCCGGAGCTCGGCATGGGATCGGTCCCGCTGCTCGCGGGCCGCGGTGACGACGGAACGATCGCGACGCGGGAGGTGAGCGGCGACGGGCTCTCGATCGACTTCGAGAGCGACGTGCTCCCGATCTTCGAGAGACGCTGCAACGACTGCCACGGCGGAGACGCGCCCGCGGCCGGCCTCGCGCTCGATCGTCCGGGCACCGATCGCGACACGCAGTCGACGTGGTTCTGCCTCGTCGCGGACCGTGGGCAGAGCTGCGTCCCGGAGGCGTCGCGCCACATGACGGGCGCGGGCGGAAGCGGCACCACCTTCCGCCGCCCGCAGCTCACCCGCTACCTGCGCGCCTTCAACGCGCTCTCGAGCCTGCTCTACTGGA
>CALJLK010000374.1 GCA_937982655.1 uncultured Sandaracinus sp.
CTCGTCGCGACGTGCCGGCGCGAACGCGAACACCCGCGACTCCGACTCTTCCGGAGCCTCGACGATCAGGTGCGCGTCGTTGCCTCCGAAGCCGAACGCGCTCAGCGCGGCGCGACGTGGACCGTCCCACGCGCGCTCGTTCGCGAGCACCTCGAACCGATCGCCGAGCGCCGCGCTCGCGCGATCGTTCCCACCGTCGACCGGCGTCGGAGGGAGCACACCGTGCCGCAGCGCTTCGACCAGCTTCACGAGCCCCGCGACGCCCGCCGCCGTCACCGCGTGGCCGAGGTTCGCCTTCAGCGAGCCGATCGGCATCGCCTGCGGATACACCGCCGCCATCGAGCGCAGCTCGGTCGCGTCGCCCACCGTGGTTCCCGTCGCGTGACACTCGACGTAGCGCACGTCGCTCGGCGAGAGACCGCTCTGCTCCAGCGCGCGCCGCATCGAGAGCGCTTGGCCTTGCTCGCTCGGCGCGAGGATGCCGCGACCGCGCCCGTCGTTCGCGAGGCCGACCCCGCGGATCACGCCGAGGATCGGGCGCCCTTCCCGTCGCGCGTCGGCCAGGCGTTCGAGCACCACGAAGCCGCAGCCCTCCGCGGGCACGAGGCCGTCGGCCTCCGCGTGAAACGGGCGGCTCCGACCGCTCGGGCTGAGCGCGCCGAGCGCGGTGAAGCCGACGTGGAGGAAGAGATCGTCCGCGCGATTGACCGCGCCGGCGAGCATCCGGTCCGCGCGGCCCTCTTGGAGCGCACGACACGCGGCTTCGATCGCGTAGAGCGACGACGCACACGCCGCGTCGAGCGAGAAGCCGCCGAGGCCGAGACCGAGCGCGCGCGCCGCGAGCTGAGCCGGCAAGCCGCTCATGAAGCGGTCGCGTGCTTCGCCGCGGACACCGAGCTTCGTCGCGAGCGCGCCGAGCCAGACCGACTCCGCGTAGGCGGACATCCCGCTCGAGGGAAGCGAGAGGTTGCCCAACACGAGGCCCGTACGAGCATCGCCCGCACGCGAAGCGTCGCGCAGCGCCTGACGCGCGGTGTGGAGCACCCAGTGCACGAGCGGGTCGAGCGAGGCGAGCGCGTCGGCTGGCAGCGCGTAGCCCGACGAATCGAAGGAGAAGCCGTGGACGTAGCCACCGCGTGCGTGCCACGCCCGGTCGCGGGTGTCGGTCGTGTCCGAGGTCGAACGCACGAGCGCGTGCCGCGCGTCGAGCCGCCAGCGATCGGTCGGCGCATCCGAGAGGCACACCGCGCGCTCGCGCACGCGTGTGAAGAGCGCCGCGGGATCGCTCGCGCCCGGGAAGAGGCACGAGCGACCGACGATCGCGATCGGTTCGAAAGACATGCGCTTCGGTCTCCTACGCTTCCCAACCGACGCGGCGGACCCGTCCGAGCCCGAGGGACCACGACGACGACGTCATCCGGACCTCAGACCGCGGGGCTCGGACGGCGCTCGCGCGAGCCCGGCAGCACGTGCATCTCCACGTCGCGCAGCTCGACGATCACACGCCCGCGGGCGTCGACGATCGCGACGTCGCTGCGCGTCTTGTCACCGCGCCGCTCGTGCCCGACCAACACCGCGCGAAGCGGCCCGGTCGCGAGCCCGCTCGCGTGGCGATGCACCGCGCCGATCGAGGTCGGGAGCGCCGCGCCGCCTTCGTCGTAGGTCGTGTAGAGCAACGCGAGCTGGAGCGCGCCGTCGATGAGCGCAGGATCCGTCTCCCACGCCGCATCGGCGAAGCCCTTGTCGCGACCGCCGAGCAAGGTCGCGCTCGCGCCGCGCTCGCCGACCTCGGGCACGCCCTCGATCACGCGGAATGCCTCGCCGTGGAAGAGCGCGACCCCGTCGTAGACGACACGATCGAAACGCGCGAGCCCCGTCGGCAGCGAAGGCACCACGCCCGCGATGGCCGCGCGACGCGCGAGGGTCGCCTGCGCCGAGTAGCGCGGACGTCCTTGCGCATCGAGCATCGTGAGCGCGAGGCGCACGCCGTCGCCGTTCGAGATCTGCTTGCACTCGATCGTGAAGCGGTCCCCCGCGCCTTCGTAGGCTTCGAGGACCACCCCGCGCAGCACACGAAGCTCCTCGCAGCTCGTCAGCACGAGCTCCGGACGCGTCGCGCTCGCCGCGCGTGCGAAGAGCTCGAGCGCCAGCGCGGCCGGGAGCACCGGCTGACCCTTCACGCGGTGATCGTCGATCATCGGGAAGCTCGCGCGATCGATCACCACCTCGAAGCGACGCTCCTTCGGCCCGCTCGTGGGCGCGAGCGCGTCGGGCTTGGGCTCGCCGCCGAGCACCAGCTCCACGCTGTCGCTCGTGTCCGTGAGCTCGTCGACCAACATCTTCGCGCCCACCGCGAGCGGGATGAGCGGCACACCCATCGCACGGAAGTGTTGCTCCAGCGCGGGCGTGACCATTCCGCCTTCCCACGGACCCCAGCCGAAGCTGCGCGCGAAGATCCCCCGCGCGTGCGCGAGCTGCGCCGCGACCTTGTTCAGCGTCTCGTTCGCCATCGCGTAATCGGACTGGCCGCGGTTGCCACAACGACCGGCCACCGACGAGAACGTCAGCACCACGCGCACGTCGTCGTTCGCGGTCGCTTCGAGCAGCGCGCGCAGACCGCGCACCTTCACGTCGAAGACGCGATCGAACTGCTCGATCGTCTTGTCCGCGACGAAACGATCCGCGAGCACGCCCGCGCCGTGGACGATCGCGCTGATCGCGCCCCAGCTCGCGCGAACGTCCGCGAGCGCCGCGTCGAGCGCCGCGCGGTCCTGCACGTCCGCCGCGACGTAACGAGCCTGCCCGCCTGCGGCTTCGATCGCCGCGAGGGTCTGACGCACCTCGCGCGTGGCGAGCACGTTCGCCGCGAGCTTGCCGAGCTCCGCCGGCACGATGCGCTCGCCGCGCGCCTTCGCGTCGGCGAGCAGGGCCGCCTTGAGCTCCGCGTCCGTGCGCGCGCTCGCGAGCGCCGCGGGCTCGTTCACGAGCGGGGTGCGACCGACCAGCACCAGCTTGCAGCGCGTCGCCTGCGCGAGCGCGATCAGCGTCGTCGCCGTCACGCCGCGCGCGCCGCCCGAGGCGAGCACGACGTCGCGCTCGGTGATGCGCGAGGCGCCACCGGCCACGTCGGCCGCGAAGGATTGCAGCGTGCGACGCGCGCCGTTCGCGTCGATCGCCACCTCGCGACCACCGCCCGAGAGACCGTCGCCGATCGGCGAACCGCCGTGCAGGAGCTCGTCCGCGAGCACCCGCGCGAGCTCCGTCGGCGCGCGACCGGCGCGCTCGAGGTCGATCGCGCGAAGCCCCGCCTCCGGCCACTCGAGGGCCGCGCTCTTCACGAGCCCCGGCAGACCGCCGAGCCACGCGCGTGCGCTGCCCGAGAGACCGAAGTCGCCCCCCGTGTCCTGCACGGTGACGAAGACACCCGGGCTCGTCGTGAGGTGCGCGGCGACGGCCTTCGCGGCCACGAACGCTTCACGCGCGACCGCGACCGCGTCGTCGATCGTGGCGACCGAGCGGAGGCCACCGAGGAAGAGCACGCCATCGGCTCCCGCGGGAACCTCCGCCGCGACCTGCGCGGAGACTCCACGCGCGCCGAGCTCGGAGGCGAGCGCCGCCGCGACGCCTTCGCGGTCGTCCACGATCACGAGGCGACGGCACGAGAGCAGATGCGGGAGCGCGAAGCCGGAGGCCGGCGCGTCGACGAGCCGAAGCGCGAAGCGCGAAGCGACGGGCGCGGTGGCCTTCGTCGAGGTCGTCGACGCAGCCGACGGAGCAGCGATCACAGGCGACGAGTCGCCCATGCGGTCGACGATCTCTTGCAGCGTGCGCAGCTTGCCGAGCTCCGCCGGATCGACCTCCGGAAGGTTCGGCGCTTGCTCGCGCATCGCGGCGAGGATCTCGACGCGCTTGATCGAGTCGACGCCGAGGTCCGCCTCGAGGTCCATCGAGAGCTCGAGCATGTCCGCGGGGTAGCCCGTCTTCTCCGCCACGATGCGGAGCATCAACGACTGCAACGCCGCCGAATCCGTGCCCGACGAAGAAGGCGCGCTCGGCGACGTCGATGCGGACGACGCCACCGACGGCGACGACGAAACCGGAGCCGCACTCGCGGCCGGCATCGCGACGCCCATGCGGTCCACGATCTCTTGCAGCGTGCGCAGCTTCCCGAGCTCCGCCGGATCGACCTCCGGAAGACCGGGCGCCTGCTCACGCATCGCGGCGAGGATCTCGACGCGCTTGATCGAGTCGACCCCGAGGTCCGCCTCGAGGTCCATCGAGAGCTCGAGCATGTCGCTCGGGTAGCCCGTCTTCTCCGCGACGATGCGCAGCATCAGCGATTGAAGACCCGCGGCGTCGATGCCCGACGTCGGAGTCGCGGCCTGCGACGACACGACGGGCGCCGAGGTCGTGACGTGCGAGATCACCGACGGCATCGCGACGCCCATGCGGTCCACGATCTCCTGCAACGTGCGCAGCTTGCCGAGCTCCGCCGGATCCACCTCCGGAAGGCCGGGCGCCTGCTCGCGCATCGCGGCGAGGATCTCGACGCGCTTGATCGAGTCCACACCGAGGTCGCCCTCGAGATCCATCGAGAGCTCGAGCATCTCCGGCGGATAGCCCGTCTTCTCCGCGACGATGCGGAGCATCAGCGCCTGCAGCGCCGACGCGTCGACGCCCGAGGTCGGAGCGGGCGTCGCGACGTGCGAGGCCGAGACCGCCGAGGCCGGCATCGCGGCGCCCATGCGATCCACGATCTCTTGCAGGGTACGCAGCTTGCCGAGCTCGGCCGGATCGACCTCCGGAAGACCCGGCGCCTGTTCACGCATCGCGGCGAGGATCTCGACGCGCTTGATCGAGTCGACGCCGAGGTCGGCCTCGAGATCCATCGAGAGCTCGAGCATCTCCGGCGGATAACCCGTCTTCTCCGCGACGATGCGGAGCATCAGCGCCTGGAGCGCCGTGGTGTCGACGCCGACGCTCGACGGCGTCAGGCTCGACGCGCTCGAAGCCGCGCTCGTCGAGGCGCTCGACGACGGCGGCAGTGCGACGCCCATGCGGTCGACGATCTCCTGCAGCGTGCGCAGCTTGCCGAGCTCGGCCGGATCGACCTCCGGAAGCCCAGGCGCCTGCTCGCGCATCGCGGCGAGGATCTCGACGCGCTTGATCGAGTCGACGCCGAGATCCGCTTCGAGATCCATCGAGAGCTCGAGCATCTCGAGCGGGTAGCCCGTCTTCTCACCGACGATGCGCAGCATCAGCGATTGAAGCGACGTGGCGCTGGTCGAGGACGCGGTCGGCGTCGCCGCGACGGCGGGCTTGGAGGGAGCCGATGCGGCCGAGGGCTTCGACGGAGTCGGAGACAGCGTCGGAGTCGGAGACAGCGTCGGAGTCGGAGACAGCGTCGGAGTCGGAGACAGCGTC
>CALJLK010000375.1 GCA_937982655.1 uncultured Sandaracinus sp.
AAGAAAACGACCCGCGCCGACAGGGCGGTTCCCGCCGCCGCCCGCGCGGCCACGGAGCAGACGATGCAGCTTCGCGCCGAAGAGATCTCCAACATCATCAAGCAACAGATCGCCGGATACGACAAGGCGGTCGACGTCACCGAGACCGGCACCGTGCTCACCGTCGGTGACGGCATCGCGCGCGTGTACGGCCTCGAGAGCGCCATGGCCGGTGAGCTCGTCGAGCTGCACGGCGGCGTGATGGGCATGGTCCTCAACCTCGAAGAGGACAACGTCGGTATCGCGATCTTCGGCTCCGACACCGGCATCCGCGAAGGCCAGAGCGTCAAGCGCACGGGCCGCATCGTGGAGGTCCCCGTCGGCGAGGCGCTCGTCGGTCGCGTGGTGAACGCGCTCGGTCAGCCCATCGACGGCAAGGGCCCGATCGACACGAAGCACACGCGCCGCGTCGAGCTGAAGGCGCCTGGCATCATCGGTCGTCAGCCGGTCAAGGAGCCGCTCCAGACAGGCGTCAAGGCGATCGACGCCATGATCCCGATCGGCCGTGGTCAGCGCGAGCTCATCATCGGTGACCGTCAGACCGGAAAGACGGCCGTCGCGATCGACACGATCATCAACCAGAAGGGGCAGAACATGTTCTGCTTCTACGTGGCGATCGGTCAGAAGCAGTCGACGGTCGCGTCGGTGGTGCAGAAGCTCACCGAGCACGGCGCGATGGAGTACACGACCGTGGTCGTCGCCTCCGCGTCCGAGCCCGCGCCGCTCCAGTTCATCGCGCCCTACACGGGCTGCACGATGGGCGAGTACTTCCGCGACAGCGGCCGCCACGCGCTCTGCATCTACGACGACCTCTCGAAGCAGGCCGTCGCGTACCGCCAGCTCTCCCTGCTCCTCCGCCGCCCGCCGGGCCGCGAGGCGTACCCGGGCGACGTCTTCTATCTCCACAGCCGCCTGCTCGAGCGCGCCGCGAAGATGGCCGAGGAGTGGGTCGTCTGTAAGAAGGACGAAGAGCCCAAGCGCGACGGTCGCGAGATCTTCCTCGGCGAGGAAGCCAAGCACCTCGCGGAGGACGCGGCGAAGGCCAAGGGCGGCGATCACGTCGCCAAGAAGCTCCCCGACTCGGGTGGCTCGCTCACCGCGCTCCCGGTCATCGAGACCCAGGCCGGCGACGTCTCGGCGTACATTCCGACGAACGTCATCTCGATCACCGACGGTCAGATCTTCCTCGAAGCGGACCTCTTCTACTCGGGTGTCCGCCCGGCCATCAACGTCGGTATCTCCGTCTCGCGCGTCGGCGGCAACGCCCAGATCGGCGCGATGAAGGAGGTCGCCGGCACCCTCCGCCTCGAGCTCGCGCAGTTCCGCGCGATGCAGGCCTTCGCGCAGTTCGCGTCCGACCTCGACAAGGCGACGCAGCAGCAGCTCTCGCGCGGTCAGCGCCTCGTCGAGATCCTCAAGCAGGGCCAGTACAAGCCCTCGCCGGTCGAGGAGCAGATCGCGATCATCTACGCGGCGACCAAGGGCTTCGTGGACTCGCTGCCGGTCGAGGACGTGCGCCGCTACGAGACCGAGTTCCTCGCGTTCCTCAAGGCGAACAAGCCGAACCTGCTGCCCGAGATCGTGAAGCAGAAGACCTTGAAGAAGGGTCTCGCGGACGAGCTCAAGACGGCTTGCGAAGAGTTCGCCAAGACCTTCCAGCCCTCGAAGAAGAAGTGAGGGGTCGGCGATGCCGAACCTGAAGACCATCCGCAAGCGGATCGGAAGCGTCAAGAACACGCAGAAGATCACGCGCGCGATGAAGCTCGTCGCGGCGGCGCGTCTGCGTCGCGCGCAGCAGAACATCCTCGAGCTGCGTCCCTACGCGATCAAGACGCTCGAGGTGCTCTCGTCGGTGGCGGCGCGCGTCACCGACGAGCCCGAGACCATCCACCCGCTGCTCCGCGTGCGCGAGCCCGAGCACGTGATGCTCGTCGTGCTCACCTCCGACCGTGGCCTCGCGGGCGCGTTCAACGCCAACATCTGCAAGGCGGCGTTCACGCGTTGGAAGGAGCTCGAGGCCGAAGGCGCGAAGGTCTGCTTCACGGTGATCGGCCGCAAGGGCCGTGACTACCTGCGTCGTCGCAACGCGGACATCCGCCACGACTTCACGGGCATCTTCGAGGGCCTCTCGGTGGAGAAGGCGGGCGAGATCGCGCGTACGATCATCCACGAGTACGTCCAGGACGATCAGGATCTCGACGCCTGCTACCTCGTCTACAACGAGTTCAAGAGCGCCATCAGCCAGGAAGTGGTCATCGAGCCGCTCCTGCCGATCACGCCGATGGAGCTCGCGGAAGACGCGATGGGGGACTTCCTCTACGAGCCGTCGAAGGACGCGCTCCTCGAGAAGCTCCTGCCGATGTACGTGGAGGTCGAGATCTACCGCGCGCTCCTCGAGAGCGTCGCGTCCGAGCACGGCGCGCGCATGACCGCGATGGACGCCGCGACGGGCAACGCCTCCGACATGATCGGAAAGCTGACGCTCGTCTACAACCGCGCACGTCAGGCCGCGATCACCAAGGAGCTCATGGAGATCATCGGCGGGGCCGAGGCCCTCAAGGGCTGAGCGATTCGGTCGAGTCCGCGAAGAAGCCGCCTTTCGGGGCGGCTTCTTTCGTGTCTGGCGGTCGTCGTCGAGGTCGACGAGGCTCGCTTCCCACGGTGCGCGCTCGCGGAGGCGCGGGGCGAGGTCGAAAGGCTCGCTCTGCGGATCGTCGCGAACCTTCGGAGAAGAAAAGGAAAGCCGCCTCTCGGGCGGCTTTCTCTCTCTCGACCCTCGGACCGTGGTCTCACGGCCCCGACATCCGGATCGTCAGTACGGGTTGTCGCGGTAGTTGTTCGGCGTCACGCCGAACTCCGGCTCCGACATCGACGACGTCGTGGTGGTCATCTGGGACGTCATGCCCATGTGGACGATGACGCGGCGCTCGCGCTCGAGCGACGCGGAGACGGCGAGCGTCGGACCTTCGACGGTCTGCGTCACCGTCATCGATTCGTGCCCGGCCAGCTCGAAGCGGAACTGCACCTCGCGTCCGGGCTCGGCCGCGGTCCCCGCCCAGACCACGCTCGCGGGGGTGGTGCCGTAGCTGCGGTCGCCGATGAACACCTCGGCCCCGGACGGATTCGAGGTGATCGTGACCTCCACGCGGTGCATCGGTGCCGGAGTCGTCGACTCGGCCTCCATCGTGGTGGTGTCGGGCTCCTCCGTCGGTTGCTCCGTGGGGGTCCCCGCCGCCGTGGGGTCGGGCTCCGTCGGTGTCGGGGTCGGTGTGGTGTCGGCCGAGGCCACCGGGGTCGTCTCCGACGTACGCGTGAGGAAGAACGCGGCGCCACCGATACCGAGCAACACCACGGCCGCGATCGCGATCAGCTTCCCGTTGCCCTTCTTCTCCTCGACGGTGATCTCGGGGACGCCCACCTCGGGCACCGCGCTCACGCCCGAGTGCGGGGTGCCCGTGATGCGCACGCCGCCGCTCGGGGTGCCCGGCATGTGGCGCACGCCGGAGAGGTCGAACTCACCCGACATGCTCACCGACTGCGAGCTCCCGTACCCCGCGCCGATCGCGCCGCCCGCCTGCTTGAGCGCGAGGATCACGTCGTTCATCGACGAGAAGCGATCGTTGGCATCCTTCTTCAGGCACTTCAGGATGACGTGCTGGATCTCCTGCGGGATCGGCACGCCGTCCTCGCGCACCATGTCCGGCACCTCTTGCTTGAGGTGGGCCATGAGCGTCTGCACCTGCGTCGTGCCCTCGAAGGGGACGCGGCCGGTGAGCATCAGGTAGAGGATGCATCCGAGCGAGTAGACGTCGGTGCGCGCGTCGATCGCGCCGCCCTGGATCTGCTCGGGAGACATGTACTTCGGCGAGCCCATGAACAGACCTTGTTGGGTCAGCTCCTGGTTCTCTTTCATGTTCTTCACGAGACCGAAGTCGAGGACTTTCACGAAGTCGTCTTCGTCGGCGTGCTTCGTGATGAGAACGTTCGCGGGCTTCAGGTCGCGATGGATGACGCCGAGGCCGTGCGCTTCTCGCACGGAGCGGGCGATCTGGATGGCGATGTGGATGGCGCGGTGCGAATCGAGCGGGCCCGTCTGCTTGAGCATCGCCGACAGAGTTCGCCCCTCCACGAACTCCATGACGATGAAGTAGATGTCGTCGCTGGTCTTTCCGTAGTCGAAGACCGTGACCGTGTTCGGGTGCGAGAGCTTCGCGGCGGTGGCGGCTTCGAGGAAGAATCGCGCTTGGAACTCGGTGTCTTCTTCGTTCTGTGCGGTCTTCGGATCGAGGACCTTCAGCGCGACCGTCCGGCCGAGCGGCGCCTGCTGGGCGCGGTACACGCGCCCCATGCCGCCACGCGCGACCATCTCCAGGACCTTGAAGCGGTCGTTGATGGTTCTTCCAACCAGAGCGTCTTCTTGAACTTCTGCTGAAGCTTCAGCCATCACATCCCCCACCCACGCGGTCGAGCCCCAAAGACCCGATCGCGAGGACACACCTTGGACGCATCCGATGAAAGTTTCCCCGCTGGGCCGCGGTCGCGCAAGACCCCAGGCCCGTGCGGGAGGAAAAGCCGGACTCGACCGTGATCCCTCGTTTGCGGTCGAATCGAACGGTGGCTCGCGAAATTCCGTTTTATTACGGACGCTTGAAGCAAGTCGTGCCCGCCTCGTCACCCCTCTTTGACCGCCTCCATACCCCGTGCTAAGCGACGCGCGCTTCGCGGCCGGGGATGCCTGAACGGCGTTCACTTCGCGCGGAAATCTGCGATCTCACGCTCGTTCTGGGGCCTACGAGGCCTCACGCCGCCGACACCGCTACACCGTCTCGGCGACCGAGCGTTCCTTCAACCCGACACACCCCCTCCAACCGATCCGCCCGGCGCGGCACGCGCCCGAGAGCCCAGGGCTCCGACGGCGGGGATGGTTGGCCACAGACCTCCGAGAGCACGAGGACGTATGGCAGAGCTTCAGAACGGTCGCGTAACGCAGGTCATCGGTCCCGTCGTCGACGTGGAGTTCCCCGCGGGCGCGCTGCCGCAGATCCTCACCGCGCTGCGCGTGAGCAACCCGAGCATCGACAAGCGCGAGTGGAACCTCGTGCTCGAGGTCGCTTCGCACCTCGGTGAAGGCATGGTCCGCGCGATCGCGATGGACAGCACCGACGGCCTCGTCCGCGGCATGGCGGTGAAGAACACCGGCGCGCCGATCACGGTGCCGGTCGGCGAGGCGTGCCTCGGCCGTATCCTCAACGTCGTCGGCGAGCCGGTCGACGAGGCGGGTCCGGTCGTGACCGACCACTACTCGCCGATCCACAAGCCGGCGCCGCTCTACGTCGACCAGAACCCGAACGTCGAGGTCTTCGAGACGGGCATCAAGGTCATCGACCTGCTCGCGCCCTACAAGAAGGGCGGCAAGATCGGCCTCTTCGGCGGCGCCGGCGTCGGCAAGACCGTGCTCATCCAGGAGCTCATCAACAACGTCGCCAAGTCGCACGGTGGCGTGTCGTGCTTCGCGGGCGTTGGTGAGCGCACCCGCGAGGGCAACGACTTGATGATGGAGATGAAGGAGTCGAAGCTCGAGACCGGCGAGCCCGTGTTCTCGAAGGCGGCCCTCGTCTTCGGTCAGATGAACGAGCCGCCCGGCGCACGCGCTCGCGTGGCGCTCACCGCGCTCACGGTCGCGGAGTACTTCCGCGACGAGAAGAACCAGGACGTGCTCCTCTTCGTCGACAACATCTTCCGCTTCACGCAGGCGGGCTCCGAGGTGTCGGCGCTTCTCGGTCGTATCCCGAGCGCCGTCGGTTACCAGCCGACGCTCTCCACCGAGATGGGCGCGCTCCAGGAGCGCATCACCTCGACGATGAAGGGCTCCATCACGTCGGTGCAGGCCGTGTACGTGCCGGCCGACGACCTCACCGACCCCGCGCCCGCGACGACCTTCGCGCACTTGGACGCGACGACCGTGCTCTCGCGCGAGATCGCGTCGCTCGGCATCTACCCGGCCGTCGATCCGCTCGACTCGAGCTCGACGATGCTCGACCCGGGCGTCATCGGCGAGCGTCACTACAAGGTCGCGCGTGGCGTGCAGGAGACTCTGCAGCGCTACAAGGACCTGCAGGACATCATCGCGATCCTCGGCATGGACGAGCTCTCGGAGGACGACCGCAAGGTCGTCGACCGCGCGCGCAAGATGCAGAAGTTCCTGAGCCAGCCGTTCTTCGTCGCGCAGCAGTTCACGGGCGCGGCGGGCAAGTACGTCAAGCTCGAGGACACCATCGCGAGCTTCGAGAAGATCCTCAGCGGCGAGTGCGACCACATCCCCGAGCAGGACTTCCAGTACAAGGGCGGCATCGACGAGGTGTTCGCGGCGTACGAGAAGCGCCAGAAGGGCTGAGTCCCATGGCGACCATTCTCACGCTCGAGGTCACGACGCCGCGCGGGCTCGCGCTGCGGACCGAGGCCGACTACGTGCAGGCGCCGAGCGTCCAGGGCGAGCTCGGCGTGCTGCCGAACCACCTTCCGGTCCTCGCCGCGATCCAGTGCGGTCTCATCAAGTACAAGAGCGGCGGCAAGGTCCAGGTCGCCGCGGTGGGTCCCGGCTTCCTGGAGGCCGAGCCCGATCGAGTGGTCGTGCTGAGCGACCTCTTCGCGACGCCCGAGAAGATCGACGTCGACGCGACCAAGCAGGAGCTGGCGACGGCCAACGAGGCGCTCAAGAAGTTCGGTGAGCGCCACGAGGGCGCGGAGTACGACGAGCTCAAGCGCAACATCGACTGGGCGCAGGCGAAGCTCGACGCGGTGGCCGAAGCCGCGAAGCTCTGAGCTTCTCGCTCGCTTCCTTCACGAAAGAGCCGCCCTTCGAGGCGGCTTTTTCGTCGACTCCGCGCTCGCGCGCGGCCCGATAGTTTCGCGGAATCGTGCAGCTTCGCGGACT
>CALJLK010000376.1 GCA_937982655.1 uncultured Sandaracinus sp.
CATGTTCGAGAGCAGCGTCAGCACGGGGTTGCCGACGGTGTGCCAGAAGTAGAGGACGCGATGCGACTCGCCGCCGATGAAACGCGAGCCGTACACGACGTCCGCGCGACCGTCCGCGATCGGCTCGAGCAAGCGCGGGTACTCGTTCGGGTCGTACTCGAGGTCCGCGTCCTGGACGATCACGACGTCGCCGGTGGCGGAGCGGAAGCCCGTCCGAAGCGCGGCGCCCTTGCCCTGGTTCTGCTCGTGCAGGATCACCCGCACGTCGTCGTACGCCGCTTCGATCTTCGGCAGCAGATCGCGCGTGCCGTCGGTGGAGCCGTCGTCGACCAGCAGGAGCTCCTTGCCCACGAAGGGCGGCGGCAGCTCGACCGCACGCACGCGGCGCACGATCTCTTCGAGGGTGGCGATCTCGTTGAAGACGGGGATGACGACGCTCAGACGCACCGCGGCCTTGAAGCACGGTTCCCCGGCGCGGGCCAGTGAACGACGCGCGATGGCGGCCCGGCGTGAGCTCGCATGTGCGCATGTGTTTGAAATCATGAGATTTTTCTGCGCGCTCCATCCGTTCCGCCAGGGTCGACACGAGCCTCGCCGAACCCGCTACCCTCGGCGCGATGTCTCGACGCGTCCTTCGCTTCGCCCTCGCGCTCCTCGCCGCCTGTGGCTCTTCCTCCCCCAACGAGCCCGAGTGCGCGAGCACTTCCGAGTGTGCGTCCGGTCTCGTCTGTCTCGACGGCGAGTGCCGCGCGCCGAGCGATGGCGGCGTGCGACTGGACGCTGGCGTCGACGCGGGCACGTGCGCGCCGGGTCAGCTCGCGCGCTCCGGCGGCTGCCTCGACGAGTGTGCGCATCCGGATGCGTTGCCGTGCGGTGATGGCGACGTCTGCGACGTGGGCGCAGGCGTCTGCGTCGCGAGCGGCACCCCCGGGATCCTCGTGGGCGACGACGCGCCGTGCGGCGAGAGGATCTGTCGTGCGGGCACCGAGTGCAGCGTCGACGGCGAGTGCGAGCCGATCCCCGCGTGCGGCCGAATGAGCTGCACCGACGACGACGCGGTGTGTTGGGGGCGCTCGTGCACCTTCGCGCGTCCGACCGGGGGCTGCGCGCCCGCGAGCCTCGAGCGCATGAACCGAGACGACTTCCTCCTCGGCGGCGACGGCGGCGCGTTCGATCTCGAATTCGACGACGCGTGCAACGCCTACGCGGTCACCATGATCAGCGGCACCGACTACCTCCGGCAGCTCGCGCCCGACGGCACGCTCACCGTGTGGGACGGCGTGACCAACCTGAACATGGGCGAGGTCGCGGTGCTCCGCGCGATCGGCGGCGAGTTCGGCAGCGACGACGATCCGGGCGAGGTCGCGCTCACCTACGTGTGCTGCGCGAGCTGCGGCTGCGTGGGCGCCGATCCGCAAGGCGTAGCGCGCCTCGATCGCGAAGGCGCGAGCTCGCTGCCGATGGTGGTCGAAGCGACGCCGAGCACTGGCGGCGCACCTTGGGGCAGCGCGACCCTCGACACGGGACCCTACGGGCTCACCTGGGGTCGCGATCGCACGCTCTACGTGGGCAACGTCGCCACCAACGGCGACCTCGTCCGCGCGAGCCTGGAGGACGGCACTTCCGAAGAGCTGCACCGCTTCGACGCGCGCGTGATCGCCACCGCGGTCTTCGGGCGCAGCACGCTCCTCGTCGCGCTCGAAGGCGGCGCGATCTTCCTCGCGTCGTCGACGACCTCGGCCCGCCGCGCGTTCGCGACCGTCGACGGCGAGGTCGTCGCGATGGTGCGCGACCCGCTCACCGGCCACGTCTTCGTCGCGCTCGCAGGCGGCGACGTGCTCGAGCTCGCGGGCGACGGAGAGACGATCGGCACCTTCGTCGAGCTCGGTACCTCGCAGCGCATCGCCTACGCGCCGGATGGCTTCCTCTACGCGCTCGACCCCGGCTTCCCGCGTCCGGGAGCCATCACGCGCCACGCGCTCCCTGCGACGCGGGAGGGCACGCCGTGAAGG
>CALJLK010000377.1 GCA_937982655.1 uncultured Sandaracinus sp.
GCGGTCGGCCCGAGGAGCGCGAGGATCTGCTCGCGCATCGGCTCACGCTGGGCGCTCGGCACGAGCTCGAGCACGCGGTGGGCTTCGCGCCGCATCTCTTCGTAGCGACCGGACGCGCGGAAGACCCGCGCCGCGCCGAGGCGCGTCTGCCAGTCCTGCGGGCGCCGCTCGATCGCCTGCTGCGCGTAGCTCGCCGCGCGCTCCTGATCGCCGCTGCGGAGATGGAACTCCGCCCAGAGCATCGGGAGGATCAGCGTCTGCGGCTCGAGGCGCTCCGCCGCCTGCAGCTCAGTCTCCGCGAGATCGGTCTCACCCTGCGCGAGGTGGATCGCGCCGAGGGTCGCGTGCGCGCCCGCGAAGTCCGGGAACTCTTCGAGCGCCGCCGCGACCTCGCGGTTGGCTTGCTCGAAGTCGCCCATCGCCATGAAGACCGCCGCGACGTTGTTGCGACGCGGACCGTCGGAGCGGAGCTGTGTCGCCGCTTGAAGCTCCTGCACCCCCTGCTCGATCCCGCCGTTCGCGATGAGCACCGCGGCCTGCACGCTGCGCAGCGAGGGCGAGCGCCCGTCGAGTCGGATCGCGCGCTGCACCTTCGAGAGCGCCGCCGTCGAGTCGTTCTCGTGCACGAGCGCGTGGAGCGCTTGCGCGCCGAGGAACGCCGCCACGACCTTCACGTCGTCGAGCACGCGGAAGCGACCTTCTTCGGGCTCCGTCGCGCGGCCGAGGTAGGGATCGAGGATCGTGCTCGGGTCGCCTTCGACGTCACCGTCCCAGACGGCGACCCCGAAGTAGCCGAGGCGTCCGCTCGGATCGGGCGGCCGTCGATCGCCGGGGTAACCCCAAACCTCCGCGACCATCGCGTCGACACCCGCTTCGCGCAGCGCCGCGACGCTCACGATCGCGACCTCCAGCGGATACACGTGCGCGCGTTCGGTCTCCGCCAGCATCGCCGCCACACCGGGCGCGCGTTCGATGGGGCTCTCCCGCGGCGTGTCGAGCGACCACGGCTCGAAGGCTCCCGCCGTCGCGCGCGCACGCACGTGCTCGACCAGCGCCTCCGCCTTGGCCTTCGGCGAACCGCCCGTCGCGTGCTCCGCGAGCGCCTCGACCGCGTCGTCCACCTCGAAGAGGCGCGCGTGCTCGCCGTCCGCGTTCTGCGCCGCGAGGTGCCCACGAAGCTCGGAGAGCTCGAGCGGCGCGAGCGGGACCTCGCCGCTCACCGGATCCGGCGTCGACTTCGCCCAGAGCGCGTAGCCGCCGCCGACCACCGCCACGACCGCCACGACCGCCACCGGCGCGACCCACGCGCGACGCTTCGCGGTCTCGTTCGCGGCGATCGCCTCGAGGCCGCCCTTGCGCATGCACGACGGACAACGATCGGGCTCCTTCGCCGCCGCGAAGCGGTGTCCGCAGTGCACGCAGAGCCAGCGCGGCTCGCCGCTCGCGGCGTCCTTCGACGGGTCGCCCTGGGTCTTGCCGGCCGTGCCGCTCGACTTCGCGCTCGCCTTCGCGCCGCTCTTGGCGTCACCGCTCGGCTCGCTCTTGCCACGCTTCTTCGGCATCCGTCGCTCGCTCGACGCGTCGCTCTTCGTGTCTTCGACCTTCGCGTCTTTCGTCGCGCGCTCGTCGGCGTCCTTCGCTTCGCTCATCGCATCGCCCAATCGCTCTTGGTTCGCTCACTCGCGGTGCCGTGGTCACCGCGAAAAATCACCCCGAAGGGAGCCACGACGGTGCGCCACGCGACGCGACGTCGCGGCCCGCATGGCGAGCGGCGGAGCATAGCAGCCCTCGCCCGACGTCCAGTCCCACGTGTCCGCCCAGCCCGAGCACACACTGCCCAGAAGTCGGCGGCTGACCCCGCCGACCCGGTCGAGAAGTCGGCACAGCCGACCCGCAAACCGCGGTTCTCATCCGCGCCGCGGGTGGTAGGATGCCCCTCGGCATGAGCGACGAGGACGATTCCGCGCCGGACCACCGGACCGACAAGCGCGTCACCATCAACAAGGAGTTCGAGTCGTTCGACGCCTTCATCCACGAGTACGTGACGAACATCTCGCGCTCGGGTGCTTTCGTGCGCAGCAAACAGCTCCTACCCCTCGGCACGCGTGTGGATCTCAAGTTCACCGTCGTGATGGACGAGATCGAGACGATCGAAGGTGTGGGTGAGGTGGTGCGCGTGCAGAAGGATCCTCCCGGGATGGGCGTGGTGTTCACCGAGCTGAGCCAATACAGCCAGCACCTGATCGCGCGCCTGCTCACGACGCGCACCGCGACGAAGACCGACCCTCGCGAAGAAGACTGACGTGCCTCGTTCTCTCGATCCGAAGGTGCTCCGCCGCATGAGCGACGCGGAGCTTCAGGAAGAAGCCCAACGACGGCGGAAGGCGCGCGCGCGCGGTGAGACCCCGGGCGCGCCGAAGAAGCCGAGCCCACCGGGTTGGCTCGACGAGCGTGAGGCGGCGCAGGTCCTGCAGTGGTACGCGAACCTCGAGCTCGCCCCCGGCGCGCGCCTCGAAGACATCGACGCCGCGTACGAACGCCTCGTGCGCAAGTACCACCCGGAGCGGCATCGCGACGCGGAGCGCAAACGCGCGGCGGAGAAGCTGATCGCGAGCCTCGAGACGGCGCGCGAGGGCCTCAAGGCCTACGTCCGCCGACGAAGCTGAAGCTGAGCGCCGCCGCGTTCCGCGAAGCGCGCGCCGCGCATCGCGCGCGGGAGCGCGATGCGCGCGGAAGCGCATCGCGCACGGAAGCGCGCAACGAACGCTACTCAGTCGATCTTCAGGTAGCCGCTCTTCACGAGCTTCACGAGGATGTTGCTCGTCTCGAGATCGCTCGCGAGGCTCTTGTTGAGCACCGTCTCGACGTGCCCGTAGTTGTGCGCGAGCTGCAGCACGTCGAGCTCGTCGGGCGCGAGATCGCGGAGCGGCGGGATCAGCGGCGTCGCCATCGAAATCTGCGACGCGAGCGGCGGCATGTCCGGCCCGAGGCGACGCACCTCGTCGAGCTGCCGCATCGCCTCCATGAGCAACCCTTCGGTGCTCATCTCGATGGGCTCGAGGAACTCGCGGTCCTCGGGCTGCTCCATGTCGAAGGTGCCGGTCTGCCAGGTGATGATCCGGTAGAAGCTCTTCACCGGCGCGACATCGTAGTTGTCGTTGATGACCGCGTAGATGACCTTGCCCTTGTCGAGGTGGATCTTGCCCACCTCGTGGTCGGTGCGGATCACCAGGGTCCCGCTCTTCTTGCTCGCCGCGAAGAGCTGCAAGAGGTCCGGCAGCGGCACCTCCGCGATCGAGCCGGTCATCGTGCGCACCTGCGACGTGCGCTTGCCGGCCGCCACGTCCTCGAGGTGCGCCTTGGCTTCGCGCAGCGAGGCCGGGCCCTCGGTCGCGATGACCTTGATGATGCTGGTGCCGATCAGGATGCGGTCGCCCTCGTTCAGGCGCGCGCGCTTGATCTTCTCGCCGTTGACGAAGCTTCCGTTCGTCGAGCCGAGGTCTTGGATGAAGATCTGCCCGCCCGTGACGGTGATCTTCGCGTGACGGCGCGAGACCATGTCCTCCACGAGGACCATGTCGAGCTCGCTCGACCGTCCGATGACGATCTCGCCTTCCTCCGGGAGCGGAAACTCGCCGCCCTGGTACTTGCCGGAGATGAACCGCAACGCGAACGAACGGGCGGGCCGGTTCGGCGGCGGCGTGATCTTGGGAATCGGCGGTTCCATGCGGAGGCAGCGACCTGCGTCGGAGTGTCCGTAGGCTAGTGAGAAGCGGGACGAAAGGTCAAGGTTGGGGATCGCCTGGCACGTGTTGCATCTGCGCGGAATTGAAAGACTAGCCGCCCTGGCCTTCCGCGCGGGTTTTGCGCGCCCTCGCCCTTCCCCTGCCCGCTTTGCTACCAAGGGGCCCGTGACGTCGCGCGCGCTCGCTCGATCGTTGATGCTCGCGTCGTTCGTCGCGGGTTTCGTCGCGTACGCTGCGTCCGCCCACGCGCAGACCCCACGCGATCGTCGCGTGCCGTGGCGCACCGTCGAGACCGAGCACTTCGCGGTGCATTACCCCGAGCCGCTCGGACACCTCGCGCGCCGCATCGCCTTCGTGGCCGAGCGAGCCCACGCGCGGCTCTCGGACGTGCTCGATCACGAGCCACGCGAGCGCGTGCACGTCGCGCTCACCGACGACAGCGACTCCGCCAACGGCTCCGCGACCTCGCTGCCCTATGCGCAGATGGCGCTCTTCGCCGCGGCCCCCGAGGACATCGGTCCGCTCGGCGACTACGACGACTGGTTCCATCTGCTGGTCACGCACGAGCACACGCACGTGCTGCACCTCGACACGATGAGCGGGCTGCCGCGCTTCCTGAACCGCATCCTCGGCAAGACCTTCGCGCCGAACCTCGTGCAGCCGCGCTGGTTCATCGAGGGCCTCGCGACCCACGAAGAGTCGCGCGAGAGCGCGGGCGGCCGCCTTCGCTCGACGCTCTTCGCAGCGTACCTGCGCATGGATGCGCTCGAAGATCGGATGCTGAGCCTCGATCAGCTCTCCACCGACGTCGATCGTTGGCCGCGCGGCAACACCTGGTACCTCTACGGCTCGTACTTCGTCGATTGGATCGCGGAGCAGCACGGACGCGAGGCGCTCACCGCGATCAGCCACGAGTACGGCCGACGGCTGATCCCCTACGCGCTCCACCGAACCGCGCGGCGCGTCACCGGCCGCACCTTCGACGAGCTCTTCGCGGACTGGCAACGCGACGTGCGCGAAGAGGCCGAGGCGCTGCGCACGCGCGTGGAAGCCGAAGGCCGCGTCGAAGGATCGCGGCTGACCTTTCACGGCGAGACCTGCCGCAGCCCACGCTTTCTGCCCGACGGAAGCGTCGTCTACTCCGTCGCGGACGGGCATCGCGATGCGGGCCTGCGACGTGTCTTCCTCGACGGCAGCGCGCCGGTCGATCTCGTGCGCACGCTCGGCGAGTCGTACGTGGACGTGATCGAAGGTGGCCGCGCGCTGCTCTACGACGCGATCGACGCGCACCGCGACATCTACTTCTTCAACGACCTGCACCGACTCGATCTGCAGAGCGGCGAGGTCACACGCCTCACGAACGGGCGCCGCGCACAACAGCCGGAGCTCGCGCCCGACGGTCGCCGCCTCGCGTTCACGCAGAACGGCGCCGGCACCACGCACCTGATGATCGCGGATCTCGCGGACGTGGAAGGCACCGCGCGCGTGCTTCGCCGCAGTCGCCGCTACGAGCAGGTCTTCACGCCGCGCTGGTCGCCTGACGGACGCACGATCGCGGTGAGCCTCTGGTCGCCGGGAGGTTTTCGCGACATCGCGCTCGTCGACGCGGAGACCGGCGACACCACGCGCCTCACGAACGATCGCGCGATGGACACGAGCCCCGCGTTCTCGCCCGACGGACGTTGGCTCTTCTTCAGCAGCGATCGCAGCGGCGTCGCGAACCTCTACGCGATCGAGCTCGCGAGCGGGCGCGAGCGGCAAGTCACGAACGTGCTCGGCGGTGCGTGGTCGCCCGACGTCTCGCCGGACGGCCGTCGCCTCGTCTACCTCGGCTACACGAGCCGCGGCTTCGATCTCTGGACCCTCGAGCTCGATCCTTCACGCTTCCGCGAGGCCACGCCCTACGTCGACGATCGTCCGCCTCCGAGCGAGACCGGCGAGCTCGCACTTCACTCGCGCCGCTACCGCGCGTGGGAAACCCTCTACCCGCGCAACTACCTGCTCGACGTCACGCCGGACGGCTTCGGACAACAGCTCGGCGTCACCGTCGCCAGCAACGACGTCGTGAACCTGCACGCGTACAGCGCGCGCGTCGGCGTGAGCCTCGCGGAGGGCTACGTGAACGCCGACGTCTCGTGGCGCTTCCAACGATCGCCCGCGCCGATCTCGCTGCGCGCGTTCCACACCGTCGCGCCGCGCGGCGGACTGCGTGTGGGCGGCGAAGATCGTGTGTGGCACGAGCGCGCGATCGGCGCCGAAGCCGCGATCTCGTATGGCATGTCGCGCATGCTCCACAGCGAGTCGATCAGCGCGAGCTATTCGCTGACCCACCTGAGCGCCGCGCGGCCCTTCGGCGGCGAGCTCGATCCCACCACCGCGCCCCCGCAGCTCCCCGAGACCGGCCGCCTCGCGACCTTCCGCCTCGGCTGGGGCTACAGCGACGTGCGCCGCCGCACCTACGACATGTTCGCGAGCGCGGGACGCAACTTCGGGCTCAGCGTCTCCGCCGCGCACCCGGCGATCGGAAGTCGCTACCGCGTCGCGACGCTCACCGGCTCGTGGGCCCGCTACGTCACGCTCGCGCCACATCACGTGCTCGCCTTCCGCTACGGCGCGGGCATGAGCGGCGGCGATCTCGGAAGGCGCGGCGTGTTCGGCGTGGGTGGCTTTCCGAGCACCTCGATCGTCGACGCGCTGATCGATCAGATCACGCTCGGCGGCGTCGCGCTGCGCGGCTACGCGCCCTTCGTGCGCACCGGCACGCGCTTCCAGCTCGCGCAGCTCGAGTACCGCTTCCCGCTCGGCCGGATCATGCGCGGCTACTCCACGGTGCCGGTGTACCTGAACCGCGCGTACGGCCTCGTCTACGTCGACGTCGGCGACGCGTGGAACGGTCGCCCCGACGTCTCCCGCACCCTCGTCGGCGCGGGCGCGGAGCTCTTCCTCGACTTCACGCTCGGATACCTGCTGCCGTTCACCCTACGCGTCGGCTTCGGCTACGGCTTCATGGAAGAGGGCGGCCCGCAGGTCTACGCGCACTTCGGCGTGCCGTTCTGAGCGGTGTCCGCCAGCTTCGAGCGCGCGCCCGCGGTCGTGGCGCGCGTTCTCGCCCCCGAGCCCGCGTGCATGGATCGAATCCATGCACGCGGAGCACGCATTCAGAGCTTCGCGAAGTCCGCGAGCACGCTCGCCATGCACGCGGTGAGCTTCTTCGCGCACGGCACGTGGAGGAACTCGTTGGGTCCGTGCGCGTTGCTCGCGGGGCCGAGCACGCCCGTGATGCAGAACTGCGCCTTGGGGAACTTCGCGCCGAGCATGCCCATGAACGGGATGGTGCCGCCCTCGCCCATGTAGGCCGCGTCCGCGCCGAAGAAGGTGCGGCTCGCGCTCGCGAGGCTCTGCTCGAGCCACGGTGCGAGCGGCGGCGCGTCCCAACCGCTCGCGGCCTGCTCGGCCTCGAACTTCACCTTCGCGCCATAGGGTGGATCGCTCTCGAGCACGTCCTTGAGCGCGCGCGACGCCGCCTCTCCGTCGACCCGCGGCGGGATGCGGAGCGAGAGCTTGAAGGCGCTGCGGCTGCGCAGGACGTTGCCGCCCGAGAGCCCCGGCACGTGACCGACGCCGACGATCTCCAAGAACGGCCGCCACGTGCGGTTGAGGATCGCCTCCGCGCCGCGCGCGACGGGCTCGGTGCCCTTCAAGAGCGGGAACTTGTGGGTGACCGCGTCGCCGAGGATCGCGGCCGCCGCCTTCGCTTGCTCCGCACGCTGGGCGGGGATCTCGGTCTTGCAGGCCGCGAGCAGGATCTCGCCCGTGGCGGTGTCCTCGATGCGCTCGAGCAGCTTGCGGAGGATGCGGGTGGTCGAGGGCACGACGCCGCTCGCGTCACCGCTGTGCACGCCGGAGACGCCACCGTCCTGCGTCGGCTCCATCACGTCCACCGTGAGCACGCCGCCGACGAGGCCGCGTAGCGAGGTGGTGCTCCAGAGCTGGTCGTAGTTGCCGCAGCCGCTGTCGAGACAGATCACGAGCTCGGGCGAGCCGATGCGCGCCTCGAGGTGATCGAGGTACGGAGGCAAGTCGAACGAGCCGCTCTCTTCGCACGCCTCGATCAGCACCACGCAACGATCGTGGGGGAGCTTCTGCTGCTGCAGCGCCTCGATCGCGGTGAGCGACGCGTAAGCCGCGTAGCCGTCGTCCGCGCCGCCGCGGCCGTAGAGCTTGTCGCCCACACGCACGGGGATCCACGGGCCCTTCCCTTCGTCCCAGCCGCTCATCTCGGGCTGTTTGTCGAGGTGGCCGTAGAGCAAGACGGTGCGGTCGTCGCGCCCGCCGAACGCGGCCGGGATCTCCATGAAGAGCACCGGCGTGCGCCCGGGCAGGCGGACGACCTCGACCTTCAAACCCACGATCGGGCGCTCCGCGCACCAACGCCGCGCGTGCTCGACCGCGGCGTCGAGCTGCCCGTTCTCTTGCCACTTCGGATCGAAGTGGGGGCTGAGCGCGGGGATGCGGATGTAGGCCTCGAGCTCGGGGACGATGGACTCGTCCCAGCGCTGCTCGACGTAGGAGCGGATCGCGTCGGTGTTCATGAGCGAGGAATATCGCGCCGCCCTCCGCGAGGCGACGGAGCGGCGCGCGCCTCGTGCGGGAGCGCACCTCGCGGTCGACCGCCGACGAACGAGTGCAGGAGCGCCAGCGGGAGCAGCACGATCGCGAGCGCGATCGAAGCGAGGAAGGCGAGTGAGAAGAGAGGGAGCAGGACCAAGAGCAGAAATCCCGCCGCCAACCGAACGACGAGCGGGTCCTGCGGCGGGTCGAGCTCCGACTCCGCACGAACGAGCGGTGGCGCGCAGGCCTCGTGCGCAGCGGGCTCGGCCGGTGCGATCACCACTTTCCGTCCCGCACCTTTCCGTCGCCGACGAGGGCGGACCAGAGCTTCTGCACGAACGGCGCGTCGACGCTCGAGTCGTCCTGCAGCGGGTGGGTGCTCTTCTGCGCGTCGATCGCCGCGACGCTCTTCACGCCCGCGAGGGTCGCGCTCGGGGCCACCGTCGGCGCGTGCTCGTCGTAGAGCTCGAACCAAGGCAGGCCGTGCTCGGCGTAGGTTCGTGCGCTCACCGGCGAAGGCGGCGGCGCCTCGCCCGTGATGTCCTGCCATTGATCGGAGCTGACGATGTGCACGAAGACGCGGGTCGAAGCGCCGAGATCCCAGGTCTCGAGGCCGTGCGGATCCGGATAGATTTTCTGCTTCATCTGCCCGCCCGCGGCGAGCCCCATCGCGGTCGCCTTGCGGGCGCGCGACGCCATGGGCGCGCCCGGCATCCCGCTCGGCGCCGCGCACGCGGGCGGAGGCGGCGCGGCGGACGACATCTCGCAGAGCTCGCCGTCCCACTCCGCGCGACGCGGCGGCGGGGGTGGCGGCGCGAAGCGGCCGGGCTTCGGTGGGACCACCTTGAGCTGCAAGCCGCCGAAGCGCTCCTCGCCCGTGACCTGGCCTTCGACCGTGTAGCCGAGGCCGAGCGGCATCGCGACGAACTGTCGGATGGTGCCGTTGCCGGTGCAGATCCCGTCGAGCCACGGTTGAGGCGGGAAGACCACGTAGTCCTGCTTCGGCGCGTCGCCGCGGAAGATCCCGCGCGAGGGGAGCGCGTGCAGCTCTTCGCTCCAACGCTCGCCCGTGATCGCGCAGACCTTGCCGACGCCGACCTTGAGCGCGTGTGGCTTCCAGTGCGGCGCGCTCAGGTGAAGCCACATCGCCTCGCGTTGGTACATCGGCAACATCACGCCGCCGCGCTCGCGCCACTCGTCGGGCACGCGCGAGGCGTAGTCGTCCACGCGACGGAGCGGGAAGGCGCCGAGGCCGGGCGGCAACGGGTAGCGCTTGCCGTCGTCGGGGATGCGCAGCGTGCGCTGGAAGCGGATCGTGACGTCGCCGAGGTGGAGGGCGTCGTGGGTGAGCGTGAAGGTCATGGTGGGCTCCTCTCGAGGCTCCCGCGACGTGCGGGATCGTCGCCTCGCAGAGGAAGGCGCCCGGGCGCGCGGCTCGTCACGAAGCCGACGTTCGATTCTTTCAAACCATCGTTTCGATTGAACAATTCGACGACCTGCAAAATCGTCGGTGACAAATCCGCGGCTCGTTCGTCTACTGCCCTTCGTGCTCGACGCGGCCTCGTTCCACGACGCGCTCGGCCGCGGCGATCACCGCGCGGCCGCGACGTGGCTGGTGCGCGCGCACGCAGGCGACGTGCTCTCGCTCTGTCGCGCGATCGTGCGCGACGCGACGACCGCGGAGGACCTCGCGCAGGACACGTTCGCGAGCGCGTTCGGAGGGCTCTCGGGGCTGCGGCTGGAGAGCTCGCCGCGGACCTGGCTGCTCGCCATCGCGCGCCATCGCTGCCTCGATCACCTGCGTCGCCTCAAGCGCGCGCCCTACGCGGTCGCACCGGACGTCGAGATCGTCGAGCTGCACCCCGACGACGGCGCGCCCCTCGGTCCCGAGCTCCTTCAACGACGCGACGACGTGGTGCGCGCGCTCGAGGTACTCGACGAGCCTTCGCGCGCGCTCGTGATGCTGCGCTTCCGACACGGCCTCGAGTACGACGAGCTCGCGGAGGTCTTCGGTCAGAAGGAGGGCACCATCCGCATGCGGCTCTCGCGCGCGCT
>CALJLK010000378.1 GCA_937982655.1 uncultured Sandaracinus sp.
GCGGGAGGTCGTCTTGCGCGAGCGCGCGCGGCGCGAGCACGACGGCGAGCACGAAGAGAAGGAAGCGCACGACGGAGGTCGTAGCAGTCCCGTCGCGGGAGGGCTGCTCCGTGACATGGGCAGGAAGCGGGACCGGTGACGGAGACGGAGACGGACACGGATCGCAGATGAAAACGGAGACAGAGACAGAGACAGCGAGCGGACTCGGACTTGGACTCGGACTCGGTCTCCGCCTCTCGCGTGTCTCTTCGCCGCGTGCGACGCTCTCGGGCCGTGCGGGTCTTGCTCACGGGCGCGACGGGGTTCCTCGGCGGCGAGCTCGTCGACGTCTTCCTCGCGCGGGGTTGGAGCGTGCGGGCGTTCGTACGCGCGACGAGCCGCGTGGAGTCGCTCGAGGCGCGTGGGGTCGAGGTCGTGCGCGGTTCCTTCGCGCGCTTGGAGACGCTCGCCGACGCGGTGCGTGACACCGACGCGGTGGTGCACGCGGCGGGGGGCGGCATCGTGCGTCGGTCGGAGGACTTCGAGCGCACGAACGTCGCGACCACCAAACAGCTCCTCGCGGGCGTGCGCGCGGCGGGTGGGACGAAACGGTTCGTGCTCGTCTCGTCGCTCGCGGCGCATGGACCCTCGTCGCCGGATCGCCCGGCGCGCGAGGACGATCGCGACGCGCCGCGCAGTCTCTACGGCAAGAGCAAGCTCGCGGCCGAACGCGCGGTCCACGCGGAGCGTTTCCCCGTCACGATCGTGCGACCGCCCGCGCTCTACGGTCCGGGCGAACATCGTCTGGTGCCGCTCTTTCGCGCGGCGTTGCGCGGCGTGGTGCCGACCGTGCACCCGACCGGCACGCTCTCGATGCTCTCGGGACGCGACTGCGCGGAGGCGATCGCGCGCGTGCTCGAGGTCGAGCCGGAGGCGCGCACGCTCTTCCTCGCCGAGCCGCGCACGTACGGGCGTCGCGAGATGGCGGAGCTCGTCGGTGCCGCGGTGGAGCGACGCGTGCGGGTGCTGCCTGTGCCGGTGCCCGTGTTGCGCGCGGCGGCGCTGGGCTCCGAGCTCGGGAGCCGTCTGCGCGACGCGCCGGTCGCGTTCACGCGCGACAAGGTCCACGACCTCGCGGAGCCCCATCAGTGCTGCGATCCCTCGCGCGCGATGGAGGAGCTCTTCTGGGGGCCGCGCGACGACTTCGCGACGGGGGCCCGAGAGATGGCGCGCGCTTACCGCGCCAAGGGCTGGCTCTGACGTCGTCGCGATGCTCCGAGCGATCGGCACGTGAGTGATCGCGCCGGGTCGAGCGTCTACCGCCAGCCCCGCGAGATGCCGTGATCGAGCGCGCCGCCGATTCTGGCGAGCTCTCGCGCACGATTCCCCCCGCGTGAGGCACCGTCCGCCCCGAACGGACTACGAAACGAACGATCCGACGTGACCTTTCGCGCGTAATGCCCCCATCCTCGCCACGGGGCATCCAGGCCAGGGGAAATTCTTGGCTGGGTCGGCGGGGTCAGCCGCCGACTTTTCGCCAGGGATCGGGAGGGACGACCGGAATGAGCGGACCGAGCGAACGAGCAGCTTCTCTCGAAGCGGGCTACACGCGCACGCACCGGGCGTACGAGTGGGCCGGCATCGCGTTCGCGGGCTGGTGCCTCTACGGAGCGGGGCTCCAGCTCGTGGAGCTCGACGACGTGCACGCGGGCCATTGGACCGGCGCGATCCTGCTCGCCCTCGCGTTCGCGGATCTCGTGTCGGGGATCGCGCATTGGGCGTTCGACACATGGGGGGACCTCGACACGCCGATCGTGGGCAAGCTCGCGATCCGCACCTTCCGCCATCACCACGTCGATCCGAAGGCGATCACGCGGCACGACTTCGTGGAGACCAACGGTCACAACGCGATGCTCTCGATCGTGCTCTCCGCGCCGGTCGCGCACGCGGCCGACGCGATGCCTTCGTTCCTCGCGCTCTTCCTCGGCTTCGCGGCGCTCTTCGTCGCGACCACGAGTCAGCTCCACAAATGGGCGCACATGGATCGTCCGCCCGCGATCGTGCGCGTGTTGCAGAAGGTCGGGTTGGTGCTCGGCCCGGAGGCGCACGCGGTGCATCACACCGCGCCGCACGAAGGCGCGTATTGCGTGACGACGGGCTGGATGAACCTCCTGCTCGATCGGTCCCGCTTCTTTCGCGTGGCGGAGCGCATCATCACGAAGGTGACCGGGGCGGTACCGCGCGCGAGCGAGTGAGGGTCGATCGCGCGCGCGATTCGCGATGGGGATACGCGACTGAACCTCGCGACTGGGTCCAGTGACTCGAGTCTGCGACTGAGTCCAGCGACTGAACTTCGTGACTGAACTTCGTGACTGAACTTCGTGACTGAACTTCGTGACTGATTTCGCGACGGAGTCTCGCGACCGAGACCCTCGATTCCTCGATTCCTCGACGAGTCGCGCATCGGGCTCTCGAGCGCCGACTCTTCGCCGCTCGCCTCAGCCCTCCGCGTCGTCCTCGTGCTCCTGCTCCGCGCCCTCGTCGAGCCCGTACGAGCGCATCTTCCGCCAGAGCGTGCTGCGGCTCATGCCGAGCATCGCGGCCGCGCGCCCGCGGTGTCCGCCCGCCCGCTCCAGCGCGCGCCGGATCCGCTGCTCTTCGGGGGTCTTCGCGCTCATCGGCGGCGGCACGTTCGCGCGCAGCGCGTGGCTCTCTTCGCCGCGCAGCTCGGGCGGCAGATCGGACTCGAGCAGCACGGGGCCGTCGCCCATCACGAACGCGTGCTCCACCACGTTCTGCAGCTCTCGCACGTTGCCCGGCCACTCGTAGGTCTCGAGCAAACGCAGCGCGCCCGCCGACACGTGCTCGATCGTGCGCTCGTCGTCCGCGAGGCGTGACAAGAAGCGGTCGACCAGGATCGCGACGTCCTCGGGGCGCGCGCGGAGCGGCGGCAGGAAGAGCGGCACCACGCGCAGGCGGTACATCAGGTCCGCGCGGAACCGACCCGCCGCGACCTCTTCGCGCAGCGACTTGTTCGTGGCGGAGACGATGCGCACGTCGACCGGCACCGGATCGCGGCCGCCCACCGGGATGACCGAGCGCTCTTGCAGCACGCGCAGGAGCTTCGCTTGCAGCTCGAGCGGCAGCTCGCCGATCTCGTCGAGGAAGAGTGTGCCTCCGTCCGCCGCGCGGAAGTGTCCGAGGTTGTCGCGGACGGCGCCGGTGAAGGAGCCGCGCACGTGACCGAAGAGCTCGCTCTCGAGCAGGTTGGGCGGGAGCGCGGCGCAGTTGATCGCGCGGAAGGGGCCCTTGCTGCGTTTGGACGCGAGGTGGATCGCGTGCGCGACGAGCTCCTTGCCGGAGCCGGACTCGCCGCGCACGAGCACCGTCACGTCGCGCCGAGCGACCTTCGCGAGATCGCGGAAGAGCGCCTTCATCAGCGGCGAGCGCGTGAGGATGCCCCAGCGTTCGCACGCTCCGTCGCCGAGCGAGCCGGGCGAGACGTCGATCTCTTCGCTCACCACGAGCAACCAGCCGAGGCCGCCGTCGAGCGGCGTCGCGCGCACGCGCAGGCTGCGGGGCGCTCCGTCGAGGCCGATGCGCGCGAGGCTCGCCGCGGTCGCGCGTCCCTCCGCGAGCGCTTCGGCGATCGGGCGCTCGGTGCCTTCGCCGCAGAGCAGGCGCGGCGCGGGCACGTCGCGCTCGAGCGGTCCGGTGAGCGTTTCGGTGCCGGGCGTCCACGTGACCACGCGCAGCTCGGCGTCGAGCACGATCGCGTGGCCGGTCACGGTGCCGAGAGCGCGCAGGAGCAGGTCGTCCATCGCGCGCGAGGATCGCACGCGCGCGTAGACGCGGCGAGCGCGAAGCGTCTCCACCACACGCCCGATCGAGACGCTCGCGCGTTCACGGTCGAGGCGTTACGTGCGCGCGAGCCACGCCGGCACCACCAGCATGCTCAGCAGCGTCGAGCTGCAGAGCCCGGTGAGGATCACCCACGCCATCGGGGCTTGGAGCTCCGCGCCCGGCTCGCCGAGCGCGAGCGCGAGCGGGACCAGGCCGAGCGCCGCGGTCAGTACGGTCATCGTGATCGGCGAGAGCCGTTCGAGCGCCGCGCGTCGCACCGCGTCGTGTCGCTCGACCCCCGCGAGCTCCAGATCGCGCGTGCGCGTCGCGAGCAGGATGCCGTTGCGCGTCGCGAGCCCGAAGAGCGTGAGGAAGCCGATGCCGGTCGCGAGATCGAGGGTGCCGCCCGCGATCCACACGCCGAGCACGCCGCCCGCGAGCGCGAGCGGGACGTTCGTGAGCACCACCAGCGTGCGCCGAAGGTGCCCCAGCGTGCTGCCGACCACCACGCCGATCGCGACGAGCACGAGCAACACCATCGCCGCGAGGCGCGCGCCGCTCGACTCCTGCTCCACCACGCGCCCTTCGAGCTCGGGCCGCACACCGGCCGGCAGGTCGACGCCCGCGAGCGCCTCGCGCACGCCCGCCAGGATCGCGCCGAGATCCTCGCCTTCGACGTTCGCGGTCACCACGAGCCGACGTCGCGCTCCGTCGCGCATCACGAACGCGGGCTCGTGGGTGCGGACGAGCCGCGCGATCGCCTCGACCGGCACGGTGTGTCCGTCGCCCGTGGGCACGAGCGCTTGCGCGAGCGCGTCGCGATCGGTGCGCGTCGCGTCGCCGTAGCGCACCACGATCGGCGTGGTGAGCCCGTCCTCGTACACGCGGCCCACCTCACGTCCCCACGCGACGAGCCCGACCAGCTTCGCCGCTTCCCCGCGCGAGAGCCCGTGTCGACCGGCCGCTTCGGAGTCGACGTCGACCAGCAGCGTCGGCACCTCCACGATCGGCTCGCTCGTGACGTCGACGAGGTTCGGCACGCCACGCAGCGCGCCGATCACGTCACGCGCGGCGGCGCGCAAGCTCGGCAGGTCGTCGCCCACGAGCTTCACCGTGAGCGCGGCGGTGTGGCCGCTGATCACGTGATCGATGCGGTGCGAGATCGGCTGCCCGATCGCGAAGGTCGCGCCGGGCACGTTCGCGAGCCGCGCGCGTAGATCGGTGATCACCTCCGACTGCGACCGTTCGTCGTCGCGGAGCTGCACCTCGATCTGGCTCGCCTCCACGCCGAGCACGTGCTCGTCGCGCTCGGCGCGACCGGTGCGGCGCGCGGTGGAGACGACCGCACGGTCTTCGAGCAGCGCCTCTTCCGCGCGCTGCGCGACCACGTCGCTGGTGGCGAGCGGCGTGCCGATCGGCGTGAGGATCGAGACGTTGAGCGCGCCCTCTTGCAGCTCCGGCAAGAAACCGCGGCCAGCCGTCGCGAGCCCGAGCCCACCGAGCACGAAGAGGAGCGCAGTGCCCGCCGCCAGCAGCCGCGGATGCGCCATCGACCACGTGAGAAACGGCGCGTACGCGCGTTCGAGGCGGTGCGCGATCGGCGGCTCGGCCGCGTGCGCGCGTCCAGGCAGCACGTACGAGGCGACCACGGGCGTGATCGTCACCGCGACCACGAGCGAGGCGCCGACCGCGACCAAGTACGCGATCGCGAGCGGCGCGAGGAGCACGCCCTCGAAGCCCGGCAGAAAGAGCAGCGGCACGAAGACGAGCGCGAGCACCGCGGTCGCGCTCACGATCGACGAACGGATCTCGATCGAGGCGTGCAGCACGGTGTCGAGCACGGGGGCGCGCTCGGCTTCGGGCAGCCGCGCTCGTTCGCGCAGGCGACGCACCACGTTCTCGACGTCCACGATCGCGTCGTCGACGAGCTCTCCGATCGCGATCGCGAGGCCGCCGAGGGTCATCGCGTCGAGGCCGAAGCCGAGCAGGTGCAGGATCGAGGTCGCGGCGAGGAGCGAGAGCGGGATCGCGAGCGCGCTCGTGAACGCGGCGCCCGGATTCCAGAGGAAGAGGAAGAGCACCAAGACCACGAGCAGCGCGCCGTCGCGGAGGATCTCGACGAGGTTGTCGACCGCGCGGCGTACGAAGCTCTCTTGGCGATACGTGTCGGGGACGATCGCGATGCCCTGCGCACGAAGCGAGGGCTCGAGCGAGGCGAGCGCTTCGTCGAGCGCGGCGGTGGTGGCGAGGGTGTCGGCGTCGGGCTGCTTGATGACGTTGAAGAGCACCGCGGATCGCCCGTTGGCGCCGGCCGTTCCGCGCGCGGGGGCCGGACCGACGCGCACCTCCGCGACGTCCGAGAGGCGCACCGGCACCTCTTCGCGGCGTGCCACGACGAACGCTTCGAGGTCGTCCTCGCTCCGCACGCGGCCGAGCACGCGCACCACGCTCTCGCGCCCGCCGTCGACGAGGTAGCCGCCGGGCGGGTTGGTGGAGCCGTCTTCGAGCGCGCGCGCGACGTCTTCGGCGGTGAGCCCGAAGCGCGCGAGCCGCTCGGGGTCGAGCACGACCTGGTACTCCTTCTCCGCGCCGCCCATCGCGTTGACGATCGCGACGCCCGGCACCGCGAGCAGCCGCCGTCGCACGTCGCGCTCCGCCACGCGTCGTAGGGTGATCTCGTCGACGGACTCGTCCGTCGCGGCGATCGCGAGGAACGCGATCTCCCCCACGAGGTTCGAGGGCGGGACCACGAGCGGCGCGGCGGCTTCGGGCGGGAGGATCACGCCACGCAGCCGTTCGATCACGCGTTGGCGCGCGACGAGCGGATCGACGTCGACGTGCAGATCGACCCAGACCACCGAGATGCCGGGCGCGCTCGCGGAGCGGACGATGCGCGCGCCCGAGGTGCCGGCGAGCGCGACCTCCATCGGGTGCGTCACGAGCTGCTCGACCTCGGTGGGCGCGAGGCCCGGCGCGTCGGTGACGATCGAGATGCGCGGCGCGCCCAGATCGGGGAGCACGTCGAGGCGCATGCGCGAGAGCTCACCCGCCGCGAGCACGACGAAGCCGAGCGCGGCGGCGATGACCAGCGCGCGATGACCGAGGGAGAAGCGGAGGAGCGCGTCGATCACGATCGTGGCTCCCGAGTGCGCGATGCGCGCCGTGACGAAGGCTCCGTGTCGATCGACGATCGTTCCGTCGACGCGCGCACGACCTCAGTGCACGTGCGCATCGTGCACCTCCCCTCCGCCGCCCGCCGCGAGGTGCACGAGCGCGGCGCCCGCGATCACCACCCGATCGTCGGGGGTCAGACCCTCGGTCACGAGCAGACGATCGCCGCTGCGCGCGCCGAGGCGGACGTCGCGATCGATGAACTCGTCGTCGGCGACCTGCACGATCACGATCGTCCGACCGTCGAGATCGAGGAGCGCGGAGCGGGGCACGATCACACCGTCGATCGGCGCGCCGCTCGCGAGCTCCACCTGGCCCGAGAGCCCCACGCGGAGCGGCGGCGAGGCGAGCGACGACCAACGCACCGTGAGCGTGCGGCGATGAGGATCGACGACGTGCGCGACGTGCACGAGCGCGTCCGCCGGGAGCGCGATCGGCTCCGCCCCGGCGACCCGCCACGTCGCGCTCGGTCGCTCCGGGAGCGACGCGATCCACGCCTCCGGCACCTCCGCCGCGATCCAGCGCTCACGCTCGCCCACGATCCGGACGAGCGGCGCGTGCGCGGCGATCGAGACGCCGTCGGTGACGAAGACCTCGTCGATCACACCGTCGATCGGCGCGACGACCCGCCAGCCGCTTCCTCCGCGACCTCCTCGTGCGCTGCCTGCGAGCGCGCTTCCCCGACGCGCGGCGTCGAGCGCGGCTTCGGCCACGCTCAGCTCGCGCTCCGCGTCGACCACGCGCCGCTCCGCGACCGCGCCTTCGGCGAGCAGCGCGCGCGTGCGATCGCGTTGCAGCCGCGCGGCGTCGACGTCCGCCTGCGCGCGAGAGAGATCCGCGGCGACCCGCGTCGTGAGCTCGGGAGCGCTCGGGGTGGGCACGAGGGTGGCGAGAAGCTCGCCGCGCCGCACGCGAGCACCCGGACGCGCGAGCCCGCCCGCCAACGCGAGCACACGACCGGCGACCGGCGCGGCGACGATCGCGAGCTGATCGGGAGGAGCCTCCACGCTCGCGAGCACGCTCCGCGTCGGCGCGAGCGCGCCGCGGATCGGCAGCGCGACCTGTACCCCGAGCCTTCGTCGAGCCTCGCCGTCCAGGACGATCACGTGATCGTCGGGACCGTGGGCGTGACCTTCGTGGTCGTCGTGCGCGTGGTCGTCGTGCGCGTGGTCGTCGTGCGCGTGGTCGTCGTGCGCGTGGTCGTC
>CALJLK010000379.1 GCA_937982655.1 uncultured Sandaracinus sp.
GTGAAGCCCCGTGGGGCCCCCTCCCACGAGCCTTCGCTCGCTCTGCTCGCTGCGCGCCGTCCGGTAGGGCGGCTTGCGAAATACGGCTAGGCGTCATTATCAATCCTCCCCGGTCTCGTAGATCGGGTTGTGCTTCTTCTGGCGCTCCGGTCGGCGGATCATGTCGTCCAGATCCTTGCCGCTCGCGACCATCGGGTAGACCGAGTCTTCCTGCTCCACGCGGAAGTCGATCACCGTCGTCTCGGTCGATGCCTGCGCTTCGCGCACGACCTTCTCGACCTCGCTCCGCGTGGTCGCGCGCAGGCCCTTGAGGCCGTGCGCCTCGGCGAGCTTCACGAAGTCCGGGCTCTTCATCGGCGTCGCGACGTAGCGACCGCCGTAGAAGAGCTCCTGCCACTGGCGAACCATGCCGAGGTAGCCGTTGTTGATGATCGCGACGTGAATCTTGATGCCCTCTTGGGCGATCGTGGACAGCTCGCAGGCGGTCATCTGGAAGCCACCGTCGCCCGCGACCACCCAGACCTCCGTCGGATCCGGCTTCCCGCTCGGCGCGCTCATCACGTTCAGCGCGAAGCGCGCGCCGATCGCGGCTGGGAGCGCGAAGCCCATGGTGCCGAGGCCACCGCTCGTGAGCAGGCGCCGCGGGTAGTCGTGCTTGTAGTACTGCGCTTCCCACATCTGGTGCTGACCGACGTCGGTCACGACCAACGCGCGCCCTTCGGTCAAACGCCAGAGATCGTGGATCACGTGGGCGGCATACAGACGACCTTCGTCCGGCAACGACTGGATGTCGCGCACCGCGCTGTCGCCCTTCATCTCGTCGATGCGCGCGGTCCATGCCGGTCGTCGCTTCTCGGACAGACGCGGGATCAACACCCCGAGCACGTCCCGCACGTCGCCGACCAAACCGACTTCGACCTTGACGATTTTGTCGATCTCCGCCGGATCGAGCTCCACGTGGATCTTCTTCGCCTTCGCGGCGAAGGTCTTCGGGTTGCCCGTGATGCGGTCGTCGAAACGCATGCCGAGCGCGAGGATCACGTCGGCTTCTTGGATGGCCTTGTTCACCCACGCTTCGCCGTGCATGCCCGCCATGCCGAGCGCCATCGGGTGCGTCGCGGGGAAGCCGCCGAGCCCGAGCAGCGTGCAGGCGACCGGGATGTCTTGCTTGCCGACCAGCGCGAGCAGGTGCTCCGTCGCGCGCGCGCGGATCACGCCCTGACCCGCGAGGATGAGCGGTCGCTCCGCCCGCTCGAGCAGGCGCACCGCTTCGGCGAGATCGTCCTCGCGCACGATCTGCTCGGGACGGTAGCCCGGCAGCTCGATCGGCTCGTCGCTCCACTCGAAGGGACAGCTCGCCTGCTGCGCGTCCTTCGTGATGTCGACCACCACCGGACCCGGACGGCCCGAAGAAGCGATGTAGAACGCCTCGCGGATCACGCGCGGGATGTCCTCCGCGCGGCGCACGAGGAAGTTGTGCTTCGTGATGGGGAGCGTGACGCCCGTGATGTCCGTCTCTTGGAACGCGTCGCTGCCGATCAATGCGCCTGGAACCTGACCCGTGATGCAGACCATCGGGACGTTGTCGAGCATCGCGGTCGCGATGCCGGTCACGAGGTTCGTGGCGCCGGGACCCGAGGTAGCGACGCAGACGCCGACCTTGCCGGACGCGCGCGCGTACCCGTCGGCCATGTGCGACGCGCCTTGTTCGTGGCGCACGAGCACGTGGTGGATCGGGTACTTCGCCATCGCGTCGTACGCGGGCATGATCGCGCCGCCCGGATATCCGAAGACGACGTCGACGCCGACGCGCAGCAGCGATTCCCAGATGGCTTCGGCGCCGGTGAGCACGGTGCCGAGCGGAGACAGAGCGCTCGTTCGATCGAGAGGGGCGTTCATTGCAGGAAGTTCTCTACCGAGTCGGCGGGGTCAGCCGCCGACTGTTTCGCGTGAGGGGCCATCGGCAGGCCCGCTCGTCGCGCGACCCACCTGCGGAGGTCGCGAAGCTCAGAACATGTTTTCCGCGAATCGATGACCCAGGCGCTCGTCGCGGCAGCGGCGCAGCACCTCGGTCGCGGCGGGCAGCGGCGGCGCCATGCGGTCGGCGGCGGCGGGCGTCGTGGGGGCGGCGGTCTTCTTGGCGTTCTGGGTCATGGCGTTCTCCTGGCTCGGGTTGGTGGTGTCGTTCGAGTGTCGAGGGCCGGATGGACGAAGCCCCCGCGTCCGGTTCGGGGCGGGGGCTCGGTCTTCGTCTCGGAGGTGGGTGTCTCAGAGCGTGCCGGTCCCCGCGGGTCCAATGACGAGTAGGACCACGACGAGTGCGACCGCGATTAGGGCGAGCACGACGACGACCTCCGAGGCGCGCACGAACGCCGTCGCGGAGGCGACGGGAGCGGCGGTGCGGGAGGTCGTGAGCGACATCACGAGGAGAAGAGTACCGACCTTACGCGCCGCGTCAACAAGAAAATTCGTCGGGATCCTCCCCACGACACCGATTCGTTACGCGGAGCGGCGGTTCACCGAACGTTGTTCGGCGATCCCCTCGTTTTCGGGGGTCGTTCGGAAGTGAGACACGCAAATTCGGGGGGTCCGGTGAACAACGCTCGGGAGCCGATGTGGGAGCGCCCCACACGCCGAAACGTCGAGCCCTCGAGGACACGCGCCCCAGACGTGTCGTCTCGACGAGGGCGCCAATATTTGGTGGTCGAGCTTCGTCTTCCTCATGCTGTGAGAGACGTGCGCAGTTGGACTCGGCTCGGAATCGTTTTGCTCGCGGGCTCCGCGACCGGAACGAGCATCGCGCGAGCCTGGGACGACGCCCCGCTCTGTGCGCTCGAAGCGCCGCCGCGACTCTTCTCCTTGCCGAGCGCGCCCGAGCCGGAGCCCGAAGCGCCGATGTGTCGGCCCGACGCGGTCACGACCACGCGCCGAGAGCTCGACGGCACGGTCGCACGCGACGCGTGGGCCCGCGCAAACGCCGACACCTCGGATGGCGCGTTGCTCGCGCTCGACACCGTCGCGACCGCGTTGCCGCGTCTGTCGGATCTCGTCGCGCTGCGCCGCGGCGAGATCCTGCTCGCGCGCGGCGCGCACCTCGAAGCGCACGCCGCGTTTCGCGTGGCGGCCGAGAGCGTCGACGCGCAGACGCGACTGCTCGCGCAGGTGGGTGCGGTACGCGCGAGCCTACGCGCGGATCGTCGCGGCGCCGACGAAGAGCTCACACGGCTCCTGCGTCAACACCCCGAGCTCCCCGAAGAGCCCGAGCTTCGTCTGCTCGACGCGCGTCGCCTCGAGGCTCGCGGCGCGACGGATCGCCGGTCGCTCGAGGCCGCGCTCTCCGCGTACCGCGGGATCGACGTGCGCTTCCCCGGATCGACCGCGGGGCGCGAAGCACGTCGTCGGTTGATCGAGCTCGACCTCGCGCTCACCGACACGCAACGCGTGGAGCGCGCGGAGCGGTTGGTGCGGCACGGGCCGCTCGACGAAGCGCGCACCGAGCTCGCGCGCTTGGAGTCGGAGTCGCTCCACCCGACGCTCTCCGCGCGTGTGCACGGTCTGCTCGGCCGCATCGCGCGCCACGAAGGACGCTGGTCCGACGCGGAGCGACACCTCGCCCTCTCCCGCGTCGGCGCGAAGAGCGAGAGCGACGAAGACGCCGCCGCAGAGGCGGAGCGGCTCGCCGACATGGCGGCTGCCGCACGCGCGACGGAGGTCGCCGAGGCGGAGGCGGAGCTTCGTCGGCTCGGGTACCGCGACGCGGTCGCGCAGCGCCGTCGCGTCCCGACGGCACGCCTCTTCGCGCAGCTCCGCGTGTCGTCGCGCACGTCGTTGAAGCTGCAGACGGACGCGATCGTGGAAGAGCTGCTGACACGGACGTTGCCGCCCGGTCTGCGCGTGGACGCGGCGCTGATCGCGGTCGGCGTGGCGGACGACGCCGCGATCGTGCGCCTGCTCGACGGTCTCGAAGCGCGCGAGGGATCGCTCGGCACGCAGGCGCTCTACCACCGCGCGCGCGCGCTCGAACGGCTCGGCCGGCTAGACGAGGCGGAAGCGGCGTTCCTCGCGGTGCGAGCGCGCGATCGGGGTCGAGGTTGGTACGCGCTCTGGTCCGAACAGGGGATCGCGTCCGTGCACGCGGCGATGCTCGGAGCCGGACGCGGCGAGGCCCTCGCGGACGCGTCGTCGTCGAGCGCGTCGAGCCCACCGAGCGCGAGTGCGGCGTTCGCGCCCTTCGATGCGGAGCTCGACGGTGCGCTCGCGAACGGTGCGCTCGCGAACGGTGCGCTCGCGAACGGTGCGCTCGCGAACGGTGCGCT
>CALJLK010000380.1 GCA_937982655.1 uncultured Sandaracinus sp.
GGGGCCCCATCGGGGCTTCATGCCCCGTGGGGGAGGGGCTGGCGACAGCCCCTCGGAGAAGCTGGCTCGGCTGCGCGTGGAACTCGAAGCCGTCGCAGAAGACCGCGATCGGTCGCACGTCGTCGAGGCGTTCGCGCGTTCCGTCCTCGCTCACCTTCGCGGTCGGGGTGATCACGTAGTCGGGCTGAGACGGAATCGACACGCCCTCGGAAGGACCGAGGAGCGGCTGGCCCACCATCCTCCACCGGTGGCCCGCGAGCTCGAAGCTCCACTGCACGCGCCCCGCGTGCGGAACGCGCCGAACCTTGCCGCCCGCCGCTTCGATCGAAGCCTCGAGCGTGCGCGCGAAGCGGCGCTCCAGCGCGCTCTCGCCCACGTTCGCGGTCGAGAGCTCCGAGAGCGAGTCGACCTCCTCGAGCTTCGGCAACGCGCGGAGGATTCCGTCGAGCATCTCGACCGCCACGCGGCGTGAGATGTCGTCCCGCGCGCTCGCGTCTCGGTAGCCGTAGAGGCAGCGGTAGCAGCCGTCCGCGCACGTGCAGCTCGAGACCGCCTCGAACGCGCCACGCACCAACGCCTCAAGGCGCGCGCGATCGCGGTGGAGCTCGGCGAGGTAGCCCGTCCCGCCGGGCACCGTGTCGTAGACCACCAAGAACACCACACGTCCGTCGCTGCGCCCCGGCGCCGACATCGTCGTGAAGCCGAGGTGCGCCGCGCGGCCTCCGAAGAGCCGCCGCGCGCCGAGCGCGATCGACGCGCGCAAGGTCGCGGTCGCGACCCGTTCGGACGCGAGCTCGACCGGCACCACGAAGCGCAGCGCCTCCGTCTCGATGCTCCGCGCGAGCGCGACCTCGACCATCTTCGCCGCGCGTTTACCCAGCTTCACCGGGCAAAACGGCGCGTGCTCGGCCTTGACCTCGGTCGCACGCCCACGCGGCGGCGGCTGCACCTGCCCGCAGTCCTGACAGACCACGAACCCGCGCTCCTTGAAGTGCTCGCCCGCGATCTTGCGTCGCTCGCCCTCCGCGCCGACCTCGCCCCAGTTGAGCTGCCGCAGCGTGACGCCGCGCAGCAGCTCGTAGCCGAAGGTGATCGGAGTCGAAGCCACGTGGGCCTCGCCGACCGTCGCGCGTGCGGTCTCGACCACCTCGGTCACGCGGTATCGCTTCTCGCGGCGCTCCTCCGTCTCGTCCGCCGTCGTGGCTTCGAGCAAGTCCGCGTACGACCAGGCCTGCTCGAAGCGCACCACACGTCGGAGCTGTCCGACGTCGCGGTAGCCGGGCGCGCCACACGAAGGGCAGTCGCCCGGATGCGCGCCGTCGTCGAGCGCGCTGTGGTGGCACTCGGGGCAGAAGCGACGATCTTCCGTGCGCGGATGCTGCCGCGTGCCGAGGTCGATGCGGCCGATCGTGACTTTGTGGCCTTCCGCGTAGAAGGTGTTGAAGGGCGCGAGCTCGCGAAGCGCGGCCGACGCGGGGCGGAGGTATTCGTAGCGACGCTTCTGCCGCGGGGCCTCGCCCTCGCGCACCCGCAACACCGAGCGCAGCGTCACGCCCTTCTCGGGGAAGGCGTAGTTGGGGAGGACACCCGCGTCCGTGAGCACTTGGATCGGGTGCTTGTCGAGCAGCTCGCGCCGCACCGCTTCGATCGCGCGCCGCGCCTCCGACAGCTCCGTCTTCATGCGCGCGGCCGCTTCTTCGAGGCTCTCGCCCTCCTGCCGATCGTCCTCGTCGACCGCGTCGGGCGCGTCGAGCGCGCGCTCCCGATCCCGCAGCCGCTTCACCTCGTGATCGAGCCGCGTGACCTCTTCCTTCGCGTCCGCGAGCGCGAGCTCCACTGGGCGCGCGAGCCCTTCGTCGACCGACTCGGCGAGGCGCGCGCGCGTTCCCTCCGAGAGCTCCGGAAACCGCGAGAGGAACGCGGCGAGGATCGCGCGCCCTTCCCCGTCCACGAAGCGCGCGAGCGGCCATGGGAAACCATCCGTCGAGCCCGCGCGCTCGGCCTTGAGCACGTCGCGCAGGTTGCGGGGGATCGTCGCCTCCGCCGGGCGCTCCGCCGCGTGTCGATCCATCGCGAACGCGACGAGCTGACGACGGATCATCTCGTAGGCGTCGAGGAAACACCCCGGCACGTCGACCGCGCCGCTCATCATGTCGCGCGGCTGCGCGAAGAAGTGAGCGTCGTGGTTCTCCGCGTGCGCGAGCGTCAGCACGAACGCGTTGCCGGTCTTGCGGCCCGCGCGCCCCACGCGCTGCTGGTAGTTGCTCGGTAGCGGCGGTACGCCCGCGAGCATCACGGCGCCGAGATCACCCACGTCGATGCCCATCTCCAGCGTCGGGGTCGCGGAGAGAAGGTTCGCGGAGTCCGGGGTCGGGCGCGTCTTGAACTCGCGCTCCACCTCCTCGCGGGTCTCGCGCGGGAGCAATCCCGTGTGCTCCTTCGCGAAGACACGTACGACGTTTCCTGACTGATAGAGCCGCTTGTAGTAGTCGGTCTCGGGTCGCTTTCGCCGATTGAGCACGCGGAGCCGCCCCGAGCACCGAAAGCGTGGACACGGCGCGTCGAACTCGAGCTCGTGGACGCCCAGCGCCGTGAGCTGCTGATGCGAGCAGACCCGACAATGGAGCACGTTGCTCGCCATCGCGAGCGTGAGCGCCTCGGGCCGCAGCCCATACACCGCACCTCCGCGGCTCTCGACGCGCACGAGCAGACCTTCGTGCGTGGCGAGGGCGAGCGCCTTGCGGATCACGAGGTCGAGGCCCCCGTCGCGCAGATCGACGCCGAGCGCACGACGCGCCCAATCGCGCAGCCACGTGAGCTTGCCCGGCTCCGAGAACGCGGCGTCGAAGACGCGATGCGCTTTGCCTTCGAAGAGAAAGCGCGGGAGCACGCTGTTCGGCCCGAAGGGCGACAGCTCCGGCTGCTTTCGTTTCGAGAGCAGGTACGGGCTGCCGCTCGCGAGGAAGGCGTCGAGGTAGGGATGCGCGATGCCACCGCGCCAACGCAGGCGGAAGAACCAGCCGGCGAGGAAGTCACGCACCGCGTCGCCGAGCCGCGCTTCGATCTCGCCCGAGAGCTGCACCGGGCGTTGCTCGCGCAAGTGGTCCACGAGCGCGTCGCGCACTCGGACCATCGCAGCTTCGTCGAGCCGCGCGAGGCTGACCTCGCTGCGTTCGAGCCCACGCCCCGCCGGCAACGCGAGCCCCATCTCGCGCGTCGCCTCCCAGCCGGTGCGGCGTTCGATCAGCGCGCGCAGCGCCGCGCGCGCGGGCGCCGCGTCCTTGGTCCCGAGTGACGCACGCCACGTTTCGTAGGTCGGATGTTCGCGGAGGTCCGGTGGGGTAAGACGTGCGAGCGCCTCGTCGACGCCGAGCTTCTCCGCGAAGTGGGCGACCACCGCGCGCCCGGCCTGCGGCAGCGGGAGCTGCTGGTTCGGTGTGGATTGGATCGCGGTTTGGATGGCGGTGCGGATCGCGAACCGATACGTGCGGGCGGCGAAGAAGCCCGCGCGATGCGAGGCGTCCTGAACCGAGTCGACGAAGGTGATGAGCTTCTTGCTCTCCCCCGGCGCGTCACCGTGCTGCGCGCTCTGGAAGATCTGCCCGACCGCGACCGAGGCGAGGCTCGCGAGCCGCGCGCCCAGCAGACCGAGCGCGTCTTCGGCGCCGCAGCTCGGGCAGTCGCGCGTGAAGCGACGCCGATCGTCGACGAGCTCCGGGAGCGCGACGGGTATGCGAGGCGCGGGCTCGGCGCCGTGGCGGTGCGGCTCGGACGAGCCGAGATCGAGACACACCGGGCAGAGCGTCTGCGGGAGCGCGAGCTGCCCGTCGCGCGTCTCGGTAGGCTCGTGCAGACGCACGTAACGCGCGCTCGGATCGCGCCGCAGCCATGCGTCGCCCACGCGCCGGCTCGCGACCACCAGGTGCTCACGCGCCTCCGGCTGCACCGCTCCGAGCCCGTGCGAGCCACACTCCCGACACGACGCGATCGGCGCCCAGGGCTCGCGGACGTCGACCTCGTCGCGAAACGCGAAGCCCGCGAGCGGATCGAGCCCGACGGGTACGGCGCCCTTCCCTCGCTCCGCCGCCGCGAACGCCGCCTCGGTCGGCAGGTGCGCGACGAGCCCACGCAGCTCCTTCATCCAGAGCTGCACCTGCACGTCGAGAAAGGGAACGACACGCGTTCCGTCGCGACGGCGCGCGTAGCAGATCAGCGCGACGAAGGCGCCGAGCAGCTCCGCGCGCAACTTCGGGTCGAGCGCCGCGAACGCCGGCTCCTTCGCGGCGAGCGCCTCGACCAGCTCGTCGACGTGCTTCGGACCGCGCCCACGGCGCGACGCGACCTCCAGCAGTCGACGCAGGAACGTGTGCCGCGCGAGGGCGTCGCCGATCTCGAGCGGGTCGTCGCTGGCGATGCCGAGGAGATGCTCCGAGAGCTCCCGCGCACGCGTCTTGGCCTCTTCGATGGGGTCATCGACGTCGTCCTCCGGCGCGAGCCCCGGCAACACGTGCGCGGGATCGGGACGCAGCTCGATCGCCTCTTCGGGGAGCCGTGGAGGAAACGCGTCTTCGAGCGTGAGCCGATCTTCACCCACGATCGCGTCGGTCCCGACCGCATGCCCGAAGAGCTGACTCGCGAAGCGCGCGAGCGCGTCCGCACCGTTCGGGCCTCCCACCGTCGCGGACGTGCCCACTCCGCAGAGACTCCCGGGTGGAAGATCCACGCGTGCTTCGAGGCGACGCACCAGACACGCCACGTCGGTCGCTTGAGCGCCGTCGTAGACGTGCACCTCGTCGAGCACGAGGTAGCGGAGCGTGCGGGGATGGCTCGACGCGAAGAGCCCGGCGTCCTTCGGATTGAGAAGGAGCAGATCGAGCATCCGATAGTTCGTGAGCAGCACGTCCGGCGGGTTCTGCCGCAGCGCGCGCCGCCGCTCCTGCGACTCCGCGCCCACGTAGAGCCCGACGCTCACCTTGTCTTTCAATCGCGCATCCGTCGCGATCATTCGCTGCGTACGCTCGACCTGATCGGTCGCGAGCGCGTTCATCGGATAGATTACGATGGCCTTGATTCCCGACCGCTTGCGCGCGTTCTCCCGGAGGCAGTGATCGAGGATCGGGTAGAGGAAACACTCCGTCTTCCCGGAGCCCGTCCCCGTCGTCACCAACGTCGAGCGCGGCGCCCCGTCTCGCGACGAGAGCCGCTCCCACGCCGCGACCTGGTGCGCGTACGGCGTGAAGTCCGGAGTCAGATCCAGCGGCGACGGCGCATCCGCGTACGCACGTCGGAACGGCAAGCGCAGATCGACGAAAGGCCCCCGAAAGAGGCCCTTGTGCGGGTGCTCCAAGAACGCGAAGAGCCGCCGCTCGAGCGCCTCGCTCTGCAACCCGAACGTGGCGCGCAGGTAGTCGACGAGAGCTCGACGCGTCTCGAGCGCGAGATCGAAGGGCTGCATCGCGAGCGGAGACGGTACCGCGGTTGGGGTGGGAGGTGGGGTGGAATGCGGCGCCGGGTCCGTTCAAGGTCGGTCGAGGCGAAGCAGATCGAGCAGATCGATCACGACGGCGCTGTGGCTTGGCCCACCGCGGTACAGCCAAGGCACCACCCCGCCGACCAACGCGACTCTCGGCCACTACGGGTCACGCTTCAGATGACGACGCACGAGGTCCGGTTCGAGGCCGAGCTCTCTCGCGAGGAAGGCCACACGCTTAGGCTCCGGCAGGTCCTCGGCTCGCTTGCGCGCGCTCTCGACGGCTGCCCACATTCGTACCAGCGGAGGGTCGACCAACTGTGCGACCACACCTCGCATGGACATTCGAACCCGCACGCGTCGTCCGGATTCGCGCAGCACGCCGTGCTCGATCAGCTCGTGCACCGGCGCCCTCAGGGGCTCGGGCACGTCTTCGAGCCGAAGCCCGCTGGCGGCGTCGGCCTGCCGAAGCAGGTCGCAGGCATCGTCTCCGAAGTCGCGCACGAAACGCGTCGCCGTCACCCCGAGCTGGCCGAAGTCCCCCAAGAGCGAGTGTGTGCGAGCGAACGCTTCCGCGATCTCGAAGAGTCGCCGAGCTTCGCCGCTTGCGTCTTCGGCCCGCTCGCCGAGCCGATGCACGATCTCCGAGACGGTCACCGCATCGTGCTCACGTGCGGCCCCTGCGATCTGCGCTGCGAACTCGAGCAGCTCGTCGACCACGCTCTCCACGTCCGGGTCGGGCGGCGTACGTTCCGTCATGATCGGCGCATCCTAAACGACAGTCGTCCGCAAGGCATCTCGCCGAATGTTGGACACGAGACGTGACCGATCACTCGCGGTAGCTCTCACTCCCCCACAACACGCCGTCGCGATATCATTCGAGCGTGTCGCGCTTCCTTCTCATCCACGGAGTTCTCAATCCCATAGACCCCTTCCCCGCCTGGCGCCAAGCGCTCGGCGTGACCGAAGACCAAGCGAAGGGCATCTGGTGGGGCGAGCCCGAGCAACGACGGATCGCCCAGCTCGGCTCGAATCGTTGGTGGTCTCTCCCGACGAGCAACCCGGCTTTCGTGTCGGTGGTGCCAGAATCGTTCGCCGAGAGCCCGGCGCCATCGCTCTCCACCGAAGACGAGACGTTCATAGCCCAATGCATGGCGCAGGTGAAGGAGGGTGCGCCCGAGGCGGAGCCGTTCCGACTCGAGGTCGACGCCGTCGCGCCAGGTGTCGTCACCTACGGAGCCCTGGATCTGAACGGCGCAGCGATTTGGCTGAAGGTGATCGAGACCGCGCTTCGCGAGGTGTACCTCTACCTGCGCAACCGAGAGTACCGCGACGCGATTCGCACCTCGTTCGAGGAGACCTTCGAAGATGGCGACGTGGTGGTTGCCCACAGCATGGGCAGTGTCATCGCGTACGACTGCCTGACGCACGCCGACCTCGAGCCGAAGTCGAAAGCCTCGCAGAAGAGGGCGCGAGCCTTGGTGACCTTCGGCAGCCCGCTCGGCTTGAACGTGCTTCGGAAGATCATGCCCGGTGGGCAAGGAGCGCTCGCGATGCCTCCGCGACTCGCCGGCTCTTGGCTCAACGCGTTCGACGCCGACGATGCCATCGTGGGAATCGAGGATGCCGACGTACGTCGAGACAGGCGCGGCCTATCCGACGAGTTCGCCGGCCCCTTGCCCAAGAGATTCGCGGAGAAGCCCGACATCCGGCTCCCGTCTTGGCCGCATCACGACGCCGTCCAGTACCTGGAGCGGTTGAAAGACCAGATTCACGCGACCTCGGCCCCGAGGCGGAGCTCGCGTCGAACCTCGTCGGCACGCTCTTCCCCGAGGGCACGTCGTTCGGCACCGCCGACGCGATCGCGCTCTGGACCCACAGCGGCACGCTGCTCGAGCGCATCGAAGAAGAGACGCTGCGCAAGACGATCGAGTCGCTCGTCCACCCGAAGCTCCTCGTCGCGATCGAGCGCGCCCACGCATGGCTCGGCGAAGCGATCGGCGTCGAGGGCGACCAAGTCGAGCTCCCCGGCCGCCGCGCCCTCCTCGACGCGGTCTCGCGCTTCAGCTTCGCGATCAGCGCCTACGCCCGCGCGCTCTCGATCGGCATCGACGAGACCACCGACGAAGCCTTCGAGCAGTTCAAGCGAGCGCTGGCCCCGATCGACCCCATGCGCGTGGCCGGCAAACCGGGCGCGAGCGAAGAGCTCGACGAGGACGAAGAACCGACGGAACCCACCGAGCCCGACCCCGACGCGCCGTTCGTCCCGGCGTCGGATGATCCGATCGACAACCCGTTCATCACCTGAGTCAAGTTGGGCGGAGTACCCCAGCCGCTGGCTACAGCCCGCATTGACGCGCCACGACCTCGCGGAGCATGGAGCCGCCTCTTTCAACCAAACACTTGGATCGCTGCGCCAATGTTCAGAACCCCGTTCTTCGATGTCGCGACTAGATGTTTGCGCACGTCCAGGGCTGTCATCGTCGGACGGCACGCGAGTACGAGCGCCGCCGCGCCCGCCACCAAGGGCGCGGCGTAGCTCGTACCCGACACGACTCCCCAATTGTTCGGACTAACTGTCGTCACGACGTCCTGACCCGGCGCGTACAGCGAAGCTACGTTGGCAGCACCGAAGCGGCGGCCATAAGCGTCGACGGAGCCGACCGCCAACACATGCTCGCTCGCCGAGACATCCTGGCCTATAGCGTTCTCTGTCGGAACGGACCATACGATCGGGCATCCGAAGCCGCTGCGGCCACGCGAGGCCGCCGCGGCAAGCGCGGCTCGCATCGCTTTTGAGGGGGAGAATGGTTCTTTTCCTCTGGGCCCGAGGCTGCAGCAGATCACGTCACATGCGAGGGACGCATCACTCAACCCGGCCGCCGCTTCAATCGCCGCGACGACGGGTCCCTGTGTTGCCGTCGACCACCCGAGCACCTCGAACACGACCAGGCTCGCCTCGAACGCTAGCCCCAGTCCGTGAACGCTTGACCGCGCGGCCACCAAGCCCGCGCACGCCGTCCCGTGAGGATCTCCGATGTAGTCCGTGCCTTTCGTCCAACGACGCATCCCGCCGTTCGGGTCCGTCTCAGCCCCACCAACCACCGCATCCGTGAGGTCGGGATGCCAAACGTCGCACCCCTCGTCTATCAACGCGACTCGAACGGGCATCGATGACGAAGTCAACCCCCTCGTAATCTTCCATGCGTCGCGGCTCCCGATACTCCGGTGGTGCCACTGGCGGTACTCGGCTTCTTCGATACTTTGCTCTTGCTCTGTGAACATGCCGCATGGATCGTACAGCCATGCGATTCATATGCGCTATCGCAATCGCCATGCTCCTCTGTGTTGCCCACGTGCCGTTCGCGCGCGCAGACGACATCGACAACCAGGCAGCACTGATTTGCGGTTCCGCGCCGCCTCCCTTGTCGACCCTCGTGAGCCAACGGGCAACGAGTTTTTACACCATTGCTCGCGACGGACTCTCCGACATTCCGACGGGCGGAACCTCCGCATTTCGCCTCGATTCGTCCTTCTTCGTCTACGAGGCATCGGTCGTCGTGTTAATCCGGCACGGGAACGAGACGCTGGCATGTGGATTGGCGGAATCGGAGAAAAACTACGATCTGGCTCTCCTCGGGTTGAGCATGAGCGATTCCGTCGACGTGCAAGTGTTCTCGACACTTGCGGCCGGTAGCCCGGACGCTGCAGCATGGATTCGGATCACAAACGCTCACGCGCCGACCACGGAGAGCGCAGAAGCCGCACGGTGCGCACTCGTACAGGCTCAACGGAGAGAACGATTCCTCCAACACGTGATGTGCTTGGTACGCGACCAAACCGACCCTGGTGCATGTGCCAGTCCAGCTGGTTCCGTGAGCGCTCTCCCTGCCGAGCTTCTGGCGGCATGGTCACACCGAGAGACGGGTCGGATCTTGGCGACCGCGATCGTGGAGAATGCGGAACCAAGCTTTCCTCTTCGAATAGCAGAGCTGGACGTCGTGCTTAACGCGTTCGAGGATTCGCCCGCATCAGTGCCCTCCGTTCACGCTCGAACAGCAGGCAGCCGGCTGCTCAGAGCGCTGAAACGAGGAGCCTCGACCGTTCGTTCGGACGCGCCAGCTATCCGAACACTACTGGAGTCTACCCAACAGTATGCTGCGGCTCTCGACCGCGTGAAGTCGGATCTTGATGCTGTGCTTAGGCTCGTCACTTCATGGGATGCGGGTGACGACACGTGCCGCAACGAGGCGAAGGAGCGTCAATTGGTCCAGGATTGGACCGCGCGCCTGGAGGCTGCCATCACTAGCCTCGACACCCCACTACGAATGCCATCTCCGAACCTGTTGGATTCGCTTCGCACCAGCGCACACCAAGAACTCACTACCGCAGGTATTGAGTTTGCGTCGGCGAAAGACCGTGTCACTTCCGTTCGAAGACTCAGGAGATGGTTCAACGCTCCGCTAGGCTTTCGACCGCTCGTCGCACACAGACTCCCCGTGAGGTTTCGCGAGACCGTCCATCGGGTCCGACTCGGGGGCACGCGATCACGATTTGTCGCAAGGAGCGGCGACGGGATCTCGTTGGTGGTGGAGGGCGTTCCGACCGGCACCGACGTTTCCGTGCGTGCGCAACAAGCGGCGGCAACGTCTACCGCGGAACTTCTCCTTCCCCTCATGAAGGTCTTCATGCACTTCGTGGCCGGCGTGCGCGGCGACGAGGAGGAGGCACCCGTCGAACCCATCACGTACACGGGGCCATTTCTCAACCCCGACGGTATCCGGGTGTTGGGCCTCTCGGGAGTCTCCAGCGGCCAGACGATGACCTTGACGCTCTGCGCGGCACAGACGTGCACGGCCGAATCACCAGAGGCGGTGCGTCGAAACACCATCGACGTGCGCACCGGTAGGGAGCGTTGGGGAGGGTTCGCGTTTCTCGTCGACGTCGGTGCGAACTTCGGGCCGCGAGCCGCATTCGGAGCTCCGAGGTACTTGCCGTTCGGCGAACCCACCGCGGGCGAGCAACTTTACCGACTCTCCTATGGCGATAGCCTCGGAAACCGTTTCACCGTATCGATGTTGCTCGGGGTCACTTTCGGACCGCCAGAACATCCGCGGCGCGTGTTCTTGGGCACGGGGCCGGCGTTCATTCCCAAACAGGACCGAGGGCTTCGATTCCAATGGGACGCGCGGATCGGCGTTCTCCTCTTCCCTGGGGCGTATGTTACCGCCGGCGTGGGGTTTCGCCAGGTGAGCGGCCCTGGTTCGGAGCGAATTGGTACCATCCGGTCGGTCGCGGAAGGCAGCCCCGCGCCCTCCTCGAACAACACCCGCGATCAGTGGGTGCCAGTAGCGTCCGTCGGCTTCTCCATCGACCTCGCAGCGCTCGGGAGCGGTGCGACGACCTTCGTCGAGTCGCTTACCAAGGAGGACTGATATGCACCGATTGCTGCCTTTGCTTTTCCTAAGCTGCGTTTCCACCGATCCATTCGATGAGGTTGAGTGCACTCGCGAATCCGAACTCAAGATCGTCGTTCTAGGAGCGGACGGCCTCCCCGCTCCGGAGTCGCCTCTTCCGTTTCGGAACGGGGGAGAGATCGACGTTGCGGTCCAAGTCGACGTGTGCGGGTTCCTCGGCGATGCGATGGGACACGCTTACCTCGTCGGCGAGCGCGTGGAAGCCTCGAGCGGGGACGACGGAGCAGCCACCGTCGCGTTTGGTGAGCGCTTTCCTCTCGCCAGGGTGGTGGACGCGAACGGTGTCCCTGCGCTGGAAGGCCGCACCACCCTGGTTGCCGGGCGGGGAGGCCCCGTGAGGATTGGGGCCGAGGCCCTCGGCTTGATGAACCTACAAACCCTGAACGTCGTCCAGCCCACGCTCGGTCGTTCCGTGCCCCCGACGTTGGAGCCCGCCGCGAGTGGGGTCCGAGTGTCGCTCTGTCTCGAGACATCCGTCGCTTTGGGGGAGCTGGAGGTGGAACAACGCGACGTGGACACGCCGACCAAGTTCAAGGTCGCAACTCGTCGGGGAAGCTGCGTGGATCCGATGGCGGCGGATGCTTTTCACTTCCGCTTCGCGCTCAACACCACGAAGACGGATGTCAGCTACCGCGCGAGCATCGCGAAGACAGAGGTGGACCTCGAGGAGACGCTGCCCGCGCTCGTCAACCGGACGGTCAGCCTGTCGTTCCCGGAGCTCGAGAGTGGTCTGCTTCCGCCGGCCGGGGAACTCGTGCGAGCACGCGTCATCGTCGCCGAGGCGGGCAATCCCTCCGCCGCCCAACCTGTCGTACTGGCCGGCGTCACCGCCATGCCGTCGATGCTGATCACGAACATTCGGGGGGAGGTGGACGCGTTCTTCGCGGCTCCTGCGGTCGACGAGCTCACGGTGCTCGCGACATCGGGACCAGGAGTCTCGGAAGCGGTTCTGCTTCGTCGAGCCAACGCGGGCGTACGCTTCGTCTTCCCTACAGGCAGTCCCGAGGCGATGGGGGTCCTCCGGCCGGCCGGTGAGCGACTCGACGTGACGATCGGGGTCACGCGTGCTGGCATTCCGGCCGAAGGCGAGTTGCCCACCTTGGTCGCCAGTGCTGCGACCACTATCGCCGCACTCTCGCGGACCGACGCGGATGGCATCGCGACGGCCAGCGTGATCGCGCCGGACGCAAACCTGCTGACGCTCACGGCCGCCCTTGGTACGGCCAGCGATGTCGTGGTGCTTCGACGTGCCAGCGTCCCGGACCCCACCCTCACCATCTCGTTCGACCCAACGTCTCCCGCTTCGATTGGGACGTTGCCACCCGCCGACTCGATTCTCACCGTGCTCGTCAACGCCTCACGCGACGGTAGATCCGCTGCGGGTGAGACGGTCAGCTTCAGCGCCATCCCGACCGTCTCCACGACGCCTTCTGGCGACGTACGGACCGACCGGACAGGGCAGGCGCGCTTTCACCTGCAAGTGCCTACCGTTGGCTCGCTTCTGTTGCGCGTAGCGAGTGGTGCGGAGGTCGCAGAGGTCGCGCTTCGTCGCTAGCATATCAGAGTGATTGCTCGTTCGCGAGCGTACCCGAGTGATCAGGAACTGCGCACGAAGAAAGGTGACGACGTCCAAAGCTCCTTCCACCGACTCTCAACCCGATACCAAACTATTCATGGACGAAGGACGGAGGGGTGCTCAACCGCGTTTGCGACGAGGATGGCCTCGCCTATAGGGCCTGCGTCTGCGACGCGGGGGCTGCCGATGCGGTGATGGACTCGGGACGACCGAGACCCCGGAATAGACAGCAGGTGAAGGTTGCGAACGCCGAGGTACATCGGAGGCGCGCCTCGACCGTCGCGCCGTGTGTTCCCGTACGGTCGTCAGCGCGTTCAAACGAGGTTCACGGAGACCCGCCGCAATGCACCGCGGAAGCTGCACCCCGGCGTCAGAGGGCCATCCCTCGTGTACCTCGTTCAGTCGTCTCGCAGAGGGATTTGGTCGTAGACTCCCGAGATGTATCGCGCTCTCTCCGTCGCCACCGTGTTCGTCCTCGCCTGTGGCGGCACCTCGCCCTCGTCGCTCGATGCCGGGGTAGACACCTCGATGCCCGCGGATGCCATCGAGTCCTGCGCTCGAGACCGCGACTGCGACGACGGGCTCTTCTGCACCGGAGTCGAGACCTGCCGCCCCGGGGCCGACGGAGCGGATGCTCGAGGGTGTGTCGCGGCTGGACCACCGTGCATGGGGGAGTGCGACGAGGGCGGAAGACGCTGCCCAGACGAGTGCGACGGCCTGGAGGACATGGACGGTGACGGTCACGCCTCGCTCGCATGCGGTGGTGCCGATTGCGACGACGAAAACGCCGAGATCCATCCGGGAGCCCCTGAGCTCTGCAACATGCGCGACGACGATTGCGACGCGGTGATCGACGAGGCGCTCGAAGAACGCCCTCAGTATCCCGACGCCGATTCCGACGGTGCAGGTGACGCACTGGCCGCCCCCACCCTCGCATGCTCGGCGCTTCCCGGTTTCGTCGCGAACGCAGGCGACTGTGACGACACGCGAGCCGACGTCCATCCGGGTGCGGACGAGCGCTGCAACGGTGTCGACGACGATTGTGACTCGACCGTCGACGAGGACGCGCGTTCTTCGTGCGGTGGAGAATGTGGCGAAGACTGCTCGGGGGCGACTCTCGCGATGAGCTACGGAACCGTCTGCGCGCTCGAGGGCGGTGTTCCGCACTGCTGGGGTCGCGCCTCCAGGGTGGCGGGTCACCCGAACGTCGCGCTTCGTGAGGGCGAGCTCGAAGAAGGTGCTCCCGTACGCATCCCGATCACGGACGCAGTCACCTTGGCAGCCACGGGCTCGTTCGCGTGTGCAGTGCGGTCGGACGGCACGCTGCGCTGCTGGGGCGCCAACACCCACGGAAACTTGGGCGTAGGCGATACGGCGCCACACGCCACACCTCAGACCCCCGTCGGTTTGGTCGACGCGGTTGGGGTCGCCGTGAGCCGAACCGCTGTCTGTGCCGTCGACCGCGGAGGCCTGCTGTGGTGTTGGGGAGGCAACACGAGCGGTCAGCTCGGAGACGGTACTCGGACCGCCAGGACCGTCCCGACGCTCGTCCCGTCGCTCTCAGACGTCGTCGAGGTCGCCGGGGCGGGCAACGCCTTCTGCGCGCTCACCCGAGCCGGAGAGGTCTGGTGTTGGGGTGCCGGCCCGACTGGCGATGGGCTGTCTGCTGGCGGACCGCCGCGCCGAGTGCTGGAGGGCGCGAGCGCGCTCCGTATGGGCGGCGCCAATCTGCACTTCGCGTGCGCAGCCCGAGAAGGAGGCTGGTGGTGTTGGGGTGACCAGCTCGCGATCGAGAGTGGAGGCCCCACGCGAGTCGACGTCGCGACCCGTGTACCGGAGCTCGATGGAGCCGTGAACGTCGCGATCGGGGCGGGATTCGCGTGCAGCGTCGCTGCCGATCACTCGGTGGCCTGCTGGGGCAACGCCGACATGATGGACGAAGACCCTGCCCTCGGACGTACGCACTTCCCTCCGGTTCCGACGGGCCTGCGATCGGTCGACGGCCTGACTTGCGGGACCTTCGGTTGCTGCGGGCGCATCGCTGGCGCGCTTCGGTGCCGAGGTCATGGCTACGAGCTCTTCTTCGGCGACGGCGAGCCTCGCATTCATGGCCCGATGATCGGAGTTGGCCTCTCGGGCGCACGAACGATGGCGCTCATGTCACTGGGCGGATCTGCGGCTTGCTTGGTAGACCGCGACGGGCGGCTCGGGTGCTACGGAACTTTGGCGGGCGTGCCCGAGATCGATCACCTCCCTGGAGGCGCGGGGACATACCTGACCCCGATGCTCGTACCGAGCGTCACCGAGCCCGTAGCCGAAGTCGCGCTCTATGTGAGGTACACCTGCGCACGCACGACCGCGGGAGAGGTCTGGTGCGGCGGCGGTAGCGCAGCTCCCGGGGACGGCAGCCTCTCACGCGTCGTCGACACCCGACGCGTCGACGCGTCCGGGATGGGCGCGCTGCGATCGATCACCGCCGGAGACCTCTACGCGTGTGGCGTGGCGGCGTCGACCGGGCACGCGTGGTGTTGGGGTGCGCGGGATGACTTCAGCGCACCCTTCTGCGGAGACGGTCCGACGACCTCGCGATGCTACGTTCCCGTGGAAGTCGCAGGTGGCCACGAATTTCGAGCGCTCGACGCGGGTCGACTTCGTGTGTGCGGCGTGACGACGGGTGGTTCCCTCTTCTGCTGGGGACACGAAGGTTCCGGGCTTGCGGCGATCGCGCACGAGCCCGTGGCCGTAGGAACGTTCACGGACATCGACGAGGTGACGGTGGGTGAATCCCACCTGTGCGTGCGGAGAGGTGGGCGCGTGAGCTGCATCGGCATGGGAACGGACGGTCAACTCGGTGACGGTCGAGGCGTTCGCTCGGAGGTCTTCGTGGACGTCGTGGGCCTGAGCGACGCCGTCTCGGTGCAATGTGCAAACCACTCCTGCGTCGCGCAGCGCGCCGATGGGTCGTACGTCGGATGGGGCGAGGATCGCGGGGTGCTCGGGGCAGCGACTCGCGATGCGGAACGACACGCCCCCGTCCCCGCCGCGCACGGCCTGCTCGGCGAGCTCTGGCTGGGTGCCTCGAACGCGTGTCTGAGGCGCGAGGACGGCGAAATCGTGTGCTGGGGGGTGGAGAACAATTGGCAGGTTCGCGCGCTGCCCCGCGATTCTACCCGCGGCGCCTTCTGAGCGAGCGGCGCGGTGGTGGTTCATTCCTTCGCTCGTTCGTTCAGTCGTCTCCTCGTGGTCTCGCGCTTCGAGATCGCGAGGAGCGGCCTTCGCGGACAGCGCGACGACCACGCTCACTGGGCGAAAACCGGTCGCTCCGAGCCCGTTCGAGGTGGCGGCCGCCGCTCGTTCGCCGCCAATCCGCCGCCACCCCTCGCGTAGGTATGCGGAATCGTTGAGGCGGGGTCCCGGTACGGAAGGTGATTTGAGCGGCGGCGGTGCATCCGCGGCTCATCACCGAGAACGCGTGCGTCGCGATCACGCGGCGGACGAGCTTTCGCAAGGCGTTCCTCGCGCCTTGGGCGGGGTCGTCGCGGGACGTGGTCTCGGCGGCCGCGGCGGTCGCGCTGAAGCGAACGTCGAGCTCGCCACGCTGGGACGAGGTCGGGCAGATCTTCGCGTACGCCGCGGCGCTCGCGCAGCGGGCGACCAAGATCGACTGGCACCAGCTCGTGCTGAACGTGACGCATCACCACAGCCAAGCGACGCCGCGGGATCGAGAGCTCGCGGAGGCGACGCGGATCCTCCATCGCACGACCGCGTGTGCGCTGAACTGGCTGCTGCGCGAGCGCGGGTTCGACGCCCCGGGCTCGGTGTTCGACAAACGACAGACCCATTGGATGACGCTGGTCGACCTCGAGGCGGTGACGCTGCGGACGATCTACGACGACGTGAACTGCGTCGCGGCGGGTTGGGTCACGCATCCGCTCGACGTGCCCGTGGGGCACCATCTGGGCTTCGATCTTTGGAAGGCCGGTGGCATCGCGGTGCCGAAACCGGAGAACGACTTCTTCTCCAGGAAGCTGCCGAAGGAGCTCGAGCTTCGGCTCACGCCTCCGATTGCCTTGATTCGACAGTTCGACGGCGACCTCGACGCGATCGTCGGCGCGTTGACCGAGCTGCGTGAGGCGCGCCTCCAGACGCTCGCGCGGGAGCGGCGGAGTCCCGTGCGCGGCGTGAAGAAGATGCGCGCGGTGCATCCCTGGGACGAGCCCGACACCGACAAGGAAGTGATCGGACG
>CALJLK010000381.1 GCA_937982655.1 uncultured Sandaracinus sp.
CTCTCACGTCGCGCTCTCACGTCGCGCTCTCACGTCGCGCTCTCACGTCGCGCTCTCACGTCGCGCTCACGTCACGTCTTCACGCCGGCCCGCTCGTTCCGGCATCCTGTGCGCATGAGCTTTCCGATCGTGGCGAAGGGGGAGCTGCGGTTCTTCGACGGCTGGGCGATGGAGGCGGGGCTCGACGCCTTCCTCGTGCGAAGCGTCGAATCTCCCGTGAACGTCGAGCATTTTCGACGCGTCGAGCATTGGCTCTACCTCGATTTCGAAGGGGCCGGGCTCGCGGCGGCGTGGGACGGAACGGTGGACGCGCTCACCGCGCTCGCCGCGCACGCGATGGCGGGCAACGGCTTCGAAGTCGCGTTGAAGCAGGCCCACGGCCGACACGTGCAGATCCCTCCAGGTTATCGGATGGATCACGACGGGCTGCCCGAGCACCACTACCGGTGGGAGCTCTACTTCGCCGCGCGCGACGGACAGGACGAGCGCGTGGAGGCCTGCGCGCGCGGCGGCGTCGATCTGCACGCGAAGCTCGACGAGCACGGCCGCACCGCGCGACAGCTCGCGCAGACCTACGGGCACACGGCGCTCGCGGAGAAGATCGCTCGGCTCGGTGGGTAGCGCGCGATCGGGGGGCGTCGTGTCGGAGCGGTCGCTGGATGCGATCGCGTTCGGGTTCGGGCTCACGATCGCGCAGGCCCTCAGGATCACGATCACGTTCCCGTACGTTCACGTCCGCTCACGCTCGCGAGCTGCGATCACGAGACGAGCGGCAACGTGCGGGGACGGGGCACGGCACGGCGCGGTCCGAGCTGACGCTCCACGTCGGCCTCGAGGCGCCGCCGCGCCCAATCGTGGATCGGTACGAACACGCGCGAGAGCACGCGGTCGTGCTCGATCGCCTCGGCCTGGAAGTCCAGCAGCGCGTCGCGGTCGGCGGGATCGAAGGTGAGGATTCCGTCGTAGAAGAGGCCGGCGTGCAACGAGATGCGCTCCTGCATCAGCTCGCGGTTGAAACGCCGATACCACGCGCCGACCTCACTGCAGGACATCGTCGCGTGACGCCAGTAGGGCTGCGCGGAGCGACCGTCGTTCGCGAGCTCGATGCCGTACTTCGCGCGGCTCTCGGGTTGGAGGATCGGCACGTATTCGACGCGCGCGTTGAAGGGCGCCGGATAACAGAAGTCGGGCGGCGAGGACTTGAGGAACGCGAGCGTGTTGAGCAGCGATCGTTCGGTCTCGCCAGGGTATCCGAGGATCACCGTGACCGCGGTCGTGATGCCCACCTCGCGGCAGTTCACGAGCGCACGCGCGTTCTTCTCCACGGTGTTGCGTTTGTTCATCCGATCGAGCTGACCTTGATCGCCGGACTCGATCCCGATTTGAACCTCCACGCAGCCGGCGGCCTTCATCAGCTCGACGGTGTCGCGATCGGCGAGATCGTCCGAGCGCGCGTAGCAGAGCCACTTCAGCCCGACCTTGCGGTCGATGAGTCGCTCGCAGAGCGCCACGAGCCGCCGCTTGGGCATGGTGAACAAGCTGTCGAGGCAGGAGACGTACTCCGCTCCCTGCGCGGCGTAGCGCTCCCAATCGTCGGCGATGCGCTCGGCGGACTTGGTGCGGAACTTCGTGTCGTCGAAGAGGAAGGGGTAATTGCAGAAGCCGCAGCGGTAGGGGCAGCCGCGCACCGACTCGTAGTGGACCATGCGGAAGCGCCGCCCGTGCACGCGCTCGGCGAGTCGCCAATCGGGCGTCGGGAGGAAATCGAGATCCTTCGACGCGGGCACCCCCGAATAGAGGATCGGGTTCCCGTTCTTCCGAACCACCCGTCCTTCGTGGGGGGCGCGCAGCTCGCGGTAGCCGCTTCGCATCCAGGCGACGATCGCGGGCACGAGCAGCTCGCCGTAGCCGACCGCGAGCAGATCGAGGCACGGATGGCCGGGCCACTCGTGGTGGAGGATGCCGGAGAGCGCACCGCCGAGGACCACGCGGTTGTGCGGGCGCTTCAGCAGACGAAGCAGTGGGTCGACCTCGCTCAGATCGCGCAGCAGCGTGCTCGAGGCGAAGACGCAGTCGTGGGCCGCGAGCAAGCGATCCCGGAGGGGCTCGTCGGACGCGAGCGCGGCAAAGGTGGTGACGGAGGCTTCGACGCCTTCGGCCGCGAGCGCGGTGAGCAGCACGACCTCCGTGAGCTCCGGGCTGTCGAGATCGAGCGAGCGCGCGAAGAAACGATCGACCGCTGGACGGTAGGGGGCGCGGCGAAACGTGAGCGAGCGGCGATGCTTGGCGAGGAGGAGCATCTCCTCGAGCGCGAGCAGCTTCACCTGCACGTCGAGCCACGCGCCGCTCGACGCGCGCACCGCGGCGGCTTGGCGGCGCAGCACGCTCGGCAGACTCTTGTCGCGCGGTGAGAGCAAACCCCCGGTGACGATCAGAACCCGCGGCGACGTCGGAGCATTCGAAGTGTTGGTGTCGGGCGTGTTGGTGTCGGGCACGTTGGTGTCGGGCACAGGACCGCTCGCACGTGAGCCCCACCTCACGCGCAAGGAGAGCTTGCCGCGTGCGACACGAGAGCGCGAGCCGAGTCCGGAGTTTGCCCGTCCAGTTCGCGAATCGGTCCTCGGACGTCGCGCGGGAACGGCAGCGCGAGGCAGGCGACCAGCAGCCAGAGCTGCAGCGTTCCCGCGAGCTCCGCCTCACGAAGCCAGGGCGGAAACGCCTCCCAGCTCACGGACGCGGTCACGTAGAGGCCGGTCGCGGCGACCGCGCCGATCGCGAGCGGTCCACGAAGTCGACCCGCGAGCGCGACGATCAACCACGCGCCGCCGTGCGCGAGGTAGCGCTCGTGCACGCCCGTGAGCAGCACCGCCATCGCGAGGTGCGTCGCGCCCGCGTGCAGCACGATCGCGCGCGGTTCGAAGCGCGCGCGCACGAGGCGCCACGCGAGCACGAGCTGCGCGAGCGCGAAGGCGATCCAACCGAGCTGCTGCGCGTCGAAGGGTCCGAGCGTGACGGAGCTCGACGGGGCGCTCGGATCGGTCGCGAAGAGCGCCCACACGCTCGCGCCGTGGTGCGCGAGGGTGGCGCCGTGATCGGAGCCACCGCCGAAGAGCACGAAGCCGAGGTGGGTGGACCAACCCTCGGGCAACACGAGGAAGAGATCGGGGACGAGCGCGACGACGATCGCGAGGGGCAACGCGAGCACGAGCGCGCGTGGCCGTCGTGCGAGGACGAGCGCGAGGGTGGGCAGCGAGAAGAGCGCCAGCTGCTTGGTGAGGAGCGCGAGCGTGCACGCGAGCACGGCGAGCACGCCGAGCGCGAGGCTTCGTCGATCGGAGGCGACGCGGGCGGACACGCGGGCCGAGTCGACGTTGGAAGTCGCGGCGTCGGGAGTCGCGGCGTCGCTGGTGTCGTGCGCGCGCGGCGTCATCCGCACGACCGCGAGCCACGCGAGGGTCATCCACGAGGTGCCCCACACGTCGATTTGTCCGAAGAAGGCCCCACCGGGCGCGATCGCGATCGCCCACGTTCCGAGGGCGATCGCGTGCGGCCGTCGCGCTCCGACGCCACGCGCGAGCGCAGCGAGGGCGAAGATCGTCAGCGTCTCGGCGAGCGCGAGGGTGGCCTTCAGCACGAGTCGGAACGTCTCGAACGGGAGGTCCCCGAAGGCTTCGGGCAGACACACCAGGCCGACCCCCACGATCGGGTAGTTGATGCCCGGACCGTCGCGGTAGAACGCCGCGCCTTCGCGCACGGCCGCGCACCACGCGTCGAAGAAAACGACGTCGCCGCGGTGCCCGAGCTCCGAGTGCAGCGGGAGCAGCGCGAACGGGAGCAGCGCGAGCACCCCGAACGCCCACCGCGGAAGATCGCGTGCTTCACCCACGCCGGATTCGTAGCAGCTCGGGACGCCGAGCGAGTCCTGCCTTCGCGCAGTCGATCCCACCCGAGCTCAGTGCAGTCGCTTGCGCGCGGACTCCAGCGCCTCGCGCGCCAACCGCCGCGCGACCTCCGCGGGATCTTCGTCGTCGTGATCGTCGTCGTCGTCGTCGTCGTCGTCACGCACCGGCGAGGGCTTGCGCGAGGGCGTCGGCTTGCCCACCGGCGTTGGTGCGCGGTGTCCGTGCGTGCGGCGCTTGCGGCGTTCCCACCAGAGCTTCGGGAGCTGCCATGCCTTCGCGCCGTCGAGCGGCGGGATCGGCAAGAGGTTGATCGCGACGAGCCAGAGGTTCGTCCACAGCAGCGCCGAGACGAGCTGCGCGACGAAGGCGCTGTCGACCGTCACCACGCCGAGCTCGATCAGCAAGCGCGTCGGCACGTAGAGCACGAGGAGCTGCGCGAGCACGCCGCCCCACGCGACGATCGCGTCGTCGTAGGGCGAGCCGCGCCGATGCACACACTCACCGCCGAGCCCGTGCACGTTCACCTCGAACACTGCGAGGCGCCGACGACGCGCGAGGAACGCGTGCCCGAGCTCGTGGATCAATACGATCACCACGAAGCCGAGCCAGAACCCCGGCACGATCTCGAAACGACCGAAGAAGAGCGCGCCGAGCGGGATCGACCAATGAAGGCGGATCGGGATGCCGCGGTAACGCGCGAGGGTCCAATAGCCGGTTTGGAACACGACGCGTCCACGATAGCAGGCCGGACGCGCGTGCGCGTCGGAGCTCGGGTGGCACGTGCGTCGACGACGAGCGGTCGCGGCGGTCGACGAGCTCGGGACGCGCGATCGGCTCGCGCGCTCGCGGGTCGACGCTGGGCTCGCGCGATCGCGGGTCGGCGATCGCGCGAGAGCTCGAACGATCGCGGGGCGGCGATCGCGCGAGGGCTGAACGATCGCGGGTCGGCGATCGCGCGATTCGTGCTCAGCCCATCGCGGTGGCGGAGCCCACGTAGCCGTGCTCGACGATCAGCTTCGCCATCTCGTCGTACGCGGGACGACCGGGCGCGGGCGTGGTGGCGAGCCCGTCGACGTAGCGGTTGAACATGCAGAACGCCGCGGCGATCAAGACGGTGTCGTGGATCGCGACGTCGTCCGCGCCTGCGGCGCGCGCGGACGCGACGGTCTCCGCGCGGACCTCGCGGCCCCCGCGCTGCACCTCGGCCGCGACGGCCAAGAGCGCGCGCATGCGCTCCGACACCGGGGCCTTCTCCGGCGCTTCGAGCGCGGCGTCGACCACGTCGTAGCCACCTTCGAGCTGATGGGCTGCGAACGCGGAGTGCGAGCCGCAGCAGAACTCGCAGTGGTTGCGCGACGACACGAAGGCCGCGATCAGCTCGCGCTCGCCGCGCGAGAGCGACGACGGACCGCGCAGCAGCGCGTCGGCGAGGGCGTTCAGCGGACCCGCGGTCTCGGGACGGAACGCGAAGAGACCGAGGATGCCAGGGGCTTCGGGCGGAACGGGGACGTGCGACATGAAGAGCTCCGAGTCGATGGTGTCGGCTCGGCGTGCGAGGTCCGACGAGATGCCCACGAAATGCGGGCGATCGCCCACCATGACACGTGGGTCGAAGCGGACAACGGCGGCTGGGCTCGCCGCCCGCGATGCGGGACGTGTGTGCGAGCACGAGCGCGCTTCTCAGCTCGGTCACGACGCGCGTTCGCGGTGCTCGGGAACTCTCGCGCGCCCGCGGCGTCGGAGCCTTCCATGTCGGAACCGAAGCTCGACGCTCGCCAACGCCGTCTCGTTCGCCGCGCCGTCGCGCGCGCCACCGCCGAGCCCGAGGTCGGCGGCGAGCTACAGATCGTGCCGCTTCTCGACATCCTCGTGAACCTCGTGAGCTTCTTGCTCGTGATCCTCGCGACGCCGCTCTTGCTCGCGCAGGTCGAAGCGCAGCTCCCGAGCTTCGGTCCCGGCCGTCCCGCGTGGCGCGCGACCGTGACCCTCACCGACGCGGGCATCTTCGTCAGCGATCGCGACGGAACGTACTCCGCGGGCTGCACGAGCCACGGCAGCGGCGCGACCTTGCCGCGGGTGGGCAGCGAGCTCGACTTCTCGGGCCTGCGTTACTGCGCCGAGCAGCTCCGTCGCGCGCATCCCGAGACGGAGTCGATCACGCTCACGGCGAATCCCGGGGTGGATCTGCAGAGCGTGCTGTCCGCGATGGACGCGGTGCAGGGCCACGGCCGCCTCTTCCCCGACGTGACGATCGCGGCGGGCCTTCGCTGAGGCGTGTCGAACGAAGACGTCACGCCTTGCGTCGCCGCACCACCGCGATCCACGCACCGATCGCGGCGAGCACGAACGTCACGCCGCCTCCGGTCGCGAGCCACTTCACGGTCGGTGGCGTGCCGGGCAGCTCCGCGATCACCGAGATCACCTCGGGCGCGTTCTGCGGTCCGTACGCGAAACGATCCGTGAGCTCGCGCGGCTCCGCGCCTTCGCCCGCCGCGACGAGGCGCACGCTCGAGTCGCTCGTCGTCACGTTCACGTCGGTGCGATCGAAGGTCTCGACGCGCATCCCGTCGCGCACGCGCAGCACGTGGCGCCCTGGCTCGAGCGGGACCCGCGCGACCATCTCGACGGAGCCCGGAACACGCTCGATCCGCCCGAGCGGCGCCATCCACGGCTCCGCCCACGCGAGCGTCACCGGCTCGCCGTCGACCTCGACGGGCAGCTCGGTCGCGAGCCCGCGCCCCCACTCCGCCATGTAGGTGTCCGCTTCGGCCTGCGTGATCGTGCCGTCGCGATCCGTATCCGCGGCGCTCTGGATGCGCACCGTCTCGTCCGGTCCGAGCGTCAGAGACACCACGACGCGCGCCTGGGTCGGCTCGAGATCGATCTTCAAATACCGCTCCGCGCGCACCACGACGTGGCCGAGGTGCGCGTGGGCGATCGAAACGAGCGTCGTCAGCGCGAGCGACGCGACGATCGACGGAACGACGACGCGCGAAGCCGGAGCCTCGCGCGCCTTCGGTTCGACGCGTTCGCGTCGCACTCAGTTTCCTCGAGGGTCTGTCGCCAGACCCTCCCCCACGGGGCGTGGTTCGAAGCGGAATCGTGC
>CALJLK010000382.1 GCA_937982655.1 uncultured Sandaracinus sp.
TCGTGCAGCTTCGCGGACTGCGTCCGCTTCGCCTCGCACGATTCCGCTTCAATTCTCTTTCGAGAAGACCGGGGGCCTCGCGCTTCTTCTTTCGCAGATGTTTTGCGGATCAGGGCGCGAAGAAGCGACTGATCAAGGTCGGATCGAGGCGATCGTCGATCGTGCTCATCGTCGCGGTCGCGATCGCTCCGGGCGCGCGCCACCGCAGGCCACGCTCGGCCCCGGGCGTCGCGAAGACACGCTCGCCGTCCTCCGCGAAGGCCGCTTCGCCAGCGCCGTGCACCACGAGCCGTCGACCGTCCGCGAGGCGGAAGAACGTCACCTGCGTGCGCGAGCGAACCGCCACGAAACGATCGGAGCCCACGAACGCGATCGAGTCCGCGAGCTCGCATCCCCCGAGCGCCGAGACGCGACGGCCGTCCGCGACGGAGTGGAGCTCGAGGCGACCCTCCGCGCAGACCGCGAGCTGATCCCCCGACGCATCGAGCGTCACCGGAGTCCCCGGAGCGAACCGACCACGCACAGCGCCCGTGGGCAGATGCCACGCGTAGAGTCCCTCCTCGTCGACGCCGAGCAACGCGCGCTCACGGAGCTCGCGAATCCCCGTGAGCGTCGCCTCGAGGCGAACCACCTCGACGCCGTCGTCCGTGCGCTCGACGATCACGACTCCGTCGTCGTTCCCACGCGCGATCCATGCGCCATCGGGAGACATCGCCGCGAGCGAGATGGCCGAAGCGCCCTCGCGCACCACACGCCCATTCGCGTCGAGCACGCGCGAGCGCGTTTCGTCGAGGGCCCACACCCGCTCGCCCCCGATGAACGTGGCATTCACGGAGTCGAATGCGCGCAGACGTCCCGTCGCATCCACGAAACCGCCGGAGCCACCGTGCAGCCACGCGCCGCGTCCGAGCCGCACCGAGCGCGCTTCGCAGCCCTCTTCGTAACACTCGAGCGTGAAGTCGGCGGGCACGCGTGACCGACGCGTCGCTCGCAGAGTCCGCGCGTCGACGTGGAGGAGCTGCCCCGCAGAGAGCACGAGCAGCCCGTCGCCGTGCGGTCCCGCGACCCAGGCTGGCTGTCCGTTCTCCTCGTCCCACATCGGCCACTCGCCACGGCGCTCGCCGATGCACGTCGCGGTGCCGTTGCTCCAGCCGGGGTCGTCGTCGTCGCCGAAGAAGAAGCCGGAGCCACGACACTCGAACACGCGCGCGCCTCGCGGGCCCCAATGCGAGACGTGCGAGCGGCCCCAGACCACCGCGCCACGAGGCGTCGGCACCACGCCCCACACACTCGTCGCGCCCGAGTCGTCGCGCGGCACGGTGGCGACGACGCGCCCGTCCGAGACGTCGACCACGTGGGTGTCGGAGCCTTCGTGGAGCAGGACGCGGGTCGCGTCGGGCGACGGATTTCGCAGCGAGCGACCGAGCTCTTCGCCGGTGATCGGATCGTAGTCGAGCTCGACGTCGTCTCCGAAAGGCTCGCGCAACCGCGCGACCACCGATCCGTCGAGCCCGCGACGCTCGATCGTCCCGTCCCCTTCGACCGTGAGCACCGCCTCGCCGACCGTCAGGTCGCTCGGGTCTCGGTGTGCGACGGGTACGACGTCGATCGGCTCGCCGCGCGCGCCGTCGAAGCGATGTCGTGCCAACGTGCCTTCGCGCTCGACCTCGACCACGAAGCGGTCTTGGCGATCCCACGACACCTCGCGCAGCCCCTCGAACGGTCGCTCGAACACCACCGCCGCATCCCCCAGGCGCGCCACGCGCACGAGATCGCCCTGGCGCGTCGCGACCAGTCCTCCGCGCGGTCGGATCGCTGCGAACGAGCCCGACACCTGCCCGACCCGACGCGCGGCGTGCTCGCCCGCCGCCGGCAACGCCGTCACCATCACGCCCTCACCCTCGTCGATCACCGCGTGCGCGCCGATCGCATACGCACGCTCGCCGGCCCCGAGCGAGACGCGCTCGCCGGCGTGATCGACGTGGTCGAACGCGCCCTCCTCCTCATCACGGACGATCGCGCCGGTCGGGGTGAGCGCGCAGGCCGCGCCACCTTGCTCCGTCAGCACCTGCCAGGCGTCCGCGACGAGATCCCAGACGATCGCGCCTTCGTCCTCGCCGTATGCGCCGTAGGAGAGCAGCAAGCGGTCGCCGTCGAAATCCTCGATGCGGACGTTCGATTCGCGGAAGACCAACACGCGCCGCGCCGCGCGGAGGTCGCCCGTGCGCGCATCGACCAGGCCCACCAGCTTCTCGTTGGTGACGACCGCGAGCGACGCACCGTCCGGAGACCACCGCGCGTCGACGACGCGACCGCGCAACCCGGTGGGCACGAGCGCGCCGTGCGTCGAGGGCTCCGACCGCGAAGGCTCCGGGAGCGCAACGTCCGACGACAACCAGGGCGCAGGAGCCTCGGGCTCGACCGGCGGTTGGGGAGGCGCGCTCGGGACGGGCGGCGGAGCGCTCGCGCACGCGCCGAGCCCGAGCACCGCGAGTCGCGCGAGGCGTGCGAGGTGTGCGAACCGTGTGAGCCGCGCGAGTCGCCCCGCTCCCATTCGAGTCCCCGTCATGTCGCGATCATACGCCTCGCGGCCCGCGCGTTGTTCCCGATCCGCGAGCCGAGTGGCGGCTGAGCGGCGTGCGACTCGACCGAACGCCTCGTTGATCGCGCTCCCCACGCGTGCCACGAAGGTCTCGATGGCGACGACGGAACCTCTCCCGGGCAAGGTGCTGATCACGGGCGCGAGCGGCTTCATCGGGTCGCGTCTGCGCGACGCGCTCTTGCAGAGCGGCAGCGACGTGATCGCGGTGCGACGCCCCGGCTCGCCGGAGACGAAGAAGGGCCGCTCGGTGGTCGCGGAGTACCACGACGTCGGCACGCTCACTCGCGTGATGCGCGAGGAGAAGCCCGACTACGTGCTGCACGTGGCGGGCGTGACGAAGGGCGTCACCTACGACGACTTCCGGCGCGGCAACGTGTTGCCGACCGAGAACCTGCTGCGCGCGCTGCGCGAGGGGCACCCCGGCGTCAAACGCTTCGTGCACGTCAGCTCGCTCTCGAGCTACGGACCGACCACGAAGGATCGCCCGCTCTCGGAGGACGATCCGCGTCGACCGATCGAACACTACGGGCGCAGCAAGCTCGAAGCGGAGCTCGCGGTCGAGGCCGAGAAGAGCGTGCCGTGGACGATCGTTCGACCGGCCGGCATCTACGGTCCGGGCGACGTCGACTACCTCGAGCTCTTCCGCACCGCACACCGCCGCATGAACGTCTTCTTCGGCAACCGCGAGCGCTACGGCAACCACCTCTACGTCGACGACTGCGTGCGCGGCATCCTGCGCGCGAGCCACCACGAGCGCGCGGTCGGCGAAGGCTACTTCCTCACCCACGACCTGCCGGTCACGTGGGGCGAGCTCCAAGAGCACATCGTGCGCGCGATGCCGCACAAGGTCTTCACCGTGTCGTTGCCCGAGCAGCTCGTGACGCTCGCGGCGATCGGCGGCGAGCTCGCGACGAAGGTCGACAAGAAGCCGCGCCTCTTCAATCGGCAGAAGGCGGCGATGGGCGCGGCGGAGGCGTGGATCTGTCGCGGCGACAAGGCGCGCGAGCAGCTCGGCTTCGTGCCCGAGGTGCACCACGAAGAAGGCATCCAGCGCACCCACGCGTGGTACCGCGAGCAGGGTTGGTACTGACCGTGGTCGTGCGCTCGGCGTTCGAACGTCGCGCCGGGCGCACGACGCGCGCGGAGCGCGGAGCGCGCGCGTGAGCGTCCGCGCGTGGATCCAAGCCGCGCGTCCGCTCGCGCAGGCGAACCTCGCGGCGCCGCTCCTGCTCGGCCAGGCGTTCGCGTTCGCGATCACAGACCGGTTCGATGCGACGTTGCTCGGCTTGCTCGCGCTCTTCGGGGTCCTCGATCAGCTCTTCATCGTCTTCGCGAACGACGTCGCGGACGCGGAGCACGATCGCCCGGACGCGCGCACGCTCTTCTCCGGCGGCAGCGGCGTGATCGGCGAGGGGAAGATCACGCGCGCCGCCCTCGCGCGCGCCGCGATCGGTGCGTACGCCGCGCTCGGGCTGCTCAGCCTCGTGCTCGCGTGGCTCGCGACCCCGTGGGCGCTCGCGGCGTGGGCGCTCGCCGGCGCGCTGCTGCACGCGTACAGCTTTCCGCCGCTGCGTCGGAGCTATCGCGGGGGTGGTGAGCTGCTGCAAGGGCTCGGGATCGGCGCGGTGCTCCCGCTGCTCGGCTTCGCGGTTCAGGCGGGGACGCTGCAGGGATATCCGTGGGCGACGCTCGCGGCGACGGTGCTGCTCGGCTTCGCAGGGAACGTCGCGACGGCGCTTCCGGATCACACCGCGGATCGACGCGCCAACAAGCGCACGTGGCCGGTGCGCCTCGGCGTGGTGCGCGCGGCGTGGGCGTGCCTCGGCCTCACGGTGTCTGCGATCTACCTCGCGCTCGTGACGAGCGGCGCGCTCGATCGGCGCGTCGGCTACGTCGCGTTCGCGGTGGCTCCGCTCGTGCTGGCGCTCTTCGCGAACGTGCGCACCAAGCCCGGCGTCGTGCGTTTCGTGTTCGCGCAGGGCGCCGCCACGCAGCTCGTGTGGCTCGGTTGGGCCGCGTGCTGCGTCTTCGATCCGTGAGCGCGTGTGGGCGCGGGCCTTCGTCCTCGCGACGCCGAACCGGAAGCGAGGTCGAGCAGGTCAGTCGAGCTCGCCGAGGCGAGCCTTCTCGAGCCAGTTCCGCACCTCGCGCTCGATGATGTCGAGCGCCTGACCCTTGAACACCCGGAGCACGAAGGGCACGTCGAGGTCCATCAGGATCTCGTGCGGCTCGATCTCGATCGCGCCCTTGAGCGAGAAGCCCTTCACCTTGAAGCCGACCTCGCAGCGCCGATCGGACGACCAGGTCGCGGTGGGCGAGTAGTTGGCGAAGCGCTCCGCGTAGGACTCGAAGGCCTTCTCGGTCGCGCGGCGCGCGAGGGCGGGGTCGAGGTCGTGCTTGACGGAGTGCTTCATCCTGGGTCTCCGAGGCCGCGCCGCGGCGTGCCGTGTTTCGAGCCGAATCGTGGGGGATCGGGCTCGCGAAGCGAAGGGGGCGTGTAGTAGCACACGAGCGCGCGCCGCAAGGAAATGCGCCTGCGTGGGCGTCGAGGACGTGAACGGTGCGTGACGAGCGTGTCGGGGGTGCGGCTCGTGGATGAGCGACCGAGTCGGCGGGGTCAGCCGCCGACTTCTCGGAGTCTGCGGGGGCCGTCGCCGACATCCTCAGACCGTTTGCTCACCACGGCGCCACTCACGTTGCCGCTCACGATATGAGCTCGCGGGGCATCATCCGAGCGCGGCCTCGACACACCACGCGTAGTCGGGGGTCTTCCCATTCCAGAGCGTGAGCCCCGTTGCCGGCCCGATCTCGAGTGACGCATGCGCATCTTCGAGATCGGCGAGCGCATCCTCCACCCGCGGTGGCCGTGGCCACACGAGTAGCGCGCCGTTTGGGTCGAAGAAGCGCGCCTCGTCGCCGTCGAGCTCCACCGACCAGCCGCCTTCGTGCACGAGCTGGTGATGCGCGGTGCAGAGGGTCAGCAGGTTGTCGAGCTTCGTCTCCCCGTCGTTGGACCAATGCTTCACGTGGTGTCGATCCAGGAAGCGGCGGTGGTTGCAGCCGGGGAAGCGGCAGCGGCCGGCGTCGCGGACGTCGAGCGCGCGCGTGAGCGCGGGTGGGATCGTTCGCGTTCTGCGGCCGACGTCGAGAACTGCGCCCCGCTCGTCGACCTTCACGAGATCGAGCGCGCAGTCGCACGCGACGCGCCGCCACGTCTCGGGCGCGATCCACGTGCCGTCGTCGAGATTCGCGACCAGCGCATCGGAGAGCAGGTGTGGCGCGAGGTGGATGACGACACGATGCACGTCGCCACCGCAGACCTTGCGACGCCCCGGCGCGGATTCGGTCGCGGCGCGGTCGATGGCCCCTTCCGCGGAAACGTCGGACTGAGCCTCGTCGAAGGCCCCTTCCGCGGGAACGTCGGCGTTCGCCCGCCCCTCCACCGAAACGTCAGTGCGTACTCCCTCCGCCGCCGCGGCACGCTCGCGCTCCGACCCGTCGAAGCCCCCTTCCGCGGAAACGTCCGAGCGTCGCTCCGCGGAGATGTCCGACCGCTCACGCTCGGACGCGGCGCCTTCCTCAGAAACATCCAAGCGTCCTCGCGCCGCGTAGATGTCGGACCACTCGTACTCCGGCGCGCCGAGAGCCCCTTCCGCGGAAACGTCGAGGCTCACCCGCTCATCGATTTCTGCGGGAACGTTCACCGTCCTCTGCTCGGACACGCGAGGCACCACGACCGTCGCGTCCTCGTACCCGACGTCGATCAACCGCACGAACGCGTCCGCATAGCTCGGCGGCAGCGCAGGCGACTCTTCCCGCATCGCGTCACGCATCGCCTCGATCGCGCGAAGCACGCGGTCCGCCTCGTCGGGCAGCAGCGTCGCAAACAAGACCACCGTCCCATCCCCACGCGAGCGGCAACTGGCTTGGTTCGGTCGCCTGACGGCGACGCTCACGTGACGTCGGGTCGCTCGGCCTGGCGGCCGGCTCCAAAAACGTCAACTCACGTCGCGCGCCGCGTGCGCTCGTCGCAGCAGCTCCGCCTCGTCGATCGGTTCGCCGTCGTCTTCTGCGTGGAGCTGCGCCTGCCGAACCCCGCGACAGAGGCGCTCGAGCCGCGCCGCCGTCGTGTAGCTCGCGTACTCCAGCAGCCGCTCTTCGATGGCGGGCGTCG
>CALJLK010000383.1 GCA_937982655.1 uncultured Sandaracinus sp.
TTCGTTCGTGAGGCTTCCCGCGTCCTCGGCCCGCGCTCGCCTTCGTTCGTGAGGCGCCGCGCGAAGGGCCCGCGTATCCTCGACGCGTGCTTCGTGTCCGTGCCGTCGTCGTGATCGCTGCCGCGCTCGCCCTCGGGGCGTGTGCCTCGGTACCGCGCCGGCTCGCGCGCGGTCGAGTCGAAGACGCGTGCGAGCTCGCGCGGAGCGGCGAAGGCCGGCGCGCGTGGACCCGCCACGTCGCCCCTGCGCGCGTCACCGTCGCGATCGAGCCGCTCGCGGGCGAGGCGCTCGAAGCGCGCTTCGGCCTCTCGGCGCGGCACGAAGGTCACCACCTGTTGCGTGTGCGTTGGTCGGTCGATCACCTCCCCGAAGGCACCACCGCGACCGACCTCACGCTGCGGCTCTCGGCCCTCGGGCAGACCGCAGGGGCGCGCCTGACCGCGGGCGTGCAGGGCGATCTGCGCGACGTCTTCGCGGCGCCGCGGCTGTCGCTCGAAGAGCCGACGCCCTACCAACCCGCGCCCTTCGAGCCACCGCCACGTCCGGTGCTCGAGCGGCGCGGTACGCCCGGCCGTCCGCACCCGGTCGAACGAATCGCGAACGATCTGCTCGCCGCCTTCAGCCTCGGCGCCTTCCGCGCAGACGACGAACCGCTGCCACCGCTCACGCCCGAATCGTCGCGCGCCCTCGGGGCCTGGCTCGAAGAGGTCCGCGCCGCGCGCGTGATCTACGAAGCCGCGGAAGCCGAGCGGCGCGCCGCCCACGAGGCCCGCGTCGACGCCGCGCGCGAAGCCAACGAAGCCGCGCGCGCCGCCCACGAGCTCGCGGTCGCGGCCCACCACGACGCGCTCGCGGCCCTCGCGGGCGAGCTCGCGTTTCCTCGCTGCGAGGGCGACGTCGGCGACGGCCTGCGCTGCGAGGGCTACGCGATCTGGAGCGCGCCGCCGTCGGAGCCCGAGCCGCTCGCGGTGTGGGCCCACCTCGATCTGCACTTCGGCGCCTGCACCTGGCACCTCGTCGGCGACGCGGTCGGCGAGGCGCACGCGACGCGCTGGGAGGACGCGCTCGCGGATCTCGCGCGTGCCCCGCGGACGATCGCCCTCGGCTCGCTGCATTGAGATCGATCGTCGACGTCCCGCTGGCACGTCGACTCGCCTGGTTCCGCGCCGCGAAAGCGGGCACGCTCGGCGCGTGGCGCTCTACGAAGTGCGCGGAGCTCGGAAGGTCTTCGGCGATCAGGTCGTGCTGGACTCGGTCGACTTCCACGTCGACGAGGGCGAGTTCGTCACGCTCTGTGGCGTGAGCGGCTCGGGCAAGAGCTTGCTCGCCAAGATGATGATCGGTCTGCACACGATCGACGGCGGCACCTTCACCTTCGACGGGCGCGAGGTGACCAAGCTCCACGAGCGCGAGTGGATCGGCGTGCGTCGCGAGGTCGGCATGCTCTTCCAAGAGGGCGCGCTCTTCGACTCGATGACCGTGTTCGACAACGTCGCGTACGGTCTGCGCGAGCAGCGCCTCTTGCCGGAGGCCGAGATCCCGCAGCGCGTGTCGGAGTCACTGACCGCGGTGTCGCTGCCCGGCACCGAGGGGCGCTGGCCCAAGGAGCTCTCGGGCGGCATGCAGAAACGCGTCGCCCTCGCGCGCGCGGTGGCGATGCGCCCGCGCATGTTGATCTACGACGAGCCGACCGAAGGTCTCGATCCGATCAACGTCACCCGCGTGAACCGGCTGCTGCTCGGGCTGCGCGATCGTTTCGGCATCACCACGATGGTCGTCACGCACAACATGCGCAGCGCGTTCGTGACGAGCGATCGCCTCGCCTTCCTGCACGAAGGTCGCATCGCGCTCAGCGGCAGCCCGGACGAATTCCGCCGCCACGACGACGACCCGATCCTTCGACACTTCGTGGCCGCGAGCCGGCTCGACCTGCCGACCGGCGAGAGCATCCCGCCCCCGCCGCTGCGGTGATCGAGTGGACGGGTGATCGAGCGACGGGTGGTCGAGCGATGGGCGCGAAGACGATCAGCGCCCGGTGATCTCCGTCACGAGCCGCAACTGGGTGCCCACGTCCATCGAGGACTCCCCCTGTGTCACCCGCGACTGCGCCTGCACCTGCACGTGCATCGCGCTGCTCCGCACGCCGCCGTCGAAGCGCAGCGAGACCCGACCCTCGCCGCGCCCCGTCATCGAGAGCAGCTCCGCGGGAGCCTCCGGCGTCGACGGAAGCGACTGGGGATCCGCGCGCTGATCGACCTGCACCGCGAGCACGAAGCCCACCTCGTCCACCTCGAGCAGCTCGTAGCTCACCCGGTTGATCAACGTGATCCCGTTCGACGTGGCGAGCGGAGCCTCCCAATGCCAGCGCGCACCCGGCGCGACGGGCTCTTCCGGCAAGCTCGGCAAGAGCTGCCGCAGCGTGTCGCGCACGGACTCGACCGACTGCCGCGAGGCCGCGTTGAGGTCGTCCGGGATCACGAGCTCGATCCCGAGCACACGCCCGCGCGGATCGGCGGCCGACCAACCAGACACGCGGGTCAGCGGCTCGAGCTGACCACGATACGCCGCCACCATCGGGTCGTTCGGATCGCCTTCGACCTCGACGCCGGTGATTCGATTGTCGATGCGGAACGAGCCGTCGGCCGCGACCTCGCGCACGTGGTTCTCGCTCGTCATCGTGGTGCGCGGCGCGCGCGTGGGAGGCCCCGCGTTCTCGCCGAGCGACATCGCGACCTCGATGTCCATCGTCATCACGATCGCGTGCGTCGCGCCCGCGACCGGCGCGAACCGCAAGAGGCGCGGCGTGCCTTCGCCCGGCGCGTCGAGCACCACCTCGGGCGCGCTCTGCGCGTGCTCGGGCGCGACCTCGATCGTCGGCGCGATGGCCACCGGCGTGGGGGTGGTCGACGAGCTCGGCGTGGACGAGCCACAGCCGAGGAGCGAGAGGACGAGCGCGAGGACGGTCGAACGCATCGCGCGTTCGTCGCACGCGGCGCGAGCGCGTCAAACGGAGCGCGTCGAACGGAGCTCAGGCGGAGGTCTTCTTCGCGGGCGCCTGCTTCGCCGACTTCTTCGCGGACGCCTTGCGGGCCGGCGTCTTCGGAGTCGCTCGCTTCGCCGACTTCTTCGCGAGCGTCTTCGACGACTTCTTCGCGGTCGCCGTCGTCGCTGTCTTCGCGGTCGCTCTCTTCGCAGTCACTCTCTTCGCGGTCGCCTTCGTCGCTTTCTTCGCGGTCGCCTTCTTCGCGGTCGCCTTCGTCGATTTCTTCGCGGTCGCC
>CALJLK010000384.1 GCA_937982655.1 uncultured Sandaracinus sp.
GGGGCGGACTTCGATGTTCATGGGAGCTCCTCGCGCCTCGCAGCGCGGGCGGACTGTACCGGCGCGCGCACGCCTTTCCAAACGCCTCGCGTGACTCGTGGCCGTTGCTGCGCATGGCTGCAAAAAGGGGGCGTGCGTGTCCGGCGCGCGAACGTTTGGCGGCTCACGCGCGGCTCCCACGATCGTTCGGCGTCACGTCGCCCGCGTGCACGATCGTTCGGTCGGACCGAGGCGACCGAACCGAGACACTTTTTGACGGCGGGTCCGAGTCTCTGCGTTTCGGAGCGCGAGCACCGACACCGACAGACGGGGACATGCACGCCGACGCGGACACCGCCACGGACACCGATTCGGAGACGCACGGCGAAACGGACAGCGGCTCGGCCTCTCGTTCTGCGTCCATGCGACGGATGACGACGACGGCGCGCGAGCTGTTAGGCTGAGGCGTGCTTCGCTTCCTGCCCGTTGGGTTCGCGCTCGCCCTGCAGCTCGCGTGTGCGGCGTCGTCACCTTCCTCCGACCGCTGCGAGACGGTCGCCGACTGTGCGGCCGGGCGTCGCTGCGTCGACGGTCGATGCGTCGTCGTTCGCGACGCGGGCGCGGAGAGCGACGTCGGCACGGAGGACGACGCGGGCATGGACGACGGTGGGCTCGACGACGCCGAGACGCCGATCGACGCACCGGTCGACGCGCCGACTCCGGGGCCCTGCGGCTTCGAGCGCTGCGCGATCTGGCGGCTGCCCGCCGACGCGACGGTGTGGGAGGCGTACCCGCTCGGAGGGGGAACGTTCGCCCCGACCTCGGCGATCGTCGCAGCCTTCGACCTCGAGACCGAAGGTCGCGCCTACGTGCTCACGGAGACCACCGCGCACGTCCTCCAGCTCTCCGATCGTCGATGGCTCTCCGGCACCACGACCGCGACGCTCTTCCCCGAGGCCGAAGCCGACGTCGTGCTCGGCGCGTACTCCGTCCCGACCACGATCGCCAACGGCGACGGGATCCACGAGGGCGTCACGCTCCAATCGGGCAGCGCAGCCTACAACTACCAACTGAACCTCGAGACGGGCGCGGTTCGTCACGTCTCCACGATTACGAACTTCAGCGACGCCTGGGACGCGGCGCTCGCGCCGCCCGCGGAGGACGTGCGTTTCATCTGGCTCGACGTGGATGGAACGCGCGATTGGGTGAGCGCGTCACCGATGGACACCTGCGGCATCGGGCCCGACGAGATGGAGGGCTACGCGGTGGTCGGTACACGCGCGCGCTCGCACGTGCTCGAGGCCGGCTGGTGCTTCGAGTTCGTGGCCGCGCCGGTGCACGCGGGCTTCGCGCCCTTCACGTACGAAGGCGCGCCGAACCCGAGCGAGATCGGCGCGACCTTCTGGAATCAGGGTGAGCTCTGGGCGTTCGCGGAATCGATCGAGTGACCAACGCCTGACGAGGCGATCAGACGCGCGTCGTTCGACGCTCGTGGTTTCGAGGCTCGTGGTTTCGAGGCTCGTGGTTTCGACGTTCGTGGCTCGACGACACGCACCGCGCCGCTCCATGCGTTCAGAGCACCAACCATCCGACGCCGACCGCGAGCGCGCCGACGCCCGCGACGCGATGTGCGAGCTCCCGCGTGCGCTCGCTGCGTCCGCTCAGACCGCGCGCGAGGAGCGCGCCCGCGAGCGCCATCGCGGCGGTCGCCGACGCCACGTAAGCCACGAGGTAGAGAACGGTCGCGAAGGGCTCGAGCACGAGCGCCGGCAGCAACACCACCAGGTGATGCGCGCCCGCCGCCCCGTGGAGCATCCCGATCGCGAACGCGCTCCCACGTCGAGGCGAGGCGTGCGGCGCACGAAGCGCGTGGAGCCCGAGCGCGACGAGCACGACCCCGACGAAGACCTCCGCGCCCTCGCTCACGTGATCGAGCGGGCCGAGCGACGAGCTGGCGAGCGTCGTGCTGGCGAGCGTCGTTTGGGCGAGCGTCGTGCTGGCGAGCGTCGTCTGGGCGAGCCCTGCGAGCGCGCGCGCGACCAACACCGCCGCGCCGATGCCGATGCCGTGACCGAGCCCCCACAGCGCGCCGATCCGCACCGCGCGGCCCGGCTCCCGACACGCGCTCGGGCCGAGAGCCGCGAGATGATCCGGTCCCGACACCACGTGCACCGCGCCCGCGAGCGCGCCCGCGACGAGCGCCATCATGCGCCGAGCATCCCGCGGTGCTCGATGAAGCCGATCACGTCGTCGAGCCCGACGTGGCGCTTGAGATCGGTGAACACGAAGGGCCGCTCGCCGCGCATCTTCTTGGCGTCGCGCTCCATCACTTCCAGCGACGCGCCGACGTGCTCGGCGAGGTCGATCTTGTTGATCACGAGCAGGTCGCTCTTGGTGATCCCGGGGCCGCCCTTGCGCGGGATCTTGTCCCCCGCGCACACGTCGATGACGTAGAGCGTGAGATCCGAGAGCTCGGGGCTGAAGGTCGCGGCGAGGTTGTCACCGCCGCTCTCGATGAACACGAGGTCGAGCGGCGCGAAGCGCTCGATGAGGTCGTCGACCGCCGCGAGGTTCATCGACGCGTCCTCGCGGATCGCGGTGTGTGGGCAGCCGCCGGTCTCGACGCCGACGATGCGCTCGGCAGGGAGCGCCTCGTGTCGCACGAGGAAGTCCGCGTCCTCGCGGGTGTAGATGTCGTTGGTCACGACCGCGATCTGCCAACGCTCGCGCATGCGTTTGCACAAGCGCTCGACGAGCGCGGTCTTCCCCGAGCCGACGGGGCCTCCGATGCCGACGCGAAGTACGGGTTTGTCACTCATGTCGTGGTTCTCCGATGGAAGCGGTGGAAGCGCCCTCACGAACGGAAGAGGCGCGTGTGCTGTGTCTCGTGCAGCGCGCTGACGATCGCGAAGCCGTGCGCGAGCGCGCCGACGTCGCCGTCGTCGATCGCCAGCGCGCGGTCGACGAGCGCGTCGAGATCTCGGCCGAGGTCGCGCAGCACGCGCTGACCGTCGGTCTGTCCGAGCGGCACGAGCTTCACGGCCGCGGTCACGCTCGACTCGAGCCACGTCCAGACGTAGCCGCGGAGCGCGTCCTGCCGGCCGAGGCCGAGCGCGTGGGTGATCGTGCCGAAGCTCGCGAGCTGGCAGGACGAGAGTGCGTCCCACGTCGCATCGGCGAAGCGCGCGCGATCGAGCACCTCGAGGTCGACCGCGAGGCGAAGGAGCGCTCGCGCGGTCGCGCGCGACTCGGCGCGAAGCTCCGCGGTCTCGCGCAGCGCGTACCCGCGCCAGGACGACGCGGTGAGCGCCGCGTGATCGCCGCGCGCCGCTGCGTCGTGGGCCCGTGCGACCAGCGGCGCGTCGACGCGCTCCACCAGGTGCTGCGCGAGCCCCTCGATCCACGCGCGGGTCGAGCGCGCGTCGCGCACCAGCCCACGCTCGACCGCGGTCTCGAGACCGCGCGACCAGGTGAACCCCCCGACCGGGAGCGCGGGGCTCACCCACTGGAGGAGCGCGGCGAAGCTCACGGCTCCTCGAGCGACGCGAGGACCTCGGGCGGCAGCGCGATCACGAGCTCGTGCGAGTGAGAGTGACCGTCGTGGTCGTCGTCGTGGTCGTGCGAGTGCGAGTGCGAGTGCCCGTGCCCGTGCGAGTGACCGTGCCCGTACGCGCCGCCTTCCGGCTCGAACGGCGCGTGCTCCACGACGATCTCGAGACCGAGCCCCCGCACCATCTCGTCGAGCACGTGATCGTGCTCGTAGCGGAGCATCGCGCGACCAATCTCCACCGGAACGTGGCGGTTGCCGAGGTGGTAGGCGGCGCGCAAGAGCGCGTCGGGGTCCTCACTTCGTGCGGTCGACACTCGCTCTTCGGCCGCCCGCACGATCACCACGCGACCGTCGCTCGCGAGCAGCCGATCTCCGCCACGGAGCACGGTGCCGCGCGGCAGAAAGAGCGCGACCTCGCGGCCGTCGTCGAGCGTCGCGCGTAGGCGCGAGCGCGAGCGCAGCTCGAAGGGCAGGATCAACGACGCCGACGCGTCGTGCGTCTCGTCGTCGGTTCGGGTTCGTATCTCGAGCATCGAAGCACCTGTTCTTCTGAGGGTCTGTCGCCAGACCCTCCCCCACGGGGCGTGAAGCCCCGATGGGGCCCCC
>CALJLK010000385.1 GCA_937982655.1 uncultured Sandaracinus sp.
CGGTGGAGGATCCCGTGCGCGTGTGCGTACGCGAGACCCGCGAGCACCGCGTCGGCGATCGCGAGCGCCTCGTCCGGGTCGAGCCGCTCGCGCACCAGCCGCGCCTCGAGCGTCTCGCCGTCCAAGAGCTCCATCGCGAGGAAGAGCCGACCGTCCGCTTCACCGAGCTCCCGCACGCCGATGACGTTCACGTGCGTGACCGCCGCGAGCGCCTGCGCTTCTCGCTCGAAGCGGCGACGCAGGTCCCATCGCTCGAGCACCGCCGGGTGCAGGACCTTCAACGCGACGGGCGTGCCGTCGGCGGCGCGCGCGCGGTACACGAAGCCCATCGCGCCACCGCCGAGGGGAGCCTCGATGCGATGTCCCGCAATGGACGCGCCAGGTGCCAAGGGAGAATCGCTCAAGCGCGCAGAGCGTATCGCGAGCGGGAAGAGTCGGTCGAGGGAGAGAACCCGACACGGCGCGGCTCGCTCCGCCCTCGACGGACGAGCGAGCGGACGACCGCGCGATGCGTCGATCGAACCTCGCGAGCCGCGCTCCTCGACGTCCGCGCAGTCGTGCGCCGCGCGGCGCTCAAACGCTGATCGCGCCCTTGCGGAAGTCGCTCTGTCCGATCTTCACGTTCACGAGCGCGGGCTCCGGACAGTCGAACGCCGCCGCGAGCGCCTTCGGGAGCTCGTCGCAGCTCTCGACCCAGAAGCCCTTGCCACCACACGCTTCGACGACCTTCTCGTAGCGTGTGTAGTCGAGCTTCGTGGCCGGCGTGCGGGCGTCACCGAAGATCTGCCGCTGACCGCGGAGGATCTGGGTCCACGCGGCGTCGTTGCCGATCACGCCGACCACCTTGATGCCCTGGCGGGCCATCGCCTCGAACTCGAGGCCGTGCAGGCCGAAGGATCCGTCGCCGTACACGAGCACGACGCGCGAGCCGGGGCGCGCGAGCTTGGCCGCCATCGCGTAGCCGGGGCCGACTCCGAGGGTGCCGAGGGGGCCGGGATCCATCCACACACCGGGCCACTGAATCGGCAGAGAGTACGCCGCGGTCGCCACGAAATCGCCGCCGTCGCCGACCACGATCGTGTCCTCTTCCACGAACTTCGCGAGCTCGGCGCACACACGAAGCGGATTGGGCGGGTTCCCGTCCTGCGCGGCTTCTTCGTTCATCGCCGCGATGGCGGACGCATCTTCCGCCGCGATTTTCTGCAGCCACTCGCCACCCTTCTTCGCCGGAAGCGCGCGCTCGAGCGCGGCGAGAAAGAGGCCGGTGTCACCAGGAACCGCGAGGTGAACCGAACGATTGTGCATGAGCACGTTCGGATCGAGGTCGACCTGGATCACCTTCGCGGCGTCCGGGATCGCGCGCCCGTAGTTCAAGCGGAAGTCGAACGGCGTACCGAAGACCAGCACGACGTCGGCTTGCTTGAGCGCGGAGCCGCGCACGCGCTTGAAGCTGCACGGGTGCGAGTGCGGGAGCGCGCCGCGCGCCATGCCGTTCACGAAGACCGGCACCTCGAAACGATCGACCAGTCGGCGCAGCGCTTCGCGATCGGGCGACCAACGGAGCTGCGAACCCACCACGAGCACCGGGCGCTCCGCCTTCTCGAGCAGCGCGACCGCCTGCGCGATCGCGTCCGCATCCGGCGCGGCGACGTGCATCGCGCGGTAGGTCTCGGGCGCGGGGGCGTCGACCTCCTTGGCGCCCATCATGAGAATGTCGAGCGGCACCTCGAGGAAGACGGGGCCGGGCACGCCGGTCATCGCCTTGCGAAACGCCATCTGCATGAACTCGCCGAGGCGTCGCGTCTCGGTGACGGTGGCCGACCACTTGGTGATCGGCCGCATCAGCTCGACGTGATCCATGTCCTGCAGCGAGCCCTGGTGCTTGTTCACCGACGGTCCCGCACCACCGAGGATGACCATCGGCACGCCCGCGCGCTGCGCGTTGGCCGCCGCGGTCACGACGTCGGTCACCCCCGGGCCCGCGGTGACGAGCGCGACGCCCGGCTTGCCCGTCACGCGCGCCCAGCCGTCCGCGGCGTGTCCCGCCGTCTGCTCGTGCCGCACGTCGACCACGCGGATGCCCTCGTCGAGGCAGCCGTCGTAGATGTTCTGGATGTGACCGCCGCAGAGCGTGAAGACGTGGTCGACACCTTCCGCCTTGATCGCCTTCGCGACGAGCCTTCCTCCGTGAACCATGCCCATGAGTACACCCCTTCTCTGAGTCTCTCGGAGAGATCCGCCGCTGAGCGAGGCCCAGCACGACACCGATCGCGGCTCGAGCGGCGCCCGAACGCCGCGGCCGCGCGATGAAAGCGCGAAGCGGTGCTCGGGTTCAACCGCGTCCCGTGCGCTCGTACAGGGACCGCTCGCCCACGCAGTCCCCTCCGATGTGCTAGGACGCGGCCCTCGATGCACTTTCGGTTGCACGGACGGCTGGTGGAGACGCGCGTCGCAGGACGGACGCTCGCGGGCAACTTGCTCGGCGATCCGGCGGAGCGCGACCTGCTCGTCTACCTGCCGCCCGACTACGACACGAGCGCGCGTCGCTACCCGGTCGTCACGCTGCTGCCCGGCTTCGCGGCCACGCACCGCTCGATGATCGCGTGGACGCCGTGGAAGCGGTCGACGATCGAGGCCCTCGACGATCAGATCGTGCGCGGCGAGTGCGCGCCCACGATCGTCGTGATGCCGGACTCGACGACGCGTTTCGGCGGCAGCCAGTTCCTCGACTCGCCCGTCACGGGCCGGCACCAGACCTACCTCGCAGAAGAGATCGTCGCGCACGTCGACGGCACGTTCCGCACGATCGCCGATCCGAGCGGCCGCGCAGTCGCCGGACGAAGCAGCGGTGGCTTCGGCGCGCTTCGTCTCGCCACGGATCGACCGGGGGTGTTCTCCGCGATCGGAGCGCACGCCGCCGACGCGAGCTTCGACGTGACGATGCGCCCGATGCTCACGCACGCCGCGATCGCGATCGGGCGCGCGGGCGGCGTCGAGGCCTTCGCGCGACGCGTGACCGACGGTGGCCCGCGCGACGCGATGGAGTTCGACGCGATCTTCACGCTCGCCGCCAGCACCGCCTACACCCCGGAGCCCGACGCGCCCTACCCGCACTGCGCGTGGCCCGTCGATCCGCACACCGGGCGCGTCGACGAGGCAGTCTTCGATCGTTGGCGCGCCCACGATCCGCTGACCCGCATCGCGGCTTCGCACGACGCGCTGCGCGCGCTGCGCTACGCGATCGTCGACGCCGGCGATCGCGACGAGCACGGACTTCAGCTCGCCGCACGCGAGCTCGCGAGCGCGCTCCGTGTCGCCGGCGTCTCCGTCGAGCACGAAGAGTTCGAGGGCGGGCACCGCGGAACGTCGTGGCGCTACTCGTCGACGCTGCCGAAGCTCGTCGCCGCCCTCGCGACCTCCTGAGCCCCCTCCAACGAGCACCCACACCCACGCACGCCGAGGCCGCTCGGACTCCCTCACCTCACGCAGACCGCGGACTCGCGCGGTCACTCGCTAAATCGGCATTTTCGAGTAGGATGCGCCTCGTCGCATCGCCGCCACACCGCAACGGACCGCGCCTCGAAGGCCGGAGATTCCATGGCGACCACGAAGAAGACGACCCGAAAGACCGCCAAGCCCTCCAAGAGCGCGAAGAGCCCGGCGCCCGAAGCGCCGCTCGACGCGACCGAGGTCGCCGACGCCGACGTGGACTCCGACGCGGACGCCAAGGGCTCTGCGAAGGCGGCCGCCGAGCTGCTCGGGGCCCCCGACGCGGCCGCGCGTGTGACGGAGATGGCCGAGCAGCTCCTCGACGAGCGCGCGACGGTGTCGACGAAGGCCGCGCGTGTGCTTCACGAGGTGCTGCAAGCGCAGCCGGAGCTGCTCGGGCCACACGTGGACAAGCTCGCCAAGGGCATCACCGCATCCAACAAGCGCGTCGTGCAGCTCGCGGCGGATGCGCTCCCGTCGGTCGCGAAGATCGCGCCCGCGCGCGTGGCCAAGCACCTCGAGCTGCTCAAGCGCAGCTTCGAGCCCGCGATCGAAGCTGGCCGGGACGGCCTCGTGCGTACCTTCGCGAACCTGTGCATCGCCTCGGTCGCGTATCAGAAGCGGCTCGAGCCTGTGCTCACGCTCGCGCTCCAAGGTGCGGACGGGAAGACGCTGCAGCGCTGGAGCGAGATCGTGCTGCCCGCCCTCAAGGGTGAGCCGCACGCGCGCGCCCGCGCGGTCGTCGAAGATCGCCTGGACCGCATCCCGCGCCGGTACGCGACCGAGATCGCGACGAGCCTCGGGATCCGTCTGCGCGTCCGCTACTGACCGCGTGACTCCTGCCGCGTGACTCCGGCCTCGTGCTTCCGGCCTCGTGCGGAAGGCTCGGTCGCGCCCTCCGCGCGCGTCGTCGACGCGCTCGCCCACGACGTACACGGCGCGCTCGACGCGTGTGGGCATGTCCGCAAGCGCGTGCTCAGGCGCGCGCTTCGGCGACCGCCGCCTCGACGATCCCACGGATCTCTTGCAGGCGCTCCGGCGTCCGCGCCTCGAAGCGCAGCACGAGCACCGGCTGCGTGTTCGAGGCCCGCACGAGCCCCCACGCGGCGTCCCCGAAGAGGATGCGCGCTCCATCGACCGTGACCACCTCGTGGTCCTTCGAGAAACGCTCGCGCACCTTCGCGACGACCGCGAACTTCTCTTCGTCCGGACAGTCGACGCGCAGCTCCGGCGTCACGTGCGTGACCGGCACGTCCGCGAGCAGCTCGTGCAGCGGCTGAGAACGCCGGCTCAAGAGCTCGAGCAGCCGACACGCCGCGTAGGTCGCGTCGTCGAAGCCGAAGAAACGATCGGCGAAGAAGACGTGCCCGCTCATCTCGCCCGCGAGCAGCGCGCCCTCTTCCTTCATCTTCGTCTTGATGAGCGAGTGCCCCGTCTTCCAGAGGATCGGGCGCCCACCGTGCTTGGCGACGTCGTCGTAGAGCGTCTGCGAGCACTTCACCTCGCCGAGCACCGCCGCCCCCGGCCGCTGCGCCAAGAGATCGCGCGCGAGCAGCGTGAGCAGCTTGTCGCCCCAGAGGATCTCGCCGCGCGCATCGATCACGCCGATGCGATCGCCATCGCCATCGAACGCGATGCCGAGATCGAGCCCCTGCTCGAGCACGGTGTTGCGCAGCAGCTCCAACGTGTGGGGCTCGGTCGGATCGGGATGATGGACCGGGAAGGTTCCATCCATCTCACACAGCAGCGCCACCGGCTCGAAGCCGAGCGTGCGCAGCGCCGCGAGCGCGGTGGGACCCGCCGCGCCGTTGCCGGCGTCGATCGCCACGCGGAGCTTCGTGTGCGCGGGCTGCACGTTGCCGCGCAGGAACCCGAGGTACGCGGGGAGCACGTCGATCTTCTCCACCGTACCGCCGCCCGGCAGATCGAAGTCGTTCTCTTCGATCATCTTCCGGAGGGTCACGATGTCCTCGCCGAAGAGCGACCCCTTGCCCTTCATCATCTTGAAGCCGTTCTCGGGCGGCGGGTTGTGGCTCCCGGTGATCTCCACCCCACCGTCGAGGTCGAGGTGGAACACCGCGAAGTACATCAGCGGCGTCGGCACCACCCCGACGTCGACCACGTGACAGCCGGCCTCGAGCAGGCCACGGAGCAGCTCGTCGTGCAGCCGGTCGGAGCTCTGTCGGCAGTCGCGCCCGAGCGCGAGGCGCGTGTGTCCGAGCCGCCGCTGAAACGTGCCGAGCGCACGCCCGAGCGCCCGCGCGAGCTCGTCGGTGAGGTCGCGATCGGCGACGCCGCGGATGTCGTACTCACGAAAGATGTGGAAGTTCATGGGTGGATCCTGGATGCGTAACGACCGACCGGGACGGCGCGTCGAGCTCGTGGACAGGAAGAACTCGGTTGGAGCGATCTTCGGGTCGGGGTGCCGAGCTCGGCGATCAGAAACGTTCGTCCTTGCGCGCCTTGAGCGCTTCGACGACCGCGCGCACGTCCTGAGCGCGCGATCGCGGGAGGATGAGCAGCGCGTCCTCGGTGTCGACCACCACGAGATCGTGCACGCCCACCAGCGCCACCACCTTGCCGGGCGCGACGCTGGCGAAGTTGCCGCGCGCGTCCACCACGACCGCGTCCTTCGGCAACGCGTTGCCGTGCGCGTCGTGCTCGGCGAGCTCCCACGACGTCGTCCAGCTCCCGAGGTCGTTCCACCCGAACGAGCCGGGCACCACGAGCACTTCGTCGACCTTCTCCATCACACCGTGGTCGATCGAGATCGAAGGGAGCGTGTCGTACGTCTTCTCGACGAGCGCCGCCTCGTTGCCGCTCGCGGCCGCGACGTCGTACGCACGGAGCTGCTGTCCGAGCCCCGGCAGATGCGCGGCGATCGCGTCGAGGATCGTGTCCGCGCGGAAGAAGAAGACTCCGCTGTTCCAGAGGAAGTTGCCGGCCGCGAGGAACTGCTCGGCGCGCTGTCGGTTCGGCTTCTCCACGAAGCGTCGAGCCCGATGGATCTGCTCTCCGACCGCTTCCCCGACCTCGAGGTAACCGTAGCCCGTCTCCGGTCGCGTCGGCTCGATGCCCACCGTGACCATCGCGCCGTTCGACGCCGCATCGAGACCGCGACGCAGCACCGCGAGGTACGCCTCGGGGACACCGATGTGGTGATCGGCCGGGAGCACCATGAGCACCCCGCTCGGATCGCGACGCCGTACGTGCGACGCGGCCCACCCGACACACGGCGCGGTGTTTCGCCCGGAGGGCTCCGCGAGCAGGTTCTCGCTCGGCAGCTCCGGGAGCTCGGCTGCCGTCGCCTCTGCGAGCGCGGCGCTCGTCACCACCAGGACGCGCTCGACCGGCACGAGGGGTGCGATGCGTTCGAGCGTCGCACGCAAGAGGCTCCGGTCGTCACCCGGCGCGAGTGGCAGGAGCTGCTTCGGACGCAGGCGACGCGACGCCGGCCAGAAGCGGGTGCCCGAGCCGCCCGCCATGATGACCGCCCAAGCATTCGGAAAGAGGCCTGTTTCTGACATGCTTGTCCTCTCTGGCGCCCGCGCGCGTGCCGCCGGCGCCGGAGGTGTAGTACAGGCGCGACCTCCGTGCAGCGAGCGCTTGGGCTCACGCGTGGAGGGCTCGTCGCGCCGGGTGGCTCGTCACCGCTGGGGCTCGTCGCGCCCGACGTCGTCCAGCTCGGATTCGCACGCTCGAAGATGCGATCGAAGACACGCACGCTCGAAGACACACACGCTCGAAGACACGATCGAAAACGCCCCGCCGGCTTTCGCCTCGGGGCGTTTTCGAGTGCCCGTCCCCGCATGGGAGGAGGCACCGCTCACTTCGATTCGAGCCTCTCGAACGCGTGTTTCCACGTGCTCACGAGGCTCGTTCGGGACCCAGACGTCGGCGAACCGACGCATGCAGTCCGTCGCGAAGACTCACGCGGCGGACGGGGTTCCCGAGCTCAGCCGGCCTTCTTCGCCGCCTTCTTCGCAGCCTTCTTGGCCGGCTTCTTCGCCGCCTTCTTGGCCGCCTTCTTCGCCGGCTTCTTCGCCGCCTTCTTGGCCGCCTTCTTCGCCGGCTTCTTCGCAGCCTTCTTGGCCGCCTTCTTCGCCGGCTTCGCTGCCTTCTTCGCAGCCTTCTTGGCCGGCTTCTTCGCCGCCTTCTTGGCCGCCTTCTTCGCCGGCTTCTTCGCCGCCTTCTTGGCCGCCTTCTTCGCCGGCTTCTTCGCAGCCTTCTTCGGCTCCTCGGCCGTCGTCTCGGTGTTCTTGGTCGTCGCCATGATGAGTGACCTCCTCCGAATGGGGTCTCGGGTTGGCTGGTACCGTATTGTCACGTCACGTCATGTGTCAACCGGAAACGACCATAATTTATAGCTAACTTTGGCATATTTTAGCGAAGTTCGGGCTATTTGACCCATAGCACTCGGAAATCATTCGTTTTTTCGGGTCGAGCGGATCGAGCGTGATCCCTCCCAAAATTCGTTCGGGGGTGCCGATCGAGGCGATCTGCCCCCCGATCGGGGGAAGCGCTCGCGTTCCACTCGCGCGGCGTGGGGCGCCTGGCCCAGCACGACCGGAATCGTCGGCACGGCGGACGAAAACCTCGGTTTTGTCGACAAAAACGACAAGACTCCGCGCGCGGCGTCCGTGGGCACGCATGGACCACCACCCCCGCACCCATTCGGAGGTCCCGTCCAGACGGAAACGACTCCCCGTTCCGCCTCGGTCGCCTTCCTGCTTCGTGGGGTTTCCGAAGGTGCGATCCGCTGGTACTACCCTCGGCCAAGGAGGCTTCCATGAAGGTACGCACCACCCTCGCCGCGCTCGTGGCGCTCGCGATCGCCTGCGGTCCCAGCCAAGAAGAGCTGGACGCGGCCAACGCGCGGATCGCCGAGCTCCAGGGCGAGCTCGGGACGGCGAACGAGCGAAATCAAGAGCTCGAGACGCGGCTGGGCACCGTCGAGTCGCAGAACGGAGAGCTCGCGAACCGACTCCGGGCGCTCGGTCAGACCGTCGAGGGCCTGGAAGGCCAACGCACCCAGCTCCGCGGCGAGCTGGACGAGACCCAGCGCGCCCTGGAAGAGCTGCGGGAGCGCGAGCGCCAGGCGCAGGCTCGCATCGAGACTTTCCGCAATCTTCTCCAACGCTTCCGCTCGATGATCGAGAGCGGTCGTTTGCGGGTTCGCATCGTCCGCAACCGCATGGTCGTCGAGCTGCCGGAGGGCATCCTCTTCGACTCCGGACGGGCGGAGCTCAAGGAGTCGGGCCAGGCGACCCTCACCGAGGTCGCGCAGGTCCTCGCGCAGGTGGGCGAGCGCGAGTTTCAGATCGCCGGCCACACCGACAACGTGCCGCTCGGCCGCCGCGCGCGCTTCGCCGACAACTGGGAGCTGAGCTCGGCTCGCGCGGTGAACGTGTCGCGCTTCCTGGTCACGCAGGGGGTGCCCGCCAATCGCATCTCGGCCGCGGGTTACGCCGACACTCAACCGGTCAGCTCGAACGAATCCGAGGAGGGACGCGCGCAGAACCGGCGAATCGAGATCGTCCTCGTGCCGAGTCTCGACGAGCTTCCCGATTTGTCGTCGCTCAGCGAGTGATCGATAAGCACCGATGAAGAGAGGAGACCCTGCCGCGAGGTGGGGTCTTTCTCTTTCGTGCTGCGAGGATTCAGCTTCGCAAATGAGATGGACCCGCGAAGTCACGACTTCATGGGTTTGTCGAAGCTCCCGTGGACACGCATCTTCGACACCCGGACCTCGACGCTTTGGCGCACGCGACCGTGCGAGAACGCGCCCCACGACCTCCGTCCCGCCACGCCACGCCCGCAGGCGTCGGTGAGGTCGCGTGAAGTCGCGTAAGGCCGTCACCCCACCACGAAGATTCCGTGGAACCTTGGCGTACGTCGTCTTCGAACCTGTTTCCAACCCTGGTTCCGACCCACCGCTGGAGCTCGACATGCGCCTGCTGACCCTCCTCCTCGCGTTGCCTGCTCTCCCCGCCTGCGTCCTCGACTTCGACTTCGACGACTTCGGATCGTCGCGCGAAGCGTTGGCCGTCGACGACGCCTACGTGGAAGGAGACCTCGGGGACGTGAACGGCGTGAGCGCGGAGGCGCGGGTCGTGTCGGCCTACGAGAGCTTCGGCCACGTCGACGTCGAGCTGCGGGCGCAGGGTCGTGGTTGGGCCGTGATGCACGTGCTCGATCTGGAGACCGACCAGCTCCGTGCCGGCGACGTCTACGACAGCGACGACCGCACGAGCTACGTCAGCGTGCTCGGATGCAGTGGCCCCTCGGACGGGCAGTGGACCTACGACGACTTCGCGGACCGCGTCGTGGTTGAGGTCGAGCAGGGCGACGAGCCGACGAAGCTGCGCGTCCACTACTACGCCGAGTACGAGCGCTACGGCGAGCGAACCCAGGTCGTGCGGGGCTCGTTCGACGTTCGGCAGTGATCGGACACGTCACTCAGGGGCAACGCAGCAACACTGCGAAGCTGATGGACGCCTCGTGCGACTCGAGCTGCACGCGTCCGCCCTGATCCTCGACCAGACGGCGCACCACCGCGAGCCCGAGCCCAGACCCACGTGCCTTGGTGGAGAAGAAGGGCTCGAAGACGCGGCTCGCCACGTCGGGGGCGAGGGGCGCGCCATCGTTGCGTACGCGCAGCCGCACGAACGCGCCGTCGCGGCGCGCGCCGCCCTTCTCGGCATGACCGATCGCGTTGTGGAAGAGGGGCGCGAGCGCTTGCCGCAGCAAGACGGCGTCGGCGAGCACCACGTGGTCTTCGAGGTCGAGCTTCATCACGAGCGCCGCGAACGGACCGTCGCCGAGCTCCGCGCGCACCCCGTCGAGCGCGTAGCGCACGATCGGATCGAGGCTCGTCTCGCGGATGCGCGGCGCGAGCGGTGCGGCGAAGTGCACGAGGTCGTTCACCAGACGATCCAGGCGACGCGACTCGTCCTCGATCATCGCGACCAGCTCGCCGATGTCGCGACCGTCGCGCTGCCGATGGCGAATCTGCGCCGTGCATTGGTAGAGCACCGCGAGCGGATTGCGGACCTCGTGGGCGAGCTGCGCGGCCATCTGACCGAGCGCGGCGTGGCGTTCCTGGCGCGCCATCTCCTCGCTCACCGCACCGAGCTGCTCGGCGGCGGAGATCATCGCGGCAAAGAGCTGGATTGCCGCGAAATCACGCTCGGTGATCCGCAGGCCCGTGAACATGAGCACGAACGCGACGCGCTCGTCGACGAACACCGGCGCCATGGCCGCACGCACGAGACCGGCCGAGCGAAGCCGCTCTTCGATCTCCGCGACCGACCTGCCGCTTCGGCCGAGCAGCGTGGCTCCGACCGGCGCGAGATCGTCCACGAAGACGCCGTGACCGTCCTCCACCACCCGCCGAATGTTCGGCAGATTGTCGAGCGGCACCGTGCGGTCTTCGAGCGCGGCGATGACCTCGGAGGTGAGCGACACCTCGGCCTCGCTGCTGCCCGCGACGAACGAGTACGCGAGCCGCGCTCCGAGACCATCGCCTTCGGGGACGATGGCCCAGAGCCCGAGGTTCCATCCGAGACCTTCGAAGATCGGACGGCTCTCCGCGAGCAGCAGATCGACGTCGACCATCGCCGCGCTCTTGCGCGTCACGTAGAGGCGCGAGAGCAGACCGATCGTCTCGTGGAGATCGGTCGCCTCCGTCGCGTCGTGACCGACGAGCACCCAGCCCTCCGCACCTGCGCTCACCACCCGCACGTCGAGCGCGAGGCGGGTGGGCGCATGACGTCCGAGGAACACGAGGCGCGCGCCGTAGGTCTCGTGGGACGACACGAGCTCGCTCGCGTCGCGCTCGAGCCGGCGAAGCACGTCGGCTGGGCAGTCGGGCACGAGCTCGTCCAGGGGAACACCCTCGACGCAGGTCTCTCCGAGCGCGCCGAGGAAGGCACGATTGGCCGCGCGCACGATGCCCCCTCTCACGAGGAGCACCGGATCGGGGAGCGCGTCGTAAATCTGCGCGTGCACGACGCTCCGTGGTTTCACGGTGGCGGGTCAGGGTCAAGCGTCGGGCTCATCCGAACGAGCTAGAAACCGTCCGGGAGTCCCAGAATCGCCAATGTCGGCGGGCGGGCGGAGTCGTTCAGAACTCGACCTTGGCTCCGATCTGAACCGTGAAAGGTCGGATGGGACGCGCACCGAAGGGTCGACGACTGGCGATGGGTTGATCGTTCAAGAGGTTCTCGCCGCGGACGTAGATGCGCAGCCGCTCGATCGCCTGCCACCAGGCCACCGCGTCGACCATCACGTAGTCGTCGGTGCGCTCGCCCGCGTCGCCCTGGCCCGCCTGCTCGCGCATCTCGCTGACGTAGGTCCCGATCACCTGGAAGCCCGCGTGCTCGTGCTCGAGACCACCTTGGAGCTGCCCCTGGTGCGCAGGGACGTACGGCAGCTCGTCCCCCTCGTTCACGTCGCCGAAGGTGGGGTCCTCGCTCTCGAAGGCTTCGCGGAAGCTCGAGCCGGTGTAGGTGTACGAGAGACGGAGCGGAATCGAGAATCGCCCCACGGAGAACCGCCAGCTCCCCGCCGCCTCGAGACCCCAGACGAGCACGGAGCCGCCGTTGAACTGGCGGTCGAGCATGTCTCCCGAGCAGCCCGTCGAGAAACCGCACTGCCCGGTGAGGTTGGAGTAGTCGTTCACGAAGCCGACGAGCTCGATCAAACGACCTTCCTCGGAATCGGCGTAGCGCGCTCCGAGCTCGTAGTTGACGCTGAGCTCGGGCGCGACCTCTTCGGGCTGTCCGGGAGCCACGGGTGAGAAGCCGCGGTGCACGCCGAGGAGGAGTGAGAGGTGATCGATCACTTCGTAGGTCGCGCCGATGCCCGGCAACACGACCGCGTTCACGTTCTCGGTCGTCTCGCCGGAGGCGCGGTCGTCGAGGCGGGTCTTGATCACCTCGGTGCGGAGGCCGGGGGTGATCGTCAGCCCGCCGATCTCCGCGCGGTAGATCGCGTAGCCCGCGAACGCGAAGGCCCATCCGAGGTTGTCGGTGGTGGTCGCCGCCGCCGCGTCGACCGCTTGGAGCCGGCCTCCGGTCATCGCGTAGCGGTACGCGAGGTGCTCACGCTCGATCTCGTCCTGGTGGAAGCGAAGCCCGACCTCGACGTGATGCGCCAGCGAGCCCGTGCGGGCGTCGAGACGCAGGCGTGTCTGTCCGCCTTGCGAGACGAAGCGCCGCTGGTTGTCCGCGAGGATGATCTCCTCCGCAGGTGAGCTCGTGTCCTGCGCGCCGGTGAGCACGTCGTAGTAGATCGCGCGCGCACCGGTGGGCGAGAGCAACACCTGGCGCGGATCGACCGCGGAGTCACCGAAACCGTTGAAGCGGAGCCACGAACGATCGAAATCGTGGCGGTAGACGTCGGTGACGAGCTGCACGTGCTCGCCGAGCTCGGCGCGCCACGTGAGCACCGCGCTGGTGCGCCACCAGCTCATGCGGTCGAGCTCGGACGCGGCGTAGCGGCGGAGGGGATCGGCGACGAAGTCCGCGTCGGTGAGCCCGAGGTAGGTCTCGTCACTGCGCTCGCGCCCGAAGCCGAGTCGGAGGTCGACGCGGTGGAAACGCTCGGCGTCGGGGTTGGTCTGCAAGAAGCCGCGGAGCACGAAGTCGCTGCGCGAGAAGCCGGTCGAAGGGTTGGTGCTCGCGCCGGTCTCGTCGAGCTCCTTGAAGCCACGGCTGCCGACCTCGAGCGCCTCGAAGAGGAAGCCGCCCCAGCGGTTCGAGGTGCCCCAGTGCAGGTGGATCTTGCGCGTGAGGAAGCGGCCGAAGCTGAGATCGAACGCGCCTTCGGAGCGCGTGGGGACCTCGCGGGTGGTGAGGTTGATTGCGCCGCCGATGGTCTGCGGTCCGTAGAGCAGCGACGCGGGGCCCTTGAAGATCTCGACCCCGGTCATGCGCGTCATGAGCGGGAAGTAGTAGGCCGCCGGCGCCGCGTAGGGCGCGGGCCCGAAGAGCACGCCGTCCTCCATGAGCGTGATCTTCTTCGAGCGATCCGAAGAGGTGCCGCGGATGCCGATGTTCGGTCGCAGACCGAAGCCATCCTCCGTGCGCACGTAGACGCCGGGGGCTTGGAGCAAGACCGCGTGCGGGTCGTCGTACTCCATCGTCTCGAGCTGCTCTTGGTCGAGCAGCGTGATGCCGCCGCCGACGCGCAGGACGTCCTCGGGCCGATAGCCGACCGCGAGCACGTCGCGTGTGCGGAGGTCGGAGTCCCGAACGCCTCCCTCGTCGGCGTCGGCGGTGTCGTCGTCCGCGTCAGCGTCCTCGCCGGCGACAACCGCTCCGTCGTCGCCCCCCTCGAGCTCGTCCTCCGTGAGCTCGTAGAGCGAGGGATCGTCCGCGTCTGCCGACGTGTCCACGTCGGAAGCGTCTGCGGCGCCACCGTCCGCACCTTCTTCCGCGGCGGTCTCGCCTTCGCCGCCTTCTCCGCTCTCTGCTTCGACGGCGCCCGCATCACCATCCTCAGTACCGCCAGCATCACCTCCGTCGGCGCCATCGTTCGCGGCACCGCCATCCGACACGTCCGTGCCTCCGTCGACGCCCGCATCCGGGGCGGCGGGCGGTTGAGCCATCGACGAAGCCGCCGACGCGAGCAGCGCGGCGATCGAGATCCAGCGAAGCGAAGTCATCGTTCTCCTCGAGCGAGGTGGACCGGCGCCTCGTGGGGCGCGGGCAAGATCCAAGAAGCGGGCGCGATGCCGTCCTCGACACGCGAGAGATCGACGTCCGGATCGACGAGGCGCGTCGGCGCGCGGCCGTTCAGCGAGACCCACACATCCGCTCGGACCTCGACGTCTTCGTGACCCTGCGCGCGCAGGTCGTCGGCGACGTGGTGGGCGAGCTGCAGGATCAGATCGGGCTGACCGCTCATCTCGCGCTCCTGGTGCGAGGTCAGGTAGCGGCTCGGCGGCACCACGAGCTCGCGCTCGCGCCCCCGCACACGCACACGGAACGCGACGCTGCCGTTCTTCTCGCGACACATCACGCGCCAGCTCCAGCGCATGCCCTGCTCGTGCCAGAGCAGATCGCCGCCGTAGAGGTGCGCGCGCAGCGGCGCGACCACCTGCACGAACGCGAAGAGCGCGAGGCCCGCAGCGAGCGCGAGGTGGAGGGGACGACGCGCGCTCGTGTCGACTGCGGGTCGCGTCCACGCGCGCATCGACACGAGACGACCGCCGAAGAGCGCGCCGAGCCGACGTGGCCACGAGGGGGCGAAGAAGATCGTCGCGGCCGCGCTCATGATCAGCGGGAACATCCCGATCGAGAAGAGCAGGTGCGTCGCGAAGTGGAAGCCGAGGAGAACCACGTACGCCGGCACACGCGTCCGTCTCCACGAGAGCCAGATCGGGATCGTCGTGTCGTAGAGGAAGCCGGCCCACGCGAAGACGTAGGGCACGACGGGGAGATCGAGGAAGGCGCCGAGGAGTGGGACCTCGGTGCGCGCGTGCAGCCAGATGTCGAGCGGCTGCGCGTGGAGCAGCCAGTCGCCCGTGAGCTTCGCGAGGCCCGCGTGCACGTAGACCACCGCGATCTGCAGGCGCAGGGCGCCGAGCATCCACGCGGGCAGCGCGTCACGCGCACCGAAGAGCTTGGCGTCGAGGCCGCCCACACGTCCGAGCGGCATGAAGCACATCCAGAACGCGAGGACGCTGAGCAGGTAGTAGTGGTTGAGGTAGTTCGTGACGTCGACGAGCTCGACGTACGTGAAGAGCAGGAAGAACAGGACGATCGCGACGCGGTAGAAGAGCCCGAGCGCGATGAGCACACCGAGCACCGCGAGCGCGCCGAACGCCACGTGCATCCACGGATGCGGGAGCACGCGGACCCACTCGAAGCCCCAGTACGAGAAGAAGAAGCGCGGCTGCTCGAAGAAACGTTCGACCCAGCCGTAGTAGAGGAAACGCAGCGCGCCGATCGTCGCGAGCAGCCCGAAGAGCACGCGAAACGCGACGAGCGACGCGGGGTCGATCGGCGCCTGCGCCCGGCCCCACAGCCGATCGACGAGTCGATCGGTGGCCGGTCGATCGGTGGCCGGTCGATCGGAAGTGCGCCGCTCGGAGCGTTCGCTCATCGCACGACTCAGTCGTTGTCGCCCTCGGCGCGGTTCGGCACCTCGAGATCGAGGGTCGAGAGGAACTGCGTCTTGAGCAGGTCGGTGATCGCCTTCACCGCGTCGTAGAGCGGCTGAAGCGCGAGCGGGTCTTCGGCGAGGAGCTCGGGCACGTCGGCCTCGTAACCTTCCGCCACCGCGATGGCCGCGTCGATGAGCGAGATCATCTGGGTCGCGAGCGCGCCCGCGCCGACGTCGTTCAAGAGATCGTCGAAGCCGCGCCCCGCACCGTCCATCGCACCCGCGAAGACCAAGCGGAAGCCGCGCAGGTTGTCGGCCACGTTCGCGATGGAGCGCCCGGCGTAGAGCGACTCGCGCAGGTTCGGACAGATGTCCGCGGTGCACGCCATGCTCAGGCCCATCGGCTCGGCGAGCTTCATGTCCTTCACCTCCTTGTCGAGGTAGAAGAGCGCGTCGCTGAGCGCGTTGAGCGCCTCTTGGGCGGTCGCGAAGGTCGTGCTGCCGGCGCCCGCCGTCTGGAGCTCGGCGAGGAAGGCTTCGTCCCAACGCGCGAGGAGCGCCTCGGCGTCGCGCACCACGAGCGTCGCGGCGGTGACGGCGTACGAGGCGCGGCGGGCCGGTAGCTCGGGCACGATCGGCGTCCACTCGCCGTTGAGGTTGATCGACGCGTTCGGCGCGCAGCCGTTCGCTTCCCCCGTGTAGTGGAGCAGGTACTCGAGCGCGGCGAGGCCACGCACGTTCACGTTCTCACGCGCGAAGGCGTCGACGTCGAGGTAGACCTCTTCGACGAGCTCTTGGTCGACGCGGCATTGGTTCGTGATCGGCCAGGAGTAGATGCCGTCTCGGCGATCCTCTCCACCCGCGGTCACCATCATCGCGCCCGCCGGACCGACGAGCGCGAGCTCGGCCTGCTGCCAGAGCCCCATCGCGCGATCCCACGCGGTCACCGCCGCGAGCCGATCCGCGTCCGCTCCGCTGTCGCGCCACGCGGTCGCGCGTGCCTGCAGCTCGCGCGCGGCTTCGAGGAAGGTGCGGTAGGTCGGCACGATCACTTCGCCGCCGATCGCACGCACCGTCTCGGCGCGCGATTCGCCGGTCGGACCCGCGTCGGGGGTCGGCGGGACGTCGTCGTCGCCACACGCCGTGAGGAAGCCGAGGATCAAGAGGAAACGGAGCTTCGACATGGGTTCTCGGTTCGTCGGATCGGTGTCGGATCGGTGTCTGTAGGCTTCGGAGAGTCGCGGCCCGCGTGACGCCGGTGGGCCGGAGGTAGCCCCGCGGAGGCGGGGAGACCAGTCCGTTTGCTCACCGGCGTCGTCGCGCGATCACCAGTTGGCGACGTCTTCCTCCGCGAACTCGTAGGCCTCGCCGAGCAACGCGCGCGCGCTCAGCAGCTCCTCGCGATACGCGGAGATCTCCCCCTCGGTCGCCGTCGCGAGCACCGGCGCGTCGCGCAGGAACGCGTGGAGCTGCTCGAAGAGCGTGCCCTCACCGGCGGACTCGTGCAGCGGCGAGCGCGGGTTGAACTGAAGGCCGAGCGCGAAGCCCTTCATCTCGCCCCAGTGCTTGGCGTGGTCGACGAAGGAGTACGTCTCGGTGCCGAACGCCTCCATGTCGGCGAGCACGTCGTTGATGTAGTGCACGACGGTCGCCGCGTACGCCTTCTCCCACGCCGACACGATCAGGTCGCGGTGGCCGCGGAGCGTGGTGAGCTGCTCCTCCGAGAGCGGCCCCTCGACCGACGCGATGAGGGCGCGGCCGGCCACGAACGCGGAGAACGCGTCGCCCGTGAAGTCGACGTCGGTGGTCGCGCCGCGGTCGCGCTTGGCGGCGTTGCCCGACGCGCCGAAGTTCACCTCGGACTGGAAGTCGATGCGACAGTCGCCGTTGGTGTCGTGGACGAGCTGCCAGTCCGGGCGACCACCCGCGGCCGCGATCTCGTCGTCGGTGTAGAGGTCGTAGTCGCGCGCGGCGCCGAAGTAGCCGAAGCCCTCGTCCCACTGGTGCTCGAGGATGGTCCACGGGTTCTCGCCGTCGCGGGTGTTCGCGGAGAGGAGCCCCTTGTTCTCCACGTCGTCGTCCAGGTAGTCGTCGGCGCCCTGGCTGAAGTTGATCGACATCACGAGGAACTTTTGCAGGAGCTGCTGCAGGTCGAGCCCGTTCGGGAGCACGTAGACGGGCAGCTCTTCGTCGCCGGGACCGCGCGGCTGCTCGCCGTTCGCGCGCGCGACCGCGTTCTGCGCGAGCGCGGTGAACATCGCCTGCACGAGCGTCTCGGGCGAGGTGACCTCCACGCCGCCGAGCTCGCTGCTCCAACCGCGGAAGTCGCCCGCCTCCCACTCGCGGTGGTCGGTCGACGCGTCGTTGCCGGCGACCTTGCCCACGAGATCCTTGCCCGAAGACACTTCGCCCCAGGTCGACTGAAGCGATTCGGGTGTGGTCGAAAAGAGGATCTCTTCTTCTTCGCTCGAGGCGTCGAAGCGGTAATAGAAGTCGAGCGCGGCGATCACTTCTTCTTCGGTGTCGAAGAGGCCCGTGGAGTCGGCATCGACGATGGTGCCGAGGCGACCGACGAAGGTCTTGAGGTCCTCGATGAGGAGCTGGCGGAAGACCTGCCCGTCGTACGCGACACTGCTCGCGCCCTCGACGAAGTTGCTCTCGAAGGCGTAGGTCGGGTCGTTGGGGACCGCCTCGCAGGTGTCACCAGCGTCGGTGCCGGAGTCCGGATCGGGCGTCGTGGCGTCGGTGCCACCATCGACCGGCATACCGCTGTCGACGTTCGGGTTCGTGTCGTCGTCACCGCACCCGACGAGGGCGAGGAGGAGCGAAAAAGCGAGAAAGCTTCGCATGTTCGTGGGATTTCGTAGGTCAGGCGCGCGAGGCGCTCTTGAAAACGATTATCGCTTGCGGCCGAGGATAGCGGGCACAAGCGAAGCTGCAAGTCGTTTTCATTTGCTCCGATCCAGGAAAACCCCTCGATTCTCGTGCGGCTCGTGGGCTCGGGGCCGCCCGTGCGACGGCTCGAGACCCCTCGTTCGGCGAGAAACCGCTCGCCGGGGGCTCCAGACTGGAGCGCGTTCCGGCGCGCTCAGCTCGGGGTGCGCCGCGCCTGCCAGCCGATGTCGCGACGGACCTGTTTGCCTTCGAACCGAATCCGGTCGGCCGCCGCGTAGGCGCGGTCAGCCGCCTCGTCGAGGGTCACGCCGGTGGCCGTGACGGCCAAGACGCGTCCACCCGCGGTCACGAAGCCACCTTCGCCGCGCGCGGTGCCGGCGTGGAAAACGACGACCCCCGCGACCTCGGCCGCGCGCTCGAGCCCCTCGATCGGGCGACCCTTCGGATACGCCCCGGGGTAGCCCTCGCTCGCGAGCACCACGCAGAGCGAAGCCGGCGCGTCCCACGTGGTCTGCACGGCGCTCAAATCGCCTTTCGCCGCACCCTCGAAGAGGGGAATCGCCGATCCGCCCCAACGCGTCATCAGACACTCGGTCTCCGGATCGCCGAAGCGCGTGTTGTACTCGAGCACCATCGGCTCGCCGTCGACGATCATCAATCCGACGAAGAGCGCGCCCCGAAACGGGAAACCCTCCGCGGCACAACCTCGCAACGTCGGCTCGATCACACGCTCGCGGATCTTTCGCTCGACCTCCGCGTCCACCATCGGTGGCGGCGAGTAGGCGCCCATGCCGCCCGTGTTCGGTCCGCGATCGCCGTCGAAGATCCGCTTGTGGTCCTGCGCGGGCGCGAGCGCGACGTAGCGCGTGCCGTCGGCGACCACGTGGTAGCTGACCTCGGGGCCCACCAGCGTCTCTTCGATCACGAGCGTGGCGCCGGCGTCGCCGAGCTCGCGTGCGCGACCGAAGCGCTCGATCGCGTCCGCCGCCTCGTCGGCGTCCTTCGCGACCACCACGCCCTTCCCCGCCGCGAGCCCGTCCGCCTTCACGACGAGCGGTCGCTGCGCCGCGCGGACGAACGCCAGCGCCTCCTCCACGTCCGTGAACGTACGGTGCCCCGCGGTCGGGATGCCGTACCGCACCATGAAGTCCTTCGAGAACGCCTTGCTGCCTTCGAGGCGCGCGGCGGCCTTCGAGGGACCGAACGCCGCGATGCCCAGCGCCGAGAGACGATCCACGAGCCCCGCGACCAGCGGCGCCTCGGGGCCGACGATCACGAGATCGACCTTCAGGCGCTGCGCGAGCGCGACCTGCGCGTCGAGATCGTCCGCCGCCACCGCGTGCACGGCTCCGATCTCCGCGATGCCCGCGTTGCCCGGCGCGGCGTGGACCTCGGCGCCGTCTCTCGTCAGACGCCACACGAGCGCGTGCTCGCGCGCACCGGAGCCGACCACCAGGATTCGCTTCATCGCTCGCTCTCCACGCTGCACAGCTCTCCACGCTGCACGGCTCTCCACGCTGCGCCGCTCTTTGCGCGGCACGGTGTCGCTGTACTGGCTCTGCCGCGTCCGATCCAGCGTCGCGATCGGCCATCGGACCGCGCGACGCCGCGCCGCTCAATGCCGGAAGTGACGGACCCCGGTGAAGATCATCGCGAGGCCCGCGCGATCGCACGCCGCGATCACGTCCTCGTCCTTCTTGCTGCCCCCGGGCTGCGCCACCGCGGTGATGCCCGCCTTCGCGGCCGCCTCGACGCCGTCGGGGAACGGGAAGAACGCGTCCGACGCCATCACGGCGCCCTTCGCGGCCGCGCCCGCCTTCTGCGCCGCGAGCTCCACCGCGACGACGCGCGACATCTGCCCCGCGCCGACGCCCACCGTCACGTCGCCCTTCGCGAAGACGATCGCGTTCGACTTCACGTGCTTGCAGACGCGCCACGCGAGCTCGAGGCCACGAAGCTCCTCCTCGGTCGGTCGGCGCTGCGTCACCACGCGGCCCTGGGAAACCTCGCCCTTCGCGCTCGCGTCGCGATCCTGCACCACGAGTCCGCCGGACACGCGCTTGTACGTGAGCATCGGCGCGTCGGGCGCCTCCAGCGTGCCGAGCGAGAGCAGCCGCAGCGCGCTCTTCTTGCGGAGCTTCTCGAGCGCGTCCTGCGCGAAGCCGGGCGCGATCACCGCCTCGAGGAAGGTCTCCGCGAGCAGCTCCGCCGTCGCGAGATCGACCTCGCGGTTGAGCGCCACGATGCCACCGAACGCGCTGAGCGCGTCGGCCTCGCGCGCCGCGAGGTACGCCTGCGCGAGCGTCTCGCCGACCGCCACGCCGCAGGGGTTCGTGTGCTTCACCACCACCGCGCCGGGGCGTTCGAGCTCGCGCACGCACTCGAGCGCGGCGTCGACGTCGACGAGGTTGTTGAAGGAGAGCTCCTTGCCACCCGCGCCGACGGATTCGGCGCGCGCGAGGCTGCCGGGGCGCGCGTCGCGATCGACGTAGAAGGCGCCCTTCTGGTGCGGGTTCTCGCCGTAGCGCACGTCGTAGGCCTTCTCGAGCTGCATCGTCAGCGTGCGCGGGAAGACCTCGCGCGTGCCGTCCTCGCGGAGGCTCGTGAGGTAGCCCGCGATCGCGCCGTCGTACACGGCGGTGTGGCCGAAGGCCTTCGCGGCGAGGCGCGCTCGGAGCGCGAGGCTCGTGCCGGCATCGCTCGTGGCGGCCGCGAGGACCTCGGCGTAGTCGGCGGGATCGGTGACGACCGTGACGCGCGCGTGGTTCTTCGCCGCGCTGCGCACCATCGAGGGCCCGCCGATGTCGATGTTCTCCACGACCTCGTCGTGCTCGGCGCCGCGCGCGACCGTCTGCTCGAAGGGGTAGAGGTTCACGACCACGAGATCGATCGGCTTGCCGCCGAGGCTCGCGAGCTCGGCGCGATCGGAGTCGAGCTCGCGCATCAACAAGCCGCCGTGGACCCGCGGGTGCAGCGTCTTCACGCGGCCATCCATCACCTCCGGCGACTCCGTGTACTCGCTGACGTCGATCACCTTCACGCCCGCGTCGCGCATCGCCTTCGCGGTGCCGCCGGTGGAGAGGATCTCGACGCCCGCGGCCGCGAGGCCCTTCGCGAGGTCGACGATGCCGGTCTTGTCCGAGACCGAGATGAGCGCCCGCTGAACCTTGGCCACGCGATCCTCCTTCGGCGGCGAGCCGGTCGCGACCGGGGGGGCGCGACGGAAACGG
>CALJLK010000386.1 GCA_937982655.1 uncultured Sandaracinus sp.
CCGGCTTTGACAGCAACAACCGCCTCGGCCGCTCGGGTTCGAGATCGGGCGACGCCGGAGGCTTGCTCGGTGGCGACGCTCACCTCACGCGCAGCGCGGAGCGCGACCCACATCGTCTCGTTGACGACGTCGCGTAGCGCGACCCCTGCCGCGCGAATCTCGCCGGAGAGATCTTCGGTTCGACGCACGCCGAGCCCCAGATGCCTCGATGCCTCACGCAAGCGCGAGTGACGCGTCGAGACACAGAGCAACCATGTCGCGCGAGGTGTCAGCTCGTATCGCGCGGCCACGCGTACCGCCGCGGCCGCCACGACGCTCTCCAACACGAACTGTGAGGTCTGGGGGATCCTCACCATCGCGAACGGTTGGCGCTCTCCGATCCATGCCTCCTGGAGGTCTTGGAGGAACGTCTGCTCAGACCAGCGCGAGTCCGCGTACCGCTCCTCGACGAATCGATCTCGAAAAGACACGGGCATGTCCGGCATGGCGGACGCGACGAGGAGATCGGCGGCATCGGTGAGTCGTGAGCCCATGGACGAAGCATGAGTCTCGCTCACGGGCACTTCTGGCACCAACTCGGACCACCACGTGACGAATCAAACCGACGTCGACACGATCTGGTCAAAAACCGATCTACTTCGTTTTGCGTAGAAACGCGGGAAAAGATCAAGGATCTTCGCGCTGCCGAGCTGCGTACCGAACGTTCGTCGGAATTGCGGGAAACTCCGGTAGGCACGACCTCCGCGGCCGTGAACTCTGCTGCGGTGCGTCCCCTTGTCGCCACCTTCTTCGCCTCTGCGCTCGTGGCGTCGAGCGTAGACGCGCAGTCGTTCCGAACCGCAGCAGACCTACCCGAGTTCGACGACGACGCCCGGATCGCATGGGCGGACGACGTCGTCACGTTTCGTGTCGCCGGCGCGCCGTCGGGCGTACCCGTGACCGTAGTCCTCGAGGAGGTGGTGGCGAGCGCCAGCACCTGGAACCGCGTTTCGTGCGCGTCCGTTCGCGTCGAGATCGATCCCACTCCACACGATCGTGCGGTGCCGGGCGACGGCGTGAACACGATTGAGTTCGTGACCGAGGGGTGGGGTGATCGTGGACTCGACGCGAACGCCGCTGCCACGACCGACGTCGCCTTCCTGAGCCGGCCGGGTGAAGTCGTGATCGGAGAAGCCGACCTGGTGCTCAACGCGGACTCGTTCCGTTGGGGAGTCGAGCCCGCGGCAAGCGGCGTTCGAGACATTCAGGCGGTCGTCACGCACGAGCTCGGACACGCGCTCGGGATCCGACACCCCTGCGAGCCGAGCGGCGACGAAGGTGCCCCGCGCTGCACGCGCGACTACGAGGAGTCTGCGCTCTACCCGATCTACCTCGGAACGACGCAGCGGGTGCTGGCGCCGCTCGACCGCGACGCGCTGTGTTTCCTCTATCCGCATCCCGTCGCGTGTGAATGCGACGCTCCGTTCGAGTGCGACCGCAGCGGATCCTGCCGACGCCGTTGCGGAGACGACGTCGATTGCGCGTCGGGGAGCTGCTCTGCCGGCTTGTGCGGCGTCGAGCACGCGCCCGGCGACCCGTGCGAAGGAAGCTGCACGGGCGAGCTCGTGTGTGCCGTCGGTACCTGCGCGGCTCGGTGCGATGGGTCCTGTCCCCGAGGCTTCACGTGCGATGGCGGCGCGTGCCAGTCGACTCGAAGCGCTTTCGGGGCGGAGTGCTCTCACGGTCGCGAGTGTGCGTCGAGCCTCTGCGTCCTCGTCGACGACTCCGGAACGTGCAGTCGTGGTTGCTCAGAGCTGCCGTGCCCCGAGTCCGCCCGTTGCGAAGTCGTCGAGGAGCAAGCGGTCTGTGTGCCGAAGGCGCGAGGCGGAGGCTGTTCGACCGGCGGGTCACCAGCGGGTTCGACCGCGATCTTCCTCGCGGGTCTCCTGTTGTCGTCGAGGAGAAGAAAGCGATGAAGCTGCAGCCCTGGTTGATCGTGGCGCTGGTGACAGCGTGCTCGTCGTCGACGTCGCCACCCGACTCTGGCCACCTCGAGGATGCGACGCTCGACGCGCCCCCGGTGGTCGACGCGGATGCGCTGGATGCCCCCGATCCGCCGCGACCAGCTTGCGACACTGCAGGTGAGGTTCGGCTCGCGCCATGCGGCTTCTGCGGCGAAGGCCAGGAGACGTGCATCGACGGCCTTTGGGAGCCGACGAGCGAGTGCTTCTCCGAAGGCGAATGTGCGCCTGGGAGCGTCGACCGAATCGAAGGAACGCAGTGCGACGTCCAGGAGCGCCTCTGCAACGCGACCTGTGAGTGGGGGCCAGCCACCGAACGCGTCCCACCCGGCGAGTGCGCTCCCGGCGAGGAACGGAACAGCCCGTGCGAGGATCCTGCGTTCGAGCGCATGGAGCGATGCAGCGTCAGCTGCTCCTGGGAGCCGGTCAGCGACTGCGCTTCTGCATGTGGCGATCTGCGGACGGGCGGCTTGGACGAAGACGAGATCTGCATCCCTGAAGGACCGTTCATTCGTGGACTCGGCTCGACACGGCCGCTGGGGCCGATGGGCGAAGTTCCGATGTCAACGTACGCGATCGACCGGTATCCGGTCACGAACCGACGCTATCGGCAGTGCCGTGCGGCGGGGGCTTGCACGAGGACACTCAGTGCCGATTCGGAAGCAAGTCTCACGGACCCCACGAAGGCTCGATTCGCTGCGCGTGCACCTTGGGAGGCAGCCCGTGAGTTCTGCGAATGGGACGGGCGCCGGCTCGCGACGCAGGCACAGCTCGAGAAGGCGGCACGAGGCCCCGCACCGCGCGCGGACCGGTACCCGTGGGACGG
>CALJLK010000387.1 GCA_937982655.1 uncultured Sandaracinus sp.
GACACCGACACGGTCACGGTCTCGGACACGGTCTCGGACACGGTCTCGGACACGGTCTCGGTCACGGACACGGACACGGACACGGTCCCGGACACGGTCTCGGACACGGTCTCAGACACCGACACGGTCACGGATACGGACACGGACACGGTGTCGGTAGCCGCCGCGGAAGTGGCCACCGTGGCCGACGTCCCCGTGCGCCGCTACGCGTCGCGTTTCTCGCGCCCGACGACGTTCGCGCCTCCGATGCCCGTCGTCGCGCCGGTCGCGCTGGAGCTCGAGGTCACGCCGTTCGAGCCGCTCTCGGTTCCGCACGAGCTCACCGCGATCCAGACCTTCCTCGCCGAGCATCCGGAGCTCGAACGCTTCGACGCACCCCGGCATCGCTTCGTCGTCGTGCTGCTCACGCGTGCGGCGGCACTGCCGGAGGCGTCGCAGGCTCGCGTGGTCGAGCGAGCGCGCGAGCGGCTGCAGGCGTTGATCGCGGACCACGCGCGGCTTCGATCGCTCGCGGTGCGTGAGGCGCGGCGGCTCGGTGCGATCGGGGAAGATCCGGAAGGCATGCAGCTCGCGGCTGCGAAGTCGGGCGACGTCGTACCCGTACTCCACGCGGCGCGTCGTCGCCCCGAGCGCACGCCGCGGCTCGCGCGTCGTCTCGCGGAGCAGCAGAGCCGCCGCCTGCGCGCGGTGGTCGCGCGACGCTCGGTGCTGCCGCCTTCCATGGAAGCGGGGCCGGTCGAAGCGCCGCTCGTGATCGCGGCGCGTCTGCACACCGAGCGCATCGGCGACGCGCGTGCGCAGCGTGCGCTCGACGCCTTGCGTGCACGACTTCCCGAAGAAGCGGGGCCCTATCACGGGCCGACCGTCGCCGCGCGCGCGCTCGAACGCCTCGGCACGTTGCATCGACCGCTGCTGCGCGCGTGGCTCGATCGACTCGCGACGCTCTCGCTGCCGAGCGCACCGGTGGAAGAAGAGCCGACGCCGAAGCGAAAAGCGTCGAAGAAGCGACGTTGAGTCACCTCGATCGCGTCGCGCTCGTGCATCGATCGCGCTCGTGCATCGCGCGTCGTGCATCGCGCATTGCGCGCGGTGAGAGGTCGCCGTCGCACATGTGCGCTGAAGGCGGACACGACCGCCGAGGGAAGTTTGCGTGACCCTCGTGTGTCCTTCAGCCTGACCCGCCGTGCGTGCCGTTCTCTTCGCTCTCGCGCTCGCGACGATCGCTGCCCTCGCGCAGCTCGGCACGGCGCGCGCCGACCGCACGTACACCGTGCGTCAGGGCGACACGCTCGCGCAGATCGCTCGGCGTTTTCGGGTGAGCGTCACGGAGCTCCAGCGCGCGAATCGGATGCGCTCCGATCGCGTTCGCGTCGGGCAGTCGATCACGATCCCCGGCCCCGCGAGCGACTCCGACGCGCGACGCGCGGGCTACCACGTCGTCCGGCGCGGCGAGACGCTGAGCGAGATCGCGGCGCGCCATCGCGTGCCGCTGCGCGAGCTCAAGCGCGTCAACCGACTGCGCTCCGATCGGGTGCGCGTGGGGCAGCGTCTGCGTGTCCCCGGACGTCGTCGCGAGAACCCGCTCCCGCGTCTCGAGCCGCGGCCGCTGCGGCCCGATCAAGAGCTCGCGCGCGTGCGTGCGGACGAGCTCAGGCTCGGCACCGATCGCGTCGCACAGAATCTGTTGAAGGATCCAATCGAGTCGCGCTGGATCGCGGCCGCGGCGAGCGCGCCGACCACCATTCCACCCTTCGCGTACGGAGTCGGCACGCCGATCGAGCGCGACGCGACGATGGAAGCGGTGCTCGACGCCGAAGCCGAGCTCGGCATCCTCTCCGAGGATCGCGAGAGCCGCGAGGAGGGCGAGGTCGACGAGGTCGCCGAAGAGCTCGCGCTGGAGGAGACGGACGACACCCCGCTCGAAGAAGTGCCCGTCGGAGACGCGGGGGTCGCGCCCAGCGCCGAGCCCGCCGCGGGTCCGGGCACGTTGCACCATCCGCTCGAAGGCGGGCACTTCCTTCGTGGCTGGGGCTCGGGCGCGGGCGGCTATCACCTCGCGCTCGATCTCTACACGCCGCCCGGCTCACCGATCCGCGCGGTGGAGCGTGGCATCGTGGCGTACGCGGGCACCGGCGTGCGGGGTTACGGACGCTTCGTGATCGTGGTGCACCCGAACGGGCTCGCGAGCGCCTACGCGCACAACCGCGAGAACCTCGTCGTCGCCGGTGAGCTCGTCGCGCGGGGGCAGGTGATCGCGCGGCTCGGCAACACCGGCATCAGCCGCGGGCCGCACCTCCACTTCATGTTGCTCGACGACGGAGAGCACTGCGACGCGTTGCCGCTGCTGCGCCCGCTCGCGCGCTTTCGTACCGGCGGCGTGGTGCCGACGATGCCGAGCGCGTGGACGAACGAGCGCCCCGCCGAGGTGCGTTGTCTGCCGCGGAGCGCGCGGCCGCATCCGGGCGTACGTCGTCGGTCGCGACGTCGCTGAGGCGTTCGTTCTCGGCACGCGGTGGCTCGCACACGAGGCCCGTCGACGGAGTCGATCGCTCGAGCACGTGCGAGGTGAGCCAACCTCACCGATTCGTGTCAGGCTCTGACGCAATGCGTCAGGCGCTCGTTCTCCTCGGACTTCTGGGATGTCTCGGTGTCGCTTCGCTCGCACGAGCCCAGACGGAAGACGACGTCACGGAGGCGCGGCGGTTCTTCGCCGAAGGCGTGACGGCCTACCAATCCGGCGAGTACGCCGACGCGGCGCGCGACTTCGAGCGGGCCTACGAGCTCACGCGCGATCCCGACGTCGCGTTCAACACTGCGCGTGCGTACGAGCGCGCGGGCGAGCGAGAAGAGGCGGCGCGCTACTACCGGATCTACCTCCGCGACGGCGACGCTGCGGTGGCGGAGCGCGCGGAGCTCGAGCGTCTCGTGATGGCGCTCGAGACGGAGGAGCAACCGCTACCGCGCGCAGAGACGGACGACGACGCGGTCGCGCTGCGCACGAGCCCGAGCTTCACGACCCGCTTCGCGCCGCGCTTCGAAGAGCTGGTGCGGGTGTCCGCGCTCTTCACGATGGGTCTCGGGGGCGGTCTCCGGTTCTCGGCCGACCCCGACATACTCCTCGTGCCCGACGGGCGCCGCGACCTCGAGCCCACCTTCGGCGCGGCGGTTCGCGGGGAGATCTTCGTCGCGCGTTACCTCGGCATCGGCGGCGAGCTCGGGCTCGCGAGCTACTCCGTCGAGGACGCGGAGGACCGCGAGCTCACGGTCGACATCGATCTCTGGCTGCGGCCACGATTGCCCTTCGTGCTCTCCGGCGCGCTGGAGCTCGAGCTCTACGTCGGCATCCCGATCGGTTTCACGCTCTACCGCCCGAGCGACCCCGATCTCGAGAACCTGCTCGGCTTCAACTTCGGCGCGCTCGGCGGCCTGTCGTTCGCGCCGCACGAGAACGTCGCGGTCTTCGTGGAGGTCGGCTGGCGTCACCGTCAGGTCTACGACGAGCTCACGATCTTCAACACCCACGACGTGACGCTGAAGACCGACCAAGCGCACCTCGCGCTCGGGGTCTCGTTGAGGCTTTGATCGACGTCTTCCGCGGCTTCGAAGCGCGGGTAGAAACGCGATTGAAATCGCGTGTTCGATCTTCGGATTCGAGCTCGGGGTTCGAATCGGTCGCAGCGCCGCGCTGCGCACCGATTTCGGTCACGCTCGGGACGTCAGACGCGGCCGTCGAGCCCTGCGTCCTCCGAGCCCGCGTCCGACGCGCCGCCGTCCACGCCCGCGTCGCTCGTCTCCGTCGCGCAGCGCGCGGTCACGATCATCAACGAGCCGGCTTCGACGCGGACCTCGAGGGTGCCGCTCTCGCTCGGCCAGGCTTCGTTCGGCTCGCACTCCGCGCCTTCGAACGTCATCGACACCCGGCCGGGATCCACGTTGACGAAGAGGCCGAGGCCGTCCTCGGTCGTCGCGGTGAGCGTGTCGTCGGGGAGCGAGCCGTCGGTGAAGCGCGGGCCGGTGCCGGATGCGGGATCGATCGTGGCCGAGACGCCCGCGAGCCCGTCGCCCGCCTCGTCCTGCACCACGAACGCGAGCTGACCCTTCTCGGGATCGACGCGCCCGCCGAGGAGCGGCAGCGCAGAGTTTGGTGGCATGTCGACCCCGACCGAGCGCGGCTCCGCGTCGCTCACGTAGGTGGTGACGGTCGGTACGTAGCGGAGCGCGGTGGTGCGGAGCTGCAGCTCGAGATCGATCGGCACGTCGAGCGTCGCGCGACCCTCGGTGTCCGTGATCGCACACGGGAGCTGCGGCACGTCGACCACGCAGACCTCCGCGAGCTGCAGGCGGTTGCCCGAGATCAGGTCGCGCACCGTGACTGTCCACGACGCGGTGGTGCCCGCGTCGCCGCGCATCCACGCGTCGACGCTGCCCGCGTCCTCGATCGTCGCGTCGCTGCCGGCGTCGATCGGTACGTCGCCGTCGTCGTCGCCGCAGCCTGCCCACCCGCCGAGCGCTCCGAGGAGCGCGACCGTCTTCCATCCCGTCCGCATCGGGGCGCGAAGGTACTCCAGCGTGGGCTTACGCCTCGTTCACGTCTCGGCGGCGGTGCGGCTGCGTCATCCGCGGAGCGCGAGGAAGTCGTCGATGCACGACGCACGACGCGGTTCGATGCGCGACGAACGCCGCACACCGCTCACCTTCGCGGCATCACCACTCGACTTTGCCGCGGCTCGCCTTCTTCGCGCTGCGCTGCGACTTGGCTTCGAGGCGGCGACGCTGCGAGCCCTTCGAGGGCTTGGTGGCCTTGCGGACCTTCGGTCGCACGAGCGCGCGACGGATCAGCTCCGCCAGCTTCTGGCGTGCGTCTTCGAGGTTGTCGGCCTGCGAGCGCGTGCGCTCCGAGACCACGATCACGCGTCCGTCCGCGTCGAGCTGCGCGAGCTGCGCGAGACGCTCCTTCACGTCGCGGTGCAGCACGGTGTCGTGGGCGAGGTCGAAGCGCAGGTCGACCTTCGTCGACACCTTGTTGACGTTCTGCCCGCCCGGGCCGCCCGAACGCGCCGCGGACCACGCGAGCGAGCTCGCGGGAATCCAGAGCGAAGGGGTGATCTCGAGGTCGGTCATGGCGGCAGTCGGTGTGTCGTCGTGAGATGTCGGAAACGTCCCGCGACGGCGGAGCTTCAGGGTCGACGAGGGCGACCCGAACGAGATGGGCCCTCGACGGGCGAGATCGAGGTGGCGCCGACGGGGTTCGTCGTGCGGCGCCGAAGAGTGCGTCGTGTGCGGCGTGGATCAAGGGGCCGCGTCGAACTCACCGCGAACGATCGAGCCGATCGAGGCGCGTCGAACGAGCGAGCCGCGAACGATCGAGGCGCGTCGAACGATCGAGCCCCGTCCACGCCCGAGCACGCATGCGTCGAGGGTCAGAGCACGCCCGCGCGCGCGAGCAGGAGCGCCGACACGTCGCCGACCACGCGCAGGTACGAGAACACCGTGAAGAGCGCGCCGAACGCGAAGATCAAGCCGAAGACGGCCACGAGCGGTCCGAGCACGCCGAGGCCGAGCTTGGCCGCGAGCGCGCAGATCACCAAGATCACGAGCGCGACCTTGAGGCCCCGCGTTCGGACCGGCAGCGCGCGCTCGCCGAGCTCGTGACCGAGCGCGTCGAACGAGTAGAGGAGCGCGAGCAGTCCACCGAGGCCGAAGAGCGTGCCGACCGCTTCGAGCACGGGGAGCTGGTCTTGCAGATCGAAGAGCAGGCCGAGCCGCCCGGACGAGAACGCACGCACCACGAGCACGGTCGTGATCAGCCCGACCAGCGCGTTGAGGGCGAAGAGCGACGCGGCGAGCTTCGCGGGCGCGGTCGCGTGGAGCGACGCGGCCGTCGAGTCGGCGGGGTCAGCCGCCGACGGAAGCGAAGCCGCGTAGCGCGCGACGGTTGCGACGAGGAAGAGCGAGACGACGAGCCCGAGGATCGCGCTGCCCGAGACGATCTTGCCCACTTGCTCGGGCGTCTCGCGGGTCGCGAGCACGAGGAGCGCCGAGAGCAGCGAGAGCAGCATCTGCGCGAGGATCGCATTGCGGTATCGCGCGAGCGCGCGGCCCGGGGCTTCCCATTCGCTCGCACGCTCCGCGCTCGAATCCTCGTCGCGCTCCGAGCCGAAGGAGATCTCACCCGGTCCACGCGGTCGATGTGCCGAGAGCGACCATGCGTGTTGGGAGAGCGCGACGAGAAAGAGGAGCTCGACGAGCAGGTGCAGCCCATCGCGGGTCCACATGCCGCCCGCGTCGGAGAGCTCGAGCTCCTGAAGCGCGCGCAGCCCGAGCTCCGCCACCACGACCACCACGAGCGCGCCGACCATCGCGGGCGAGACGCGAGCGGCGATCGTGCTGCCGACCCGCGCGAACATCAGCACGGCGGCCACGGTCGCGAGCGGTGACACCCCGACGAAGACGAACCGCAGGAGGCGCCCTGGGAGCCCGCTCCACGACAGGACGTCGAACGACGCGAGCTCGGCGAGCTGAGCGGTGAGCCCGATGCCCGAGAACGCGAGCTCGACTCCGGCCACGGCGAGCACGACACCCGGCAACGCACCGAACGAGCCGTGCATGGCGGCGACGTAGTCGCGGACGCCGAGGTACACGAGTGCGCTCGAGAGCAATCCGACCCCGGAAGCCGCGAGGAACACGAGCCTCACCGCGTCGATCTCGACGCCCGGCGTCTCCGTACCAGAGGCTCCACACCACGAACGACGAGAGCGCCGAGCCGACCAGTCCGACGATCACGCCCGTCCGCCAGCGTCGCAACGCGCGCGCGGCTTCGGGACCGTGAATGGAGGCGTCGATCAGCATGCGGGGGAGTCTACGACGTGCGCGCGCCGGACTTCCTCGCCGCGCCTACCTCGCTCGGTCGCAGGTGCTCTCGAGCTCCTCGCCTCACCCGCACTCGCCGGAGCGATCGCCGGTTCATGCCTCGGCGAATCGGGCGCGTCAGAAACAGAGCGACTGGGCCTCTGCGCAGCGATCGATCGCGGGCGTGAAGCAGTCGAACATGCTCTCGGCGGCTTCGAGGCAAGGACCGTTGAAACACTCGAAGAGCTCGAGCCCACGGCACTGCGTGTCGCGGCAGCACGCGAACTCGTCCCAGAACGGCCCGCACGCGGTCGCGGGCACCGCGCACTCCACGATCTCGCCGATGAGGCACTCGACGCACGAGGGCTCTTCGATCACGCACGAGTCGACGCACTCGTCCTCGTCGCCGCGGTCGAAGCACTCCTCGATGCAGGCGCGCGTGCGGTCCGAACAACGCGGTCCGTCGTACTCGGAGGGCGTGCCTTCCCGGCAGATCGGGGGACCCGCGTCGCGCGGCGGTGGCGGCGGCACGAAGCCGTCCGGTCCGGCGTCGATCAGCAGGATCGCGGAGTCGCGCGCGCCCGCGTCCGAGCGGACCGGCGTGTCCTCCGTCTCGTAGGCGTCGTAGCAACCGAGGAGCATCAGGGACACGAGGGCGAAGCGAAGCATGGCCGGGAGCATTCCCGTCCGCGGTGCGCTCGGCAACTTCGGCGACGTCGCTCATCGGCGGCTCGACGATCTCCCTTCCGAGCTCGACTTGCTCGGACGAGCGACGCGTGACCCGATCTCCGATCGGCGCGACTCTCTTCGGGCATGCGCTCGCACCTGCTCCTCTTCGCGCTCGCCGCGTGCTCCACCGCATGCTCCACGGGCTCCATGGGCTCGACCTCCGATGCCGGCTCCGACCGGCCACGCCGCGACGGAAGCACCGTCCCGCGCGAGGACGGCGCGATCCCCGAGCCGCTCGAGGACGGCGCGGTGGCGCGCGAGGACGGCGGCACCGTCGAGCCGCCGAGCTGCGATCCCGCGTGCGCGGTCGGCCAGGTCTGTCGCGACGGACGCTGCGAGGACGGGCTCAGCGGGGTGTCGAGCCTCGACGACGTGTTGCTCGGTGATCCCACGCGCTTCGACACCGAGGTGCTCATCTCGCAGGACCCGGACCTGAGCTGGCGTCCGTCGACCATCTACAAATGGCGCGACTTCGTGCAGGCGGTGGCGACGATGCACGGCAGCGGCATCGGCGACATGCGGCTCTGGCTCGGCGACGAGGACGCGAGCGACGAGGTGCGCACGCGCCAAGCGCTCGTGAACCTCGCGGCGTTCCTCGCGCAGGCGATGAAGGAGACCATCCGCTACGACGCGTGCGACGAGAACAACTGGGACTCGACGAACAACTACGCGATCAGCAATGCGTGCGGGCAGCTCGGTCAGGACTACGCCGGCTACGACTGCGAGATGGCGTGCCCGCGCAACCCCGCGATGGCGATGACCGCGGTCACGCACGCGAAGTGGTACGGCGCGCCGGGGCCGCTCTTCTGCGCGCCGAACGCGACGCTGGAGGCGGCGGGCCTGATGCGCGACGGTCGCACGGGACGCTGGAACTACTCCCACGACTGTTACCCGTACCCCGCGACGGAAGCGGGTTTCTCGACCCCGGACGAGCCGGCGTGGTCGCGCGCGGAGTGTCAGGTCTACGCGGGGCAGCGCGCGGGCCGCTGGGAGTGGGACGGAAGCGGCGGATCGGTCGAAGGATGCTGCTGGTGGGGTCGCGGCGTCATCCAGACCACGGGGCGCTGCAACTTCGGAACGCTCAACCACTACCTCGGGCGTTCGCACCTCGATGAAACACGTTTTCCGCGCAGCGGAGCGCCGCTCTATCCGGATTTGGACTTCTGCGCGGACCCGGAGTCGATCTGCAGCTCGACCGCACACCCGGAGCTGAAGTGGATCGCGGGGCTCTTCTACTGGATGAGCTCGGTGGAAGCGTACGAGGAGGACGGCTGGTCCTACCGCGAGCAGCTCCGCGCGTACGTGGACGGCGGGCTCGTCGGCAACGCGTTCATCGACGCGGTCAGCGGCATCGTGAACCGCGGCTGCCACAACCCGCCTTGCGCGACCGGTCCGGTGGACGGTCTCGACGATCGCCGCGCGAACTTCGAGACCGTGCTCCGAACGATGGGCCTGCGCTGACGAGGGCAGGGCGGCTCCGAGCGAAGTCGCCTCGGACTCGCATCGACGTGGAGTGGGCGCCGGGCAGCGAAACGCATGACGCGGGTGCTGTCTCGTGAACGAAGGCGGCCGAAGCGAAAGGAGCGCTCAGCTCGGCGCGTCGTTCGACTGCGGTTCGTTCGGCGGCGGCTCGTGGATCGTGCCGCTCGGGTAGAAGCGGCCGTACCACTTGCGCATCGCGAGGATCGGGCCGTCCTCGCGCACGAGCATCGGTTTTCGCTGGTGGATCTTGTTCTCCCAGATCGCGATGTCCTCGCGCCACTGCGCGATCCAGTTCCCGACCACGTACCAGACGAGCGCGCGCGGCATCGTGCGCTCGGCGTACCAGCGGAAGCGCACGCGCTGGCGGAGCGGCGCTTCGGGGGTGTGCGTCTGGTAGAGCACGATGCGGCCGAAGCGCGGCACGTCGAAGTGGAACGTCACGACGCCGCCGGGGCCCGCGATGCAGATCGCCGCATCCGCCGCGGTCTTCGGCAGGCGCTTGCCGAACGCTTCGAGCACCGCGTGGTTGCGGAACCAGGTCATGTGCGAGTGCGTGTCGTCGCGTGACCACGTCGCATCGTGGTGCACGCGCAGGCCGGGGATCTTCGTGGAGGTCCACGGCACGAACATCGCTCCGTGGAGCGGCTCGAAGTGCGCGGAGTCCGCGCTGTTCTCGCAGAACTCGAGCAGGTGCATGCGCACGACGCCGTGATCGTGATCGCCGCGGTGCACGAGCGTGCCTCCCGGCTCGAGGCCATCGATCTTCGGCAGCGAATAGGGCGGCGTGGGCGCGGGAGCGTCGCGACGACCGCGCGCGTGGGTCACGTCGAAGTAGAAGAAGACGAAGCCGTCGCGCTCCTCGACCGGCCAGCTCCGTGTGCGCAGGCGCGGTGGCACGCGCTCGGCGTAGGGGATCGCGCAGACGGAGCCGCTCGCGTCGAAGGACCACTCGTGGAAGGGGCAGGTGAGCTTTCCGTCGCGGCACGCGCCGCCCGCGAGGTTCGCGCCGAGGTGGGGGCAGTGCGCGTCGAGCACGCCCACCGTCTCGTTCCCGTCGGAGTCTTTGCTGCGAAAGACCACGAGCTCTTGGCCGAGCGCGCGCACGTGGAGCGGCACGTCGCGGAGCTCGCTCGAGCGCGCGAGGGCGTACCAACCGCTCGGATAGGGCGAGGGGTAATCCGTGAGGCGCGCGAGCTCGACGTCGGGTTCGGGAGGCAGCGGCGAGCCTCGGCGCACGCGCGGAGCGACGAGAGGAGAGACGCGCTCGCGGACACGCGAGAACGTGCGCTCGAAGGGAAACGGCATGGGCCGACCCTACGCGCTCCACGGCGTGAATGGAACTCGTTCTAGTGGAGTCGTGCGAGGGCAAACGGACCTCGGTACCCTGAGGCGTGCGTCGGACGATCCTCGCGCTCTGCTGGACGCTCGGTTGCGGCACTTCGCCGTCGCCCGAGGGCCCTCACGCGAGCGCGACCGACGGCTCCGAGGACGTCACGCCGGTCACCCCGGTGGCGGTCGGTCCGCCGATCGGATCGAGCGTCCCCGTCGACGACGCGCATCCTTCGGAGGCCGATTCTCGATCGGCCGGATCCGCGGCTTCGGCTGCGCTCCCACTTCCGAGCTTCGAGCCCTTTCGTCGCCTCGCGCCCGACGCGTGCCTCGCGCGACTGAGAGAGCTCGACGTCGCCCATCGCGAGCGCGCGCACGAGGCGGTCGAAGGTGGCGTGATCGTCGAAGAGGTCGGCGGCGTGGCCTGGGAGTTCGAGGGCCGCCTCGAGGTGCACCGCGTGATGGACTGTCGGCTCGTGCTCGCGCTGCACGCGTGGGCGCCGACCTTGCGCGCGGCGGGGGTCACGAAGGTGCGCCACCTCTCGGCGTTGCGGCCCTCCGCGCGGGTTCGCAGCACCGGCGCGGTGAGCGGACACTCGCGCGGGCTCGCCGTCGATCCGCGTCACTTCGAGCTCGCGGACGGAACCCGACTCGACGTGCTCGAAGACTGGACCTGGCGTCAGCGCGGCGCCGAGCCGTGCACCGAGGTCGAAGAGCCTTCCACGAGCGCGACGCTGCGTGGTGTCGTCTGTCGCGCGATCGAGGCGGGCCTCTTCCAGGTCGTCGTCACACCGCACCACGACGACCTGCACGCCAACCACGTCCACGTGGAGGTCGTCCCCGACGCGGAGTGGAGCTGGGCTCGCTGAGCGAGGTCGTCGTGGAGGTCGTGGTGGGTCGTTTCGTCGTGGACGTTGACGTTGACGTGAACGGCGACGTGAACGGCGACGTGAACGGCGACGTCCACGCTCGCTCGAACGCGAGCACGAGGACGATCACGAACGAAGAAGGGCGGCCTCCTCCCGGACGCCGCCCCGCTCACTGGTCAGCGCGAACCGTTCAACGGTTCTGGCGAAGCTCGTACGGGTAGTCGATGCTCAGCTCCGGACGCGTGAAGCGCGGGAACCGTGCGGAGAGCACGACCGTCTCCATGCACGCCGCTTCGTCGGCGTTCTCGACGTTCTCGACGCTGACCGCCTGCACCTCTCCGGTCTCGCCGGAGATCACCATGATGAAGTTGATGCGGCCGTCGAAGCTCGGTGCGCAGCCGAGGAGGCCACCGCGCAGGCCCGCCATCGTCGCGATGATCGTCCCGCGATCCGGCACCTCCGGCAGCGGCGGCGGCGGCGGCTCGCCCCCCAGCGCGCGCAGACCCTCGCGGGCCTCCATGTTGTTGCGGTTGATGCGCATCGCCTGCTGGAGCGCGGCGATCGCGGCGTCGCGTTGGTTGTTCTGCGCGTACGCGCGTCCGAGCGCGACGAGGTAGGCGTCGTTCTCGGCCGCGAGCTGCACCGCGCGACGGTACGCCTCGATCGCGCCCGCGAAGTCGCGGAGCAGCGCCTTGCACTGACCGACGCCGGCCCAGTTCTGCGCCTCGTTCGGCTCGATCTGCGCGGCCGACTCGTACGCGGAGAGAGCCGCCTGCGCGTTGCGCAGTCGAAGCTGCGCCTCCGCCTGCTGACGAAGCGCCTGGGGCGCCGACATCTGCGCGACCTGCACGGCGGGCGGCGCGTTGCGGGGCTGCATCGTGGGCGGCGGCGGCGGCGGAGGCGGGGGCGGCGCGACCGCGACGGCCGGCGGGGCCGCCCACGCGACGAGCGCCTCGGCGGCGCGCGGCGAGAGCTCGAAGAGCGCCTGCGCCATCGGCGCGCCGCCCTGACGCGCGATGCGCTCCGCGATGCAGCGCACGAGGCCCGGCGTCGGACCCACGTGCCACGCGCGGACCTGCGTCTCGCGATCGCGCGATCCACCCGGGCACGCCTCCATGAGCTGGAGCAGCGCGCGCCCGCGCTGGTCGTTCGTGAGCGTGCGCGGAACCCCGAGCATCACCGTGCTGACCTTCTCGACGATCTCGCGGATGACGCGACGATCGACGCGTGCCCCGCGGAGCTCTTGCTCGAGCGCGCGACCGTCGTCGGGCGGCAGGTAGGGCAGCGCGGTCGGCTGCAGCGTCGCGGCCGCGATGAGCGCGTCGCACTCACCGATGCCGAGGCCGAACTCGTTCGTGCAGAGGAGCGCGCCGTTGCGACGCGCGGGGAAGTAGACCGCGAGGGTCGCGAGATCGAGGCCGGTCCGCAGGCGATGCATCACCTGCGCGAGGCGCGTGTCGTACTCGGGACGCGACGCGCCCGGTCCCGCTTGCGGCCCGAAGAGCGCGCGGTTGGTGGCCTGGCGAAGCTCGTCGTAGGTGTCGCCGCCGCGTTCGGCGTTGGCGCGCATCACGGCGTCGACCTTGCGCACGATCGCGGTCGCGACCTCGCGTGACATCTGCCCGTTCTGCACGAGGCGTTGCACGACCGCGGGGTCTTGGGCCTCTGCGGTGGGCGCAGAGAAGAGCGGAAGCGCGAGGGCGAGCACGACGAGAGAACGAACGATGGACATGCGGGGCAGCTCCGGCGGGATGCGACGCGGGGCGGGAGGTCGTGATTCATCGGCTCCGCGCACACGCGCGGACCGAGGTTTCGCGGAGTCGTGACCGCTTCGCGGACCAGGTCCGCTCCGCCTCGCACGACGCCGCTTCCATTCACCGGCGGCAGCGGCGAACGAAGCGCACCGTCTATCACCGCGGGGGGGTCGAGTCCAAGCCATGGCGCGCGAGGAGACGCACGGACGAGCCGAAAGGTCCGTCGGCTTCTCCGAGGGTCTGTCGCCAGCTTCTCCGAGGGTCTGTCGCCAGACCCTCCCCCGCGGGGCATGAAGCCCCGAGGGGCCCCCTCCCACGAGCCTGGGTCGGCTCGGTGCTCGCGCACGGCCCGACACTCTCGTGGAATCGCTCGGCTCCGTGGACTACGTCCACTGCGCTTCGAACGATTCCACTTCGAACCGCTCCCTTCGGTCGCTGCGCGCCGTCCGGTAGGGCG
>CALJLK010000388.1 GCA_937982655.1 uncultured Sandaracinus sp.
CTGCTCTGGTGTCTCGGGCTCTTCGATCGACCCTTCGAGCCTTCGCCGGTGCTCGGCGCGGTGCGCGCACGATCGACCGAGCTGCATGGGCAGCGGCTCGACGTCGCGGCGTACGCGGCGAAGGTGGACGCGGTGCGCGTTGTGTCGAACGACGCGTCCTCGAGCGAGGCTCGGTCGCGTGAGCCGAAGGTCGCGGTGATCGGTGCCGGCATCGCGGGGCTCGCGTGCGCGCGCACGCTCGCCGATCACGGTGTGAGCGTCGTGGTCTTCGACAAGGGCGCGCGCGCGCCGGGCGGACGATGCGCGTCGCGCTGGGATTCGAAGAACGAGTGGGCGACGTGGGTGATCGATCACGGCGCGCAGCTCCTCTCGCCGCCGCCGTCGGCCACGTCGTTTCGGCGCCTCTTGCGGAGCTGGGAGCAAGCGGAGCTCGTCGCGCGCTGGGACGCGCGTTTCGTGCGCTTCGAGGATGGACGCGTGGTGCGCGACGCGGGCGAGCGCTTCGTGGCGGTGCCGACGATGAACGCGCTCGCGGCGCACCTCGCGGACGACCTCGAGGTGCGGCTCGCGTCACGGGTCGATCGGCTCGTGCGCGAAGGAGGCGCGTGGCGTCTCGAAGGCGTCACGGACTCGGGTCCCCCCGGCTCGGGACGCGAGGGATCGCCCGCGGATTTCGGGGCGTTCGACGCGGTGGTCGTCGCGGTGCCCTCGCCTCAAGCGGTGCCGCTCCTGCGCGTCGTGCCGGCGCTCGCGGAGCTCGCGTCGCGCGCGGAGATGGACGCCTGCCTCGCCGCGCTCGTGGCGTTCGACGAGCGCATCGAGCCCGGCTGGGACGCGGCGTTCGATCCGGACGGTGAGCTCTCGTGGATGAGCCGCGAGTCGAGCAAGCCGGGGCGTCCTGCGATCGAGGACGGCGACGGCGCGCTCGACGCCTGGAGCCTGCACGCGAGCCCCATGCACAGCGAGGCGCTGCTCGAGCTCGACGCGGCGGCGATCGCCGACGAGCTCCTCGGCAGCTTCGCGCGCCGGCTCGGTCGGAAGCTGCCGAAGCCGCGGGTGCTCCAAGGACACCGTTGGCGCTACGCGCAGGTCGCGGAGCCGGTGGGCGTCGACTGCCTCTTCGATCGTGAGACGCGCCTCGGCGCGTGCGGCGATTGGTGCCTCGGCGCGCGCCTCGACGACGCGTTCGCGAGCGGCGTGGCGATGGCGGGACGTTTGCTCGGGACGCGCTGAGCCGAGGCTCAGCCCTTGCGGACCGAGGTGCCATCGATCGCGTAGCCGCTCGGCACCTTGCCGGCCATCGCGGCCGGATCGACGGTCCACCCGCGCTCGACGCAGACGTCGAGGATGCGCACGCGGACCCGCACGCTCTCTTCGCGCACGAAGAGCGCGAGGAACGCCTCGCGCGCCTCGTCGATCTCGGCTTGGCCCGCGAGCGTCTGCACCGCGTGGAAGCGCACCGTCTCGTTCGCGTCCTCGAGAAAGCGCTGCACCGCCTCGCGGATGCGCCCGTCGCGGTGATCTTCGAGCTGCATGATCACGTCGATCTTCCGCTGCGGATCGCGCTCGTAGTCGGTGCTCATCTCGGCGAGCAGCGCGAGTAGATCGCCCACGAGCTCCTCGGCGGAGACGAGCTGCTGGAGCATCTTCACCGGCCACGCGATCGACGCGCTCTGCCGCAGGTACGCGCGCACCGGCTCCACCGCGACCTCGCCGGACGACACGATGCCGTGCATCGCGAGGTCCTTCTCTTCTTGATCCGTGATGCTCGGATCGATGCGGAAGGTGAAGCGCTGGAGCAGCGCCTCGACCGCCTCTGCGCTCTTCATTTCGCCGAGCGCGCGCAGCGACTGCCAGCGATCCGGCGCCTGCGCGCGCTTGTCCGCCGCGCGCGCCGCGTGTTTGCCGACCGCCCCGCCGCCGCTCTTTCGCCCGAAGAAATCGAAGAGTCCCATGAGGATTTCCGTCTGCCGCTTCTTGCCCGAGTCGGCGTCAGCCGCCGACTTCCGTCGCGCGAGCCCGCCGCGCGTCGCGCGCGCGTGGTCACGCGGCCGGGAGGATGCCGGTTGCGGAGCGAGGCGCAAGCGCCCGTCGCCAGAGGCGTCGCGTGGTGGCCTCGACTCGGTGGTGCAGGCCGCGACTCGTCTGGAGCTCGAGCGAGGTCCGCGCGCGAGTGGGCACGCCGAGAGTTGGCGACCACGCGCCCGCCACGGCACCCTCGACCCGATGGACGGCGCCGCCGATCTGCGCGTGGACACCTACCTCGATCACCTGAAGGTCGAGCGAGGCCTCTCGCGCCACACCCTGGAGGCGTACGCGAAGGATCTCTCGCGCTGGCTCGGCTTCCTCGAAGAGGAGCGCAGCAGCCTCGACGACGCCGACGGCACCACGGTCGCCGCGTTCCTCGTGAAGCTCGCGGGCGAGGGTCTCTCGGCGCGCTCGCAGGCGCGGTACCTCAGCGCGCTGCGTGGGCTCTACAAGCACCTCGTGCGTGAGCGCTACCTCCGCGAGGATCCGACCGCGCTCGTCGACCGCCCACGCCTCGGTCGGCGTCTTCCGTCGGTGCTCTCGCGCGACGAGGTGGTGCGGCTGCTCGCGGCGCCGCCGGGCGACGGACCGCGCGAGGTCCGTGATCGCGCGATGCTCCACACGATGTACGCGGCGGGTTTGCGCGTGTCGGAGCTCGTGAACCTCGAGCTGAACGCGCTGAATCTCGAGACGGGCTTCGTGGTGCCGCACGGCAAGGGCGACAAACGACGCGTGGTTCCGATCGGCGACTTCGCGAAGGAGGCGCTGCTCGCGTACTTGCTCGAGGTGCGGCCGGGCTGGGCGAAGCCCGGAAGTCGACCGGTCTTCCTCACGCACCACGGCCGCGCGATGACGCGCCAAGGCTTCTGGAAGAACGTGAAGCGCTACGCGGCGGCGGCGGGCATCGTGAAGAACGTCTCTCCGCACAAGCTGCGGCACTCCTTCGCGACGCACCTGCTGATCGGCGGCGCGGATCTGCGTGCGGTGCAGACGATGCTCGGCCACGCCGACATCGCAACCACGCAGGTCTACACACACGTGACGGGCGAGCGCCTGCACGAGATCCACGAGCGGCACCACCCGCGCGGGTGAACGTTCGGGTTGGTTCGTGCTCGCGGTCGACCACCACTGCTCGACCGGGTCGGCGGGGTCAGCCGCCGGACGAGCATGAGCATGAGCGCGAAGCGCAGTCGGCTCAGCGCGCGAAGAACACGATCACGACGAGCGCCATCAAGGCGTAGCGCACGCGGTCGAACGCCTTCGGGTGGCGCTTCTTCGTCTCGTGCCAGAGCCACGCGAACGCCACCATCGTCCCGAAGACCGCGATCACGAGCGCGATCGATTCCCCGAGGCCGAGGTTCTTCGGGAAGCGGTCCTTGAGGCCGGGCAGCCCGAACACGCCGTAGATCATCAGGAGGTGCGCGACGTACACGACGAGGGTCTCCGCGCCGAGCGTCTGCAGGAGCGTGATCGCGCGCGAGCTCGACGCCGACTTCAGTCGCGAGATCCCGAGGTCGATCGCGCAGAGCACCGCGAGCAGACCGAGCACCACGCCGAGACGGAACACGAAGAAGAACGGACCCGCCTTCCACACGTTGTGATCGGGGAAGGGATCGCCGACGAAGGGCGCGGACTTGCCGAGCAGCACCAGCGTCGCGCTCACCAGCGCGAGCGGGATCACGAGCTGGCCCCAGCCGGGCTTCGCGCTCTTGCGGCGTCCGCGCACGAAGCGCGCGACGAGGATCCCGGCGAGCAGGAAGCCGGCCCAGGGGAAGATCGGGAAGAGCGAGCGTGTGGTCGACGCGACGTACGCCGCGACCGGCACCGGCCAGCCTTCGAGCGTGAGGTCCCAGGTCCACGGGGCCGCGAGCACCGCGCCGAACATCGCGAAGCCCATCAGCGCGAGGAAGAGTGGCGGACGGCGCAGCACGAGCACCATCGCCTCCGCGAACGCGAGCACCACGCCGATGAGCTGCAGCGCGTTGACGGCGGTCGCGCGGTGCAGCGCCTCGACCGGCAGACCCATCATGTACCGCAGCCCGAGATCGCCGACCTGCAAGAGGTATCCGATGCCGAGCAAGATGGCGTAGCGCTCGAAACGTTTGAGCACCGCGCGACCGAAGTGCGTGTGCTCGTCCCACTTGCCGAGCGTGGTCACGCCGAAGGCCATGCCGCTCGAGAAGAGGAAGATCGGCGCGGTGAAGCCGTGCACGAAGCCGTGCCACGAGTACCAGCTCGCGCGACGCACGGTGTCGTCGATGACCTCGTAGAAGACGTGCCCCTGCACCATCAGCACGACGGCGGTGAAGCGGAGCAGATCGAGCGCGAGCCAGCGCGCCTTGGTCGTGCTCGCGACCTTCTCGGTCGGCGTCGCTTTCGCGCGCGAGACCGCCTCGGTCTCCCCGCTCGGAGGGCGGCTCGGCAGCGCGTCGGCACGGCTCATGACGCGCGAAGGTGTGAAAGGCGCGTGGGGAGGCGTCAAGCGTGGGGCGCACGGGTGTCCGCGAACGCGCTACCCTCCGGCATCGTGCGGTTCGGTCTTCTTCTCGCGGCGCTGGTCTGTGTCCATTGCGCGGACGACCGTCGCATCTCGTCGCGCAACGACGCGGGCTCGATCGACGCGAGCGTGGATGCGAGCCGCGTGGACGCGAGCCTTCCCGACGCGGGGACAGGCGACGCAACCGTCGATGCGGGAACGGACGCGGGACTCGATGCGGGCGCGCGCGACGCCGGAACGGACGCGGGCGTGGACTCGGGCCGCGCGACGGGGCTCGATCCCGAGCTCGACGTGCCGCCGGCGGAGAACGAGTCGTGCGAGACACCCGGCGCCTCGTGCGGGGGCGCGCGCCTCTGCCGCTTCTACGACGAGAGCCGAGGCCGCTGCGAGAGCTGCACCGAGTGCGGCAACCTCTTCGATCCCTGCACGAGCGGCGACGACTGCGACATCCTCTTCGTTTGTTTTCGCGGGAGCTGCACGAACATCTGTTTGCTCGGGACGTTCCAGTGCGGCGCCGAGGAAGACTGCATCGACGTCGGACACCCCACGCACGGCGCGTGTCGACCGGGGTTCTGATCGCGACGAGCGCGTTCGAACGCGGGTGCGCGGGCGCACGACGCGAGGCTCACCGACGCGAGGCGCACCGATGTGCGCACTGAGGAGAGGCTCGACGTGACGCGCACGAGCGGGGCTGACGCCCGCGACGAAACCTGCGATCACTTCGCGCGTGAAAGACAAACACGTCCGCATCCGCATCGAGCAGTGCCTCGCGCTCGCGAAGGCCTCCAACTGCCCGCGCCGCAAGTTCGGCGCGCTCTTGCTCGACCCGGTGCGCAACGTCGTGCTCATGGACGGCTACAACGGCGGCCCGCGCGGCGGCGGTGAGCTCTGTGGCGGCGACGTCTGTCTGCGCGACACCCTCGGCGTGAAGAGCGGCACGCGCATGGAAATCGGCTGCCACCACGCCGAGATGAACGTCATCTGCAACGCGGCCGCGAACGGCGTCGCGTGCGGCGGCGCGTGGCTCATCGTCACCGGCGAGCCGTGCCTCCTCTGCGCCAAGCTCATTCACCACGCCGGCATTGCACGCGTGCTCATCGTCGAGGGCGGCTACCTCGGGGAGAACGGCGTGCAGTACCTCCGCGACCACGGCGTCGAAGTGCAGACGGTGGAGGGCCCACGCGACCCGCGGCTCGAGGCGCTCGACGCGGCCGGGAGCGAGCCGAAGCCTCCGAGCTGAAGGGGCCTTCGAGAGGCCGTCGGCGAACGCGCGAGTGACGTTTTTGCCGACGGAATCCCTTGACACTCCGCGGATCCCGATACAGTCTCCGCGCCCACATTCCGGAGTAGCTCAGTGGTAGAGCGATCGGCTGTTAACCGATTGGTCGTAGGTTCGAGTCCTACCTCCGGAGCAAAGTGAGAAACGCGCGGGCGGCCTTCGGGTCGCCTGTTTGCGTTGGCGGGCTCGACGGACCCGCGACACCGACCGGACGACGAGTCCTCGGCTCCCGCTCACTCTCGAAGAAGCGAGAGCAGATCCTTCGCGAGCTTCGCCTCCTCGTCGCTCGCCGGCGCGTGTGCCACCTGCTCGACGTCGTCGGTGAGCATCCGCGCGCTGGAAACGAGGAGGAGCTTCAACGGCTCGCGGCGGGCGCCGAGCACGACCTCGGTGTGGTCCGGGTCGGGCTCGAACGAGCCGACCAGATCGACGAGCGCGTCGAGGG
>CALJLK010000389.1 GCA_937982655.1 uncultured Sandaracinus sp.
CCTACCACGCCCGGCCCGGACGATCACGCGCGGGATGTGACGGGCGTGTGACAGCGCTCGCAGGGGCGGGACCGCGGGCGTCCGCGCCGATTCGAGCACCACACGGAGCGTCGACGAAAGCTGGTACACCTCGGCGGCGCGACGGTCGCGGACTCACTCGAGGTCATACGATGAGCATCTGGTTCGACGAGACGTTCAAGAGCTCGCGCTTCGGCCTGAAGGTCACGCGCACGCTGTTCTCTGCGCAGAGTCCCTTCCAGAAGGTCGACATCTTCGAGACCGAGGAGCTCGGCCGCGTCATGACGCTCGACGACGCCTTCATGACCAGCGAGGGCGACGAGTTCTTCTACCACGAGCTCCTCACGCACCCCGCGATGCTCACCGCGGAGGCGCCCGAGCGCGTGCTCGTGATCGGTGGCGGAGACGGCGGGACCGTGCGCGAGGTGCTGCGTCACGCGAGCGTGAAGCAATGCGTGATGATCGAGATCGACGAGCTCGTCGTGCGCGCGTGCATGGAGCACCTGCCGACCATCGGCACCGCGTGGAAGGATCCGCGGCTCGAGGTGCGCTTCGCGGACGGCGTCGACTACGTCAAGAACAGCGACGAAGCGAAGTACGACGTGGTGCTCCTCGACGGCACCGACCCGATCGGACCGGGCGAGGTGCTCTTCGACCTCGAGTTCTTCCGCGCGTGCAAGCGCATGCTGAAGCCCGACGGAGTCCTGGCGCTGCAGAGCGAGACGCCGCTGCTGATGAGCGAAGCGTTCTTCGAGACCCAGGTGAAGCTGCGCACGCTCTTCTCGAAGGTCGCGCCCTACCTCGGTCCGGTGCCGCTCTACCCGAGCGGGCTCTGGAGCTGGACCTGGTGCTCCGACACGCGGGATCCGTTCGTGATCGACGAGGCGCGTGCGAAGGGCATCGTCGATCAGCTCCGCTGGTACAACCTCGACGTGCACCGCGGCGCCTTCGCGCAGCCGAACTACGTCAAACGCGGCATCGCCGATCGCGTGGGGAAAGAATGATCGATCGCGCCGCCCACCGACGCAGCCACCCACGTTGGCTCGACGAAGCGCTCCGCTCCGAGCACGCGCGCCTCTTGCTCGTCTGGCGCGATCGCAACCTCGTCGGCGGCGAAGGTCGGGTGCCGACGCCCATTCTCTTGTCCGCGCACGCGCACCCGGATCTCACGATCGATCGCGACGTGGTCTTCCTCGGTGTCGACGCGCGCGGCCCGCTCTTCGCGGTCGATCTGAGCGAGCGCGACGACCTGCAGCCGCCCGAGGGGCGCCTCGAAGACCTGCGAATGGCGGGCGCGTTCATGCCCCGCGACGACTTCGATCTGCTCGCGACCGCGCGAGGGCTCTGCGGTTGGAACCGTCGCACCCGACACTGCGAGCGCTGCGGTGGCGCGCTCTCGTTCGCCAACGCGGGCTTCAAGCGCGTCTGCGCCGAAGGTCACGAGGTCTTCCCGCGCACCGATCCGGCCGTGATGATCCTCGTCACGCGCGGCGATCGTTGTGTGCTCGCGCGCCAACCGCGTTTCCCGCCGGGGATGTTCTCGGCGCTCGCGGGCTTCGTGGAGCCGGGGGAGAGCCTCGAAGACTGCGTGAGGCGCGAGACGCTCGAAGAGGTCGGCCTCGAGGTCCTCGCGCCGCGCTACGTCGCCTCGCAGGGCTGGCCCTTTCCGCAGTCGCTCATGCTGAGCTTCGTGGTGGAGGCGACGAGCGAGACGATCACGCGCGACGACGAGGAGCTCGAAGAGGCGCGCTGGGTGTCGCGCGCGGAGCTTCGCGACGTCTTCGAGAAGCGCTCGCGCGACTTCTTCGTCCCTCCGCCGATGAGCCTCGCGCACCCGCTGATTCGGGGCTTCGCGTACGAAGAGGACTGAGGCGCGATCGCGTGGTCGCGTGGTCACCGATGCGTGGTGACCGACCGACGATGCGCTCACGAGCGACGTGCGATCACCAGACGCTCACCGCGCACGAGGCGCGCGCGACGCGGATCGCCGCCCATCGCGCGGTCCCAGCCACGCGAGTCGTCGTCGAAGGTGACGACGAAGCCATGGTGATCGAGGAGCGCGCGCATCGCGTCAGGCGTGTATCCCGCGTCGAGGGGCTCGCCGAAGAGCGCGCGAAACCCGATCCGCACGAGCGGCGCGAGCGGCACCGCGCTCGGATCGAGGTATGAGAGCGCGAGGCGACTGCCGGGCGCGCTGCGGCGCGACACGATCGCGAGGGTCGCGTCCACCGCTTCGCGCGGGAGGTACATCGTGACGCCTTCCCAGACCCACGCCGTGCGTGCGTTCGCGTCGTGGCCCGCGGATGCGAGGGCCGCGCCGAGATCGTCGCGCGTGAAGTCGACCGGCACGAAGGTGCTCGCGTCGGACGGCGCGCGCTCGCGCTTGAGGCGCTGCGTGCTCGGATGATCGATCTCGAAGAAACGTGCGTCGACGCCGAGCCGCCACGCACGCGCATCGAGGCCCGCGCCGAGCAAGACGACCTGGTCGATGCCTTCGGACGCTGCGGCGCGGACGAACGCGTCGAGCGTCGCCGTGCGCAGAGCGAGGTGATCGACGAAGCCGATCGAGAGCTCTCGTACGACGCGGCGCCACACGGGCCTCGCGCCCGCCGCCGCCAACGCGCGCCACGGATCGCTCGCCAGACGTTCGGGATACGGGTCGCGGCCCCGCGGCGCGTAGGCGCGGCCGAGCGCCACGAGGATGGAGGTGAAGCTCGGCTCGCCCTCACGCATGGAGCAAGTCTCGCACGTCGCGCACGAGGCGCGCGGTCGCGGCGTCGCACGAGGCGATGCGCGTGAGGTGGATGAAGCCGTGGATCATCGTGCCCTCGACGCGCGAGGTCGACCGCACGCCCGCGCTCTCGAGGCGCTCGATCAGACGTTGCCCTTCGTCGCGCAAGACGTCGAAGCCCGCGAGCACGACGATCGTGCGCGGGCAACGATCGAGCGTCGTCGAGCGCAGCGGCGAGGCGCGTGGGTCGGCGTGATTCGAGTGGCCGAGGTAGCGCTCGGTGAACCAGTCGACGGTCGTGCGATCGAGGCCGAACCCGGTCGCGAAGCGGCGCTTGGACGGAGTGTCGAGGTCGACGTCCGTGGTCGGGTAGAGCACGAGCTGAGCGCGGACCTCGGGCACGACCTGCGCGACGTTCAGCGCGAGGTTGCCGCCCGCGCTGTCGCCACCGACCGCGACGCGTTCGGGATCCACGCCGAGCTCGGACGCCTTCGCGAGCACCGCGCGTGTCGCCGCGACGCAGTCGTCGATGGCGGCCGGGAACGGGTGCTCGGGCGCGAGGCGGTAGTCGACCGCCACCACCACCACGTCGGCTTCGCGCGCGATGCGCCGCAAGAACGACGCGTGGGAGTCGAGGTCACCGACCACGAAGCCGCCGCCGTGGAAATACACGAGCGCGGGGCGACGCTGACCGGGCGCCGGATGATGAACACGCACGCGCACCGAGAGGCCTTCGTGAAGGAGCGTGCGTTCGGTCTCCTGCGCGCTCGGCGGCTCGGGGCGCTCCAAGGTGTCGACGAGCACGTGGTAGGAGCGACGCGACTCCGCGAGGCTCGGCTTGCGATCGAAGCCACCTTCGCCCGAGAGCTTCTGGATCCGGAGGATGAGCTGCAGGTGCGGATCGAGGACGTGCTCCCCGTCGCGCTCGGGCGATCCGACGAGGCGCGCCACGAGCGCGGCAGGAAGCTTCACGAGGCGTTGAGCGAACGCCATCCGGAGGCGCTCGGGGTCGATCAAGCGAGGACGCATGGCACGCAGCTTACGCGCTCGGCACGCCCGACACGATCGAGGCAAGCACCGATCGTGACCTCCCGCGCACGAGCGTGTGCGAGGTCGCGAGTCGATCACCGTGTCGCGACACGCTCACGCGACGCGCCGTGCGAGGTCGCGAGTCGATCGCCGCGTCGCGACACACTCGGCGACGCGCCATGCGATGAAGCGTCAGAGCGCGCAGGCCATGCCCTCTTCGAGGCAGAGGTACGACATGAAGCACGCGGTGCACGTGCTTCCGTCGGGACACCCGGTGCTCCGACAGTCGCCCGCGGGGAAGCGCTCGCACGTGTACGCGTCGACGCAGAGCCAGCAGCCGTCGACCACGATCGCGGTCCCCTCCGAGCCACACTCCGGACGAACCTGTCGGCACGTCGCCGTCTCACCCGTCGCGCAGCGTGACGTCGTGCACGCCGCCACGCAGTCCGCGCAGCCACCGCACGAGCCGTGCGCGCACGGGTTGCACCACTCGTTCGTCTCGCACTCGCCATCCGACGCGCACGGCCGCGACCCGCAGTGGGCGAAGCGCGCCTCGCACGAGAGCTCGTCCATCGCGAGCATGCCGCAGTCCGCGCCTTCGCAGCCGCAGCCGGAGAGCGGCTCGCAGGCCATCCCGTTCCAGGCCCAGCCGAGGAACGCATCGCAGAAGCCGACGCCGCGCGCCTCCATCGGACGGCACTCGTCTCCCGGACACGTCGGACACGTCGTCCCCGCGGCCGAGCAGAACGTGCTGCCTTCGCAGTCGCTGCAGCACACGCCCGCGCCACAATCGGCATCGGTGAAGCAACCCGGCGGAGGGCACGCGATGTCGGGGCATCCGCCTGCCGATTCGTCGACGCAGAATCCTTCGCCCGAACAACCGGGGCAGCAGATCTCGCCTTCTCCGCACTCGGTTCCGTCGAAGCAGACCGGCGGGGGCGGGCACGCGACGGGCGGGCACTCGCCTCCCATGCCCGCGCAGAAGTCCGCCTCGCCCGGACAGCCGGGGCAGCACGCGAACACCCCCTGCGGGCATTCGTCGCCGCCGCACGTGTGGACGCACGCGAGGGTCGAGCAACCTTCGTCGGGTCGCGTGCACGTCCCGCAAGACTCGTTGCAGCAGACGAGACCGGGCGCGCAGGTGGTCGGTCCGCAGCTCACGCCGCCGCCGCCGTCGCGCACGCCCCCGTCGTCGGTGCCGAGCGGGACGCGGCTCTGCGTGCAGGCCGCGAGCACGAGGAGCGAGCCGAGGCAGGACAAGCGAAGCAACGACATTCCAAACCCTCCAAACGCCATTTCTCGGGGTCTTTGGTAAAGTCCCCCTCCACTGGGCCAAGCCCAGCGGAGCCTCCCCCAAAACCCCTTCGTGGTCGGAGCGTAGCGGAGCCGTCAGCTTCTTTTCGGCTTCTTCGAGGGTCTGTCGCCAGACCCTCCAGGAAGCCCCGAACCCCTCCCACGAGTCTGGGTCGGCTCCGTGCTCGCGCACGGGCCGACACTCTCGTGGAATCGTTCCGCTTCCTTCGGTCGCTGCGCGCCGTCCGGTAGGGCGGCTTGCGAAATCGGCCGAGCTTCTTTTCACTCCGCTTCGCAGGCCGAGCGCACGCGTGCAGCGAGCGGCGAACCGGGGTGGGCGCTCGCGAAGGCGCGCGCGACCTCCGGGTCGGGGCGCTCGGCGCAACGAACGAGCGCGCGGGTTCCCTCGCGCTCCGCACGCAACGCACCGTCCGCGAAGGTCGTCGCGTGCTCGTCGAGCGCGCGAGTCGCCTCGCCGAGGTCGTTCGTGGCGAGCGCGGCCCGTGCGCGACGCAGCAACGCGAGCTCGGCGGCGAGGGTGTCCGTCGTCGGAGCCGCGCTCTCTCGAGCCCGACGCGGCGACGGACGTGCGGCCTCCGAAGTCGAAGCAGGCGCGGAGTCGACGACCTCGACGGGCGCCTCGGGGCTCGTCTCGTCAGACGCTTCGATCGTCTCGCCGGGCGCTTCGAGCGTCTCGACGGCGGGCATGACCCCCTCGGACACCTCGCGCTCGGTCGTGCGCGCGGACGGGCGCGAAAGCGCCGTCGTCGCCTCCGAGCGATCGTCGTCCGCCCGCTGCTCTCGCGCCTCCACCGCGCCAGGCTCCGCGCTCCACGGTTCGGTCACGACCACCGCGGTCCCCGCGCCGACCGCGACGAAGAGCGCGAGCACCTTCGCGCCGAGCGCCGATCCCGCGACCGCACCGCCTGTGACCGCACCGCCTGCGACTGCACCGGCGCCCACGGAAGCCGCACCCACCGACGCGGCACCCGCCGATGCCGCACTGGCACCCGCCGCGCCCGCCGTCGCGGCCGATGCCGCTGCGCCGCTCGCGCCCGCCGCACCGCCGCCATCAACGCACGTCGCACGCGCGCCTTGTCGTCGGCGCTCGGATCGTCGGCGCCGCTCGCGATCGTGAGCAGCTCCTTCGCCTCGGGGCTCAGCTCGTTCATGACTCCCTCCCGAGGCGCGCGCGATGTCGCGCGACGCAGCGTTCGAAGGCCTGCCGCGCGAGGCGCAGGCGCGAATACACGGTGTTCACGGGCGCCGCGGTCGCTTCGGCGATCTCGGGCGCGGTCATCTGTTCGAGCTCCGCGAGCACGAAGACCTCGCGCTGCTCGTCCGGCAGCGACTCGAGGAACGCGTGCAGGATCGTCGCGGCTTGCTGCCGCACCGCGTCGCCGTGCGGGGTCGCGGCGGAGCTCAACGTCTCCGGCAGCGGCGTGTGCGGCCGCTTGCGGCGCGCGCTGCGGCGATGATCGCTGACCACCCGCCGCGCGATCGCGTAGAGCCACGTCCGCAAGCTGCTGCGCCCCTCGAACTCCGCGAGCTTGCGGTGCACGACGAGGAAGATCTCCTGCGCCACGTCGTCGAGCGCTTCGTCGGCGACCCCGAGGCGCCGCGCGCTCCGCCACACGAAGTCGAAGTGCTCCTCGTACACGCGGTCGAACGCGGGCACGACCGGGCGGGTGCGGGGTCCGCTCGCCTCGATCTCTTCGTTCGTACCGCTGGGGCTCACCGAGAGCATCGCTCCTTCGTGGATCGACCTTCGCGGTTCCGTCACCCGGGTTTCGGGGACCACGAAACCGCCGAGTCGGCGAGCTTACCGCGGACGAGCTCGTCGAGGACGAGCTCACCGAGGACGAGCTCGATCAGCGCCAGCAAAGCCCTCCACGAAGCGAGACACGCCCGACCACCGGCGCCGCGCGGTGGAGCTCGCCGGCAGGCTCCACGACGAATCCCGGGCGCCAGAGCGGCACCAGCGCGTCCGCGACGAGACCGATCCGCCCCCGCCGCGCGACCGGGAGATCCAGCGCGACCCCGAGCCCGACCGCGGCCCACGTCGTCAGACCACGCGCGGGATCCGAGATCCCGAAGCCCCGCCCCCCCGTCACCCCGAGCTCCACGACCGCGCGTGGCGCGAGGCGCGTCGGCCCGAGGACGAACGGTCGCGCCAACGCGCCGCGCACGAGCCCGAGGCCGAGGCGCGCGCCGAGCGCGTCGTCGCTCGACGAGATCACTTCGCGGGGCGTGCCGACGTGCGCGCCGACCTCGACCACGAACGCCCCGATCGGCATCCGCAGCTCGAGCCCGAAGAGCGCGGAGGGAAGCGGCAAGCCTCCGAGCTCGAGCCCACCGACCACCGCGAGGCCCATCCCTTCGAGCGGCGGCCGGCGAGGCTCTGGATCCCCTTCGTTCGGAGCCTCGTTCGCGTTCCCGCGTCCGTTCGTGACGCGCTCCACGGGCGGCTCGACCGCGCGCCTACGCTCGATCACGTCGGGATCCTCGGGTCGCACCAACGCCTCGCCCGGCACGCCACCGCGCGGTGACGCCAGCGCGAGTGAGAGCGACACGTCCTCGTCGAGCTCCACCGGTTCGACCGGTTCGGCGCTCGGTTCGTCGAGCGTGTCCACCGGCTCGCTCGGCGCGGTCGTGGTCTCCGTCGTCTCCACCACCCGCACCGGATCGATCGCGAGCGCCACGATCAGCGCCGTCGCCTCCGCGAGCAGCGCACAGCTCGCGGCCTCCAGCCGACGCTCACTCTCTGCGCCGACGCGCAGCCGCAACCGCCACGCGTTCGCCGCGCGCTCGACCCGCGCGTCCACCGCAGGAGCCTCGCCCGGGATCACGCCGCCGAGCAGTCGCGCCACCTCGCCGCGCACCTGCCCCTCGCTCGGGCAATCGCCCTCCGCGCGCCAACGCACCTGCGCGTGCGCATGCGTCGCGGGGAGCCACACGATCGCGATGGCTACGAGCCCACCTCTGCTCACTGCCCTCCCCTGCACCGACCCTCCGACCCGACTTCCGCGGGCGTGCACCGTTCGTCGCGCACCACGCGTGGCGTACCGTTCGTCGCGCAACGATGTACCCGAGCGTGCGGAGCTGCCTCAACGGTTGCACGTGAGCGGACGCCAGATCACGAGCGGTCCCTCGATCGACGCGACCCCGCCGACCGCGTGCCCCTCCGCGAGCGCGACGACTGCATCGTCGGGCGGCGGCATGCGCTCGACCGCCCGAGCGGGCCCCCGCGAGAGCGGGAGCGTCCAGAGCGTCCCGTCGAGCCCGAGCGCGAGCGCCTCCTGATCGCTGACCGCGAGGTGCGGGAACACGGGCGCGAGCTCGACCTCGCGATCCACCACGCCGCGCGCGACGAACGCGGCGCGGTCCTCGAGCAGCACCACCACGCCACGGTTCACCGCGTCGACCGCGAGCTCGCGCGCGGGTCCGGGGAGCTCGACCGCCTGCGAGACTCCCCCGACGTCCTGCCAGATCAGCGCGCCGGCCACGACGTAGTAGACCTGCTCGTCGACCAGCGCGAAGGTCTCGGTTCGCGCGAACGGAACCGGCGACTCCCCGATCGTCGAGAACGCGTCGAGGTCGCGGGGAACCCGCTGCACCAGCGCGCGCCCGAAGCGCGAGACGAGCAGTGGAAACGCGTCGCGATCCCCACGACCGATCGTGCAACGGTCTCCGGTCACGAGCGGCACCGTCGAGAGCCCGACCTCTCCGTCGCCCGCGACGTCGATCCGCAAGCCGTTGCAGACCTCGTCCACCCACAGGAACCCGCTCGGCACCAACGACGCGAGCGGCGACACGCCCATGTTCGGGCCGAAGGCGCGCCTCTCCCGCACCGCCCACGACGTCCCCGACACCACGACCGCGAGCTTGGTCTCGTCGACCGTCACCGACAGGTCACCTCCCGACTCGCCGAGCGTGAGAGGCACGCCGAGCCCCCAGCGACACGGGAACGGCGCGATCGACGCGTCGAGTCCGTCCGGAGCCGAAGCGTCCACCGCGAGCGGCTCGATCTCGAGCCCCGTCCGCGAGCCACATCCGACGATCGCGATCGCGATCCAAAAGCGAAGCATCGCACGATGCTACTCGACCCTTCGCGCAGCCGGCGATCGAAGCGCGGGCGCGCTCCGTTGGAGCGTGTACAAGAGGCGCGTGCGCTTCTCCGACGTCTCTTCTCTTCGCGCGTTCGTCGACGCCGACCCCGCGCTCACCGCCGTGCACGACGAGCTCCGCCGCCGCCTCGCGGACGATCCGCACGGCGACGATCCCGGCCACGACGCCGCGCATGCGTTCCGCGTCGCGCTCTGGACGACCCGCCTCGCGCCCGACGAAGACCCGCGCTGCGCGATCGCGGCCGCGCTCCTGCACGACGTCGTCAACGTGCCGAAGTCGAGCCCCGACCGGCACCTCGCGAGCGAACGTAGCGCCGAGGTCGCGCGCGCGCTCTTGCCGACGCACGACTTCGCGACCGCAGACGTCGCGCGCATCGCGGCCGCGATCCGCGATCACAGCTACAGCCGCGGCGCGATCCCCGAGTCGCCCCTCGGCGACGCGCTCCAAGACGCCGACCGCCTCGAAGCGCTCGGCGCGCTCGGCCTCTGCCGCACGATCAGCACCGGGACGCGCATGGGCGCGAAGTACTTCGAGCCGAACGATCCGTGGGCGAGCGCGCGCGAGCTCGACGACCGCCGCTTCAGCGTCGACCACTTCTTCACGAAGCTCCTCGGGCTCGCGACGACGATGAGAACGGCGGCCGGGCGGGCGGAGGCGGAGCGGCGGGCGGCCTTCCTGCGGACGTTCCTGGTGCAGCTCGGCGACGAGATCGGGAGCCCTCCGCCCTGAGACACCCGCGAGTTTCCATCATCGTTACGAACACTTACATGCGACCAACCGTCCTCGCAGGGGCACGTTCTCGCGTGCATCCACCCACCCACGTGGTGGTTGGAGGATTCCGCGGTCCCTGCTAGAACCGGCGCCGATTCGAGCGGCGAACGTGCGCGGCGAAGCGGACCCGGGTTCGCGGAGCCCCACGCTCCCGCGACACGATCGGGCCGCGCAAGCGTACCCGAGGAGCTCGGACCCGGAGGGTCCACGACCACGCGCGATGCGCGACGAGGAGAAGAGTTGACCCGAACGCCGGAGCGCCCGGAGCCTGCGAGCCGCCGCCGCGCGGGCCGCATCGGACGGCGCGTGGCCCTCGGGATCTATTGGCTCTTCATGGTCTACGTCGCGGTCGTCTCGTTCTACAGCCTCATCCCGCAGATCTTCTGGCCGACCACGCACGAGACGCTGGAAGAGAGCGCGCGCTGCGACGCCGAGCTGCGCGTGCTCGTGGCGCAGCTCCGCGAGCACGCCGCCGACGTCGCGGCCGATCGCGTCCCGAACGCGTCGGCCGCTGACCCGGCCGACCGAGAAGCACCGCGCGACGGCTCCGATGCCGCGAACGCGAGCACGGATTTCTTTCGACGCTGGGACGACCGCTACGTCGCCCTCGCGTCCCGCTGCGAAGGCGACGCGCGCTACGACCGCGTCGGCACGCTGCGACATCGCATCGACACCACCACGAGACGTTTCGCGCGCGAAGACGGCCGCCTCTTCCACGAGGTCGAGCGCTCGCTCCGCACTGCCTCTCCCCGAGAAGGATCATGACTCAGACTCCCGCTCCCGAAGCCCCCACGTTCGCCTCGCTCGGCCTCTCCGAGCCCGTCCTCCGCGCCCTCGACGAGGTCGGCTGGACCGCGCCCACGCCCGTGCAGGCCGAGTGTTTCCCGCTCGCGATCGACGGCAAGGACCTCATCGTCCAGAGCCGCACCGGCACCGGCAAGACCGGCGCGTTCGGTCTGCCGCTCGTCGACAAGCTCGTCGACGCGCGCCCCGGCGTGCAGGCGCTCGTGCTCGCGCCGACGCGTGAGCTCGCGCTGCAGAGCGCCCGTGAGCTCGGCAAGCTCGGCGCCCACCGCGGCCTGCACACCACCGCGGTCTACGGCGGTGCGCCGATGGAGAAGCAGATCCGCGAGCTCGCGCAGGGCGCGCAGATCGTGAGCGGCACGCCCGGTCGCGTGCTCGATCACCTGCGCCGCGGGACTCTCGACGCGGAGGGCCTGCGCGTGCTCGTGCTCGACGAAGCGGACGAGATGCTCTCGATGGGCTTCGCCAAGGAGCTGCACGCGATCCTCGAGCTGCTCCCGACCACGCGGCAGACGTTCCTCTTCAGCGCCACCGTCGACGGCCCGATCCAGCGGGTCGGCGAGCGGCACATGAAGGATCCGAAGTTCGTGACGCTCAGCGGCGACGCGGTCGGCGCGCTCGGCATCACGCACCTCGCGTACATGGTCAGCGGCAAGGCGCGCGCGCGCGATCTCGCGAAGGTGCTCGAGGTCGAGGATCCCGAGAGCGCGATCATCTTCTGCAACACCAAGGCGGAGACCGAGCAGGTCGCGGCCGAGCTGCAGCGCGCGGGCTTCGACGCGGACTGGCTCAACGGCGACCTCCCGCAGAGCGAGCGCGAACGCATCATGGCGCGCACGCGCGCGAGCGAGCTGCGTTACCTCGTGGCGACCGACGTCGCGGCGCGCGGCATCGACATCTCGCACCTCACGCACGTGATCAACTACGCGCTGCCCGAGCACCTCGAGCAGTACATCCACCGCACGGGCCGGACCGGTCGGGCGGGCCGCACCGGCACCGCGATCACGCTCGTCGCGCCGCAAGAGCTCGGCACGCTCTACTACCTGCGCCTGCAGTACAAGATCTTCCCCATCGAGCGCTCGTTGCCGTCGGCGGGCGAAGAGCGCACGCGGCGCGAGCTCGATCGGGTCGAGATGCTCGCCAGCGCGTTCGTCGCGCCGAGCGACCTCGATCGCGCGATCGCGCGTCGTCTGCTGACGCACCCGGACGTGGAGCGTCTGGTGGCGGGCCTCGTGGGCGCGTTTTTCGGACCGCGTGCGGAGACGATCGACGACGAAGCCGCCGCGGCGCGACGCGAGCGTCGACCGGAGCTGATCCCCGAGGCGCGCGAGGTGGAGCCGCGTCGCCGCAAGGAACGCGAGCCGCGACGGGAGCGCAGCGAGCGAGAGCCGCGCGAGGCGCGTACGCGCGAAGAGCGGCCCGCGCGTGAGGAGCGCCCCGCGCGCGAAGAGCGCGACGAACGCCCCGCGCTCGAAGAGCGCGACGAACGCCCCGCGCGCGACGAAGGCGAGTCGCGCGACCGAGCGCGCGAAGACAGCCGACGCGAAGGCCGCCGCGACGACCGCCGTCGCGACGAACGCCACCGTGACGAAGACGACGACGAAGAGGACGAAGGACACGTGCGGCTCTTCGTGAACGTCGGCCGCCGCGACGGGGTGCGCGTGGGCGATCTGAACCGACTCTTCCAGGACGAGGGCGGGCTCGACCGCGAGAGCGTCGGTCGCATCCGACTGCGCGACAAACACTCGTTCGTGTCGGTGCCGGAAGAGAAGGCCGACGCGGTGGTCGAGACGCTGAGCGGGAAGTCGTTCGCGGAGCGCGAGCTGAAGGTCGAGCGCGCGAAGCGGAGCTGAGCCTCGACGCGCACGGAAGCCGAGGGTCGAGCGCACGGACGCTGCCGATCCTCGCGCGCGCGCCCCGCCGCAGTGAGTAAGGCAACCGCTCGACACGCCCGCTCGGTTCTGCTCTACCGTCCGCCGCCATGTCCGAACCGCCGAAGGCCCCCTCGCGTCGCGTGATGGCGACCCTCGATCTCGCGGCGGGCACGCTGCTCCTCGTCGCCACGTGGGTCTTCCTGCCGCTGCGCTGGGCACCCGCCGACGCGGTCGGAACGCTGCTCGGCCTCGGCTTCGTCGCGAGCGGCGCGCTCTTGTGGATGCGCCACGCACGCGCCGAGCAGGTCGCAAAGCTCGTGGCCACGATCGCGCTGGTCGTCGGGCTCTTGCTCGTCGCGGGCCTCGCCTACACCGCGGGCAGCTTGCGCGGGCTCTACGGTCCGGTCGGCCAAGGCGGCTCGATCATCCTCTTCGTGGCGACGCTGCTCTTCGTCCCCTACCTCGTGGTCTTCCCCGCCGCGCAGCTCTACGCGCTCCTGCCGCGCGCGAGCTCGAACGACGGCGCGGCATCGAAGACGGCGTCGAAGACGACCGCGAAGACCGCGACGAAGTCGGCGGCTGACCCCGCCGACCCGGCAAAGAAGTCGGAGCCCGCCGCGTGACGCGTCGGACCTTCGTGCGCGTCGTCGCGGGCGCGCTCGCGGTGTGCCTCGGGCTCGGCGTCGTCGGCGCGGCGCGGATGTCGATCGATCCCGCGAGCCCACCGCCCGACGCGCTCGGACGCTGGGCGCTCGACGCCCTCGACGCGGCGCGCCTCGGACGAGCACGCCCGGAGCCGCCCGGCTCGTGGGCGGGCGTCGGTCCAATCGTCGTCACCGCGTGGTCGCGCGGCGTTCCCTTCGCGCGGCACGTCCACGAAGGCGCGTTCGTCGAGGCCATCGACGCCGCGAGCGCGCGCTTCGCGGAGGACACGCACCTCGTCGCGCAGCCGGGTTGGGGCTCGAGCGGCGACGATCGCGTGCGCTTCACCGTCGAATGTGTGCTCGGCGAAGGCCCGCTCGGCCCCGAGGTGCCTTGGGTGAAGGAGCTCGGGCTCGTGCCGATCGAAGAGGGCCTGCTCGCGCGTCTCGACGACGGGCTCGCGGTCCTCGCGCCGGAAGAGCTGCGCAGCGGCAGCAACTACGAAGGCGGCGTGATCACGCCGATCCCGGATCTGACCTTCGGCTCGCCGATCGACGGGCTCGTCGGTCGCCTCGCGCGCGACCTCGGAGTCGACCGCGACGAGCTGCTCGCGCGGGGCGAGGTTCGTCGCTTCCGATCGCACGCGATCACCGAAGCGCGTTACCCGATCGAGACCGAGGTCACCGAAGAGTCGCTGCGCCGCGCGAGCGTCGAGGGCGCGGACTTCCTGCTGCGCCACCAGCACCGCGACGGGAAGTGGACGTACGTCTACTCGGGCGCGACGGGACGCGAGCGGCAAGACGCGTACAACCTCCCGCGGCACGCCGGCACCACCTACTTCGTCGCGCAAGTCGACTCACTGCACGGACATCCGGCCGCGCGCGAAGGAGCGCTGCGCGCGCTGCGCTGGATCGATCGGTTCGCGCTGCGTCGGTGTGGTGAGCACCCCTGCGTCGAGTCGTACGGCCGCGCCGACGTCGGTTCGGCGGCGCTCACCGTCGTCGCGGCCTCCGAGGTGCTCGCGAAGGCCGACGACCCGCTCGCGCGCCGCCTCGTCGAGGGGCTCACGGGCTTCTTGCGATCGCTCCAGCGCGAGGACGGCGAGCTGATGCACGAGTTCGACCTCGCGGAGCAGCGCCCGATCGACGTGCAGCACATGTACTACTCGGGCGAGGCTGCGTTCGCGCTCCTTCGCGCGCACGAGGTGCTCGGCGACGAACGCGATCTCGAGGTCGCCCGTCGCTTGATGGCGCACCTCACGGGCGCGGGCTGGGACTTCCTCGGCAGCCGCTACTACTACGGCGAAGAGCACTGGACCTGCATCGCGGCGGGCGAAGGACGCGGGCGCGCCGACTCGGAAGACGCGATCGACTTCTGCTCGCGCTGGCTCGAGTTCAACGACCTCCTGCAGTACCGCGCGGGCGAGACGCCGTGGAGCAGCGAAGGCGGCTTCGGCGTCGGCCCAATCCTCCTGCCGCGTCTGACGCCCGTGGGCTCGCGCACCGAGGCGTTCATCAACACCTACCTGCTCCTGCGCCACCACGGCCGCGACACCACGCAGGCGCGCGCGGTGGTCGAGCGCGGGCTCGGTGAGCTGCTGCGTTGGCGCTGGGCTCCGGGCCCGACGCATCTCTTCGCGGACCCCGCGGGCGCGCACGGCGGCATGCCGGGATCGCCGGTCGATCTCACGTCGCGCAACGACTTCGTGCAGCACGCGGGCAGCGCGTGGATCCGTTGGGCCGAAGTGCTGCGCGAAGAGCGCGAGGAACGCTGAGCGCGCAGAGTCTGCGCACCGCGGGATCGGCGCGACGCGAGCAGCACCTGCAAGCCCCACGCACCGCGGAGCGAGTACCCTTCGCCGCAATGGGAACGGAATCGAAGGTGCTCCTCGCGGCGCTCCTCGCGAGTGCGCTCGTCGCGTGTGGTGACGACGACGCGACGAGCGACGCGGGGCTCGACGCCGACACGACCGACGGCGCGACGGACTCGGGCATCGACGCCGGCCCTCCCGCGCCCGCGTGGCCGCGCACGCTGCCCTCGACCGACACCCTCGGCGAGCGCCGTGGTCGACGCATCGCGCGCTCGATCGTGCACGTGCACTCGCCCCTCTCGCACGACGCGTGTGACGGCGAGGGCTGGGTCGACGGCGAGCTCGCGGATCCGGATTGCCTCGCGCACTTCCGCGCGGCGCTCTGCGATCTCCGCATCGACACCGCGATGGTCACGGACCACGCGCCGCACGTGAACGAGGTCGACTTCCGCGGCGCGCTCTGGCTGCGCGACCAAGACGAAGCGATCGGCGATCCCCCCTACGCCGCGCGCATGGCCTGCGACGACGCCACGCACCGCACGCTGCTCACCGTCGGCAGCGAGAACCGCCTCATGCCGATCGGAATGCAGCGCCACCCAGGCGAAGGCCTGAGCGGCGACGCGCTCGTCGATCTCTACGACGGCAGCTCCCCCGAGGCGCTCGCGGCGTTCCGAGAGACCGGCGCGCTCCTCTGGGTGGCGCACACGGAGCAGCAGACGGTGGACGACCTGCGAACGTGGGGCGTGGACGGTCTCGAGCTCTACAACCTCCACGCCGACGTCGACCCACGCATCCGCGAGGAGCACCTGAACGACACCACGAGCGACTTCGGGCTGCTCCTCGAGTTCATGCGCGCGAACCTCCGCCTCGCGCCGGATCTCTCGATGCTCGCGTTCCTCTCACGCCACGACGTGTCGCTCGCGCGTTGGGACACGCTGCTCGCCGAAGGGCGCCGCGTGGCGGGCACCGGTGGCTGCGACGCGCACGAGAACGCCTTCGCGACGATCCTCGCCGACGGCGAACGCGCGGACAGCTACCGCCGAATGATGTCGTGGATCACCAACCACCTCGTGGTCGACGAGATCTCACCCGAGGGCGTGCGCGAGGCGCTGCAAGCCGGACGCCTCTACGCGACCCACGAGGTGCTCGGCACGCCGGTCGGCTTCGACTTCGTGGGAGAGAGCGCGGGATCGACCTTCGAGATGGGCGAAGAGGCCCCGCTCGGCGCGACGCTGCGCGTGCAGCGCCCGCGGCTGCCGGAGGGCTTCCCGAACGACCCCGCGCCCGAGCTCACGATCGTGCTCCATCGCGCGGCGGAGGGAGGCGCGGTCGAGGTCGCGCGCAGCACCGACGACGAGCTCGTGTTCGAGGCGGACGTCGCGGGCGCCTACCGCGTGGAGGTGCGCATGATGCCGAACCACGTCGCGCCCTTCGTCGCGATGCGCGCGGACCGACTGGTGCGCGAGGTGACGTGGATCTACTCGAACCCGATCTTCGTCGACCTCGCGGAGCCCGAGCCGCTCACTCCGACCAATCCGGAGCCGACGAGCCTGCGTCGTCGCGTCTCTCCGGCGTGGCGTGCGCTCGTGAACGACGCCGCGCGATCGATTCCGCGCGCATCTCTGCGCTGATCGCGCTCGCTCAGCGGCGCTCGAGCGCGGACTCGAGGCTGCGCAAGAGCTGCCGCGTCGGGCGGTGCTCGGAGCGCGCGAGGACCTCGCGAACCCGCGGCAACGCGTCGGCGCCGAAGGTCCGCACGATCCGCTCGCGCGCGGTGCTCGCGTGCGCGTCGAGCTGCGCCGCCGTGATCAGGTGCTCGAGCATGCGCGGATCGTGGCGCGCCGACACGTCACGTCGAAGCGCGAGCTCGTAACGCTCGAACGCCTGCGGCCACGCGCCGCGCATCGCGAAGTCGTGCCCGAGCAAGAGCGAGGGCCTCGGATCGTCGGGGTGCATGCGCTGGTAGACGCGCATCGCGCGGTGCACCTCGCGGTCGCCCGGGGCAGCCTCGAGCGCCTCCGCGATCCGCGCGAGCTCGGGCGGCATCGGGGTCGCGAACGGATCGCGATCTTCCGGGAGCTCGGTGGGCGCGGCTCCCACCGCGTCGGTCGCACCGCTGTCGTCGTCCTCCGCGCTCTCTGGCGCCAGAGAGTCGGGCGGTGCCTCGGTCGCCGGCGCTTCAGCGGTCCGTTCCGTCGCGGCCTCGTCCGTCGCGCCCTCGTCCGTCGCGACCGAAACGTTCGCCGAACCGTTCGATGGATCCGTCGACCGCGTCGCATCGTCCACGCTCGCGCGCTCCGCGGCCGTCGGCGGCTGACCCTGCGAGCTCGAGGACGACGTCGCGAGCTGCCCCGTCCACCACGCCCACCCAAGCGCGCCCGCGCCCGCGAGCCCGAACACGATCGCGACCCCGAGCCACGGCGAGCGCGGCCTGACACGCGGCTTCGGCACCGAATGCGCTTCTTCGAGCGAACGGCGCGTGGTCGGGCGATCACGTTGCGTGAGCGGCGCGAAGCGAGCCGCGTCGTCCGGCAACGCGTCGAGCGCGTCCAACAAGGCGCGCGCGTCGGCATAGCGATCGGAGGGTTCCTTCGCGAGACACCGAAGGAGCAGCTCGCGCAGGGGCGGCGTGAGCACGAGCCCGGGGCGAAGCCCTTCCGGATCGGGCACCGGATCCACGAGGTGTGCGCGGAGGAGATCCGCACGGCGCGGCTCGTCGAAGGGCACGCGCCCCGCGAGCAGCTCGAAGAGCATCAGCCCCGCTGCGTAGACGTCGCTGCGCGGATCGACACGACCCCCCGAAGCTTGCTCCGGCGACATGTAGGCCGGCGTGCCGACGATCGTGCCGGCCTTCGTCAGCGTCGGCTCTTCGCCGCTCGTGTTCTCCTCGTCGACCAGCAGCTTCGCGAGGCCGAAGTCGAGCAGCTTCACGTGGTGCGGATCGTCCGGTAGCGCCTGCAGGAACACGTTGCCCGGCTTGAGATCGCGGTGGAGCACGTTGCGGTCGTGCGCGAACGCGAGCCCTCGTACCACCGCGCGCACGATCTCGATCGCGACGCGCGGCGCAGGCGGCCCGTCCATCTCGAGCAGGTCCTCGAGCGTGCGTCCCTCGAGGAGCTCCATCACCAGGTAGGGCAGACCGTCCGCGATCCCGTAGTCGGTGAGCGCGACCACGTTCGGGTGCGAGAGCTGCGAGAGCAGCCGCGCCTCGCGCTCGAAGCGACGCCGCAGGTGCGGGTTCTCCTCGAAGCCGTGCCGCAACACCTTCAGCGCGACCGGGCGCCGCAGCCCCGTGTGCTCCGCGCGGTAGACCACCCCGACGCCCCCCGCACCGAGAACCGCCTCGATGCGGTAGCGCTGGTCGAGCACACGCCCGATCAGAGGGTCGTCCGTCTCGATGCGCCGCAACATGCGCGAGCTGGGTCCCTCGTCGTCACCGACGGGGGACCGCGCGCTCGGTCCGGAGGAGACGCGGCTCATCGCGGGCGAGGATAGCAGCATTGCCGATCGTCCCCGCGACGGACGCGTCGGGACCGCCCGGACGCCACCTCGAAGCGTCAGAGACAGCGCACGACGACCGCCCCCTCGCTGCTGCCGAACGACATCAGCGGCGGGTCGAGCGGGTCGTCGGGCTGCTGCTCGGCCGTCCACGTCACGAGCGCGGTGGCAGAGCTCGCTCCGCAGAGCATCACGCGCGCGCTCGGAAACGCATCGGCGGGCGCGGTCGATCGCACGGTCACGCGACGACGCTCGCCCGGCTCGATGCGCGAGTCGAAGCCCTCCGGCCGCATCGGCACGAGCTCCGCCGACGCCCCCTCCGCGCCCGGCGCGAAGACGCCGATGCGCGAGAGCGACACGTCGTCGCCCGAGAGCGCGTACGTGCCGACGCGGATCTCCAGCTCGACCGTCGCGTCGAGGCTTCCGTCCGCCGCCACCACGAGCTCACCGCCTTCGACCTGGAGGTCGACGGAGAGCTCGGTGTCGACGCAGCTCACCCCGAAGAGCGAGACGAAGAACGCGACGAAGACGGCGCCCACGAACGAGCCCGACGTTCGAGCGCGCGACGCGGACGCCGACCGAGACGACATCAGCGCAGCCGCGCCTCGAGCGCGCGCGGGATCTGCTGCGCGCCCTTGATCTCGCGCGACACGTCGTCCTCGTCGATCTCCATCGACTCGACGAGCGCGACGTGCACGGTGTCGTAGAGCCAGTTCGAGTGCTCGACGTCGTGCACGCACTCGCGGGCGGTGTGACCCTGATGCGAGAGCGACGGGAGCTTCTCGACCACCTGCGCCAGCACGCTCATGCCGTCGCCGATGAACGCGCGGGCGACCTCGAGCTGCTCGTCGAGCGGCTCGAGCAGCTCGGGCGCGGCGTCGAGGTGACGCGCGAGCGCGGCGGGCGAGCGTCCACGCGCTTCCTCGAGCGCGAGTCGAATCACGAGCACGGTGCCGACGCGCTGGAGCACGCCGCGAACACCGGGAATCGAGGTTCCCTCCGAGATGACGTGCAGGAGCGCGCCGGCCAGGCGGACGCGGCTCTCGTCGTCGACCTCCGGGTCGTCGACGATTCGCAGCACGGACTTGAGATCCTGAGGGAGCGCGATCACGGCGTCACCCATCAGCTCTTGGAACCTCTCCCGAGACATCACCCTGTTCGTTTTCTCGACCCGCTCCCGCGGCGTCGTCATCGAAGGACAGACTCGGTGCGCACCACGCGCACCCTCACTCGAAGTCGCGAGCATACCGATCGTGGACCGAGGGGCAAAGCCTCCCACCGTTCCACCGTTCCACCGTTCGACCGCTCGGCATCCGAGCAGCGCTCACGAAACGACCCACCCGCGTGCGCGAGTGGGTCGCGTCGCTCACGCATCCCGCCGAGGCGGGATCGCGAGCGTCACTGCGGCATCAGATCGCGCCCCGCGGGGCAGACGACCTCGACGCCCGTCGGGCCGTCCTCCGTCGCGAGGATCTTGAACTCCACGCGACGGTTCCGCTCCCACGCCTCGGCGTTGCTTCGCGGGTCGACCGGGCAGCGCTCGCCGTAGCCCGCGCTGCGAAGCCGCTCGCGCGCCACGCCACGCTGGACGACCGCCTCGACGACGGAGGCCGCGCGGTCGCGGGTGAGGCGGATGTTGTAGTTGTCGTCGCCGCGCTCGTCGGCGTGACCCTGGATCTCGACCTGCGTGATCTGCGGGTTGCCGTTCAGCGTCGCCGCGACGGCGTCGATGATCGGATACGAACGCTGCATGATCACGGCGCTGTCCGTCTCGAAGTAGATCTTCTCGAGGATGATGATGCTGTTGTCCTCGATCACGACCGAGCCGCGGTCCGGGCAGCCGTCCTCGTCCTCGAAGCCGTTGTAGGTC
>CALJLK010000390.1 GCA_937982655.1 uncultured Sandaracinus sp.
CCCGCAGCGCGTCGTCGATCGCGAGCAGGAGGCCGGGCCCGAGACGAAGCAGCCGCTCGCGCGCCTCGAGGGCGACGGCGCGCGCGTCCGCGTGTCGCTCGGCGCGCTCCTGCTCGGTCGAGAGGGCCGCTTCGAGGGCCTCCGCGAGCCGACCCGCGCACGCCGCGCGCTTCAGCTCGCGCGCACGGCCGAAGACGATCGCGTCGAGCGTCTCCAGCAGCCGAGGAAAGCCGCTCTCCGTGTACGCCGCGTCGTCGCCCGTCACGCGCGCCCGCAGCGCCTTGCGCGCGCTGACCGCGAGCGGCTCCGCACCGAAGCCCGCGCGCACGACCGCGCAGACCTCGTCGAGCTCGCCGGGCTTGAGCCGATCGACCTTGTTCAGCACCGGCACCACGAGCCGCCCTCGCGCGCGGAGCTCCTGGTGCATCCGGGTCTCCGACTGCTTGCCCGCTTGTGCGGCGTCGAAGATCCAGAGCACCGCGTCCGCGCGACGCGCGGCTTCCTTCGCGAGCTCCTCGTGCTTCGGATCGAGCGCGTTCGTCCCCGGCGCGTCGAGGATCCACACCCGCTCCAGCGTCTCGCTCGGCAGCACGATCTCCGCGCGGTCGACGCCCGTGGACTCCGCCTCTTCGAGCAGCGACGCGAGCTGCTCGTAGCCCCCCTCGCGCGTGCTCCCGTCGTGCAGCACCAGCCGCACTCGCCGCTCCGCGCCGCCACGCAGCACGTTCAGCGTCGCCGTCGTCGGCACGATGCCCATCGGCGCGACCTCGGCTCCGATGAACGCGTTGATGAGCGTCGACTTGCCCGCGTTGAACTCTCCGAGCACCGCGAGCAGCAGCGGCCGGTCGAGCTCGTCCCGGAGCGCTCGCGCGCGACGCGCGACGTCCGAGAGCGCGTGCTCTTCGGAGAAGCGCGTGACCGCGTCGATCGCGGCCGCGAGGTCGAGGTCCTCGCCGGTACGCCACGCCGCGCGCAGCGCGCGACGACGCAGCTCCGCCGCGAGCGCCTCGTCCGAGCGCGCGATCTCCACCGTCGCACGCGCGACGTCCCACGCGTCGAGCGCGGCGAGCGCCTCGGTCGGCGCGTTTCGATCGAGGGTCGCCATCGCGCGCGCGAGCCAGCCGCTCGGCGTGGTCGGCGTGCTCACCTCGCCACCTTCGGCGAACGCACGAAGCTCTTCGAGCGCCTCCGAAGGCGCCAGCTCGCCGCGTTCGATCCAAGCGCGCAGCGTCTCGCGTGGCGCCGTCGTCGCGGCGCGCGCGAGCAGCGTGGGGCTCTGCGCCATCGACGCCGCCACGAGCAACGCCTCCGCCGCGTCGTCGTCGTGCCCCTCGGCAGCGAGCGCGTTCGCGAGCGCGACGAACGCCGGCGCGCCCACCCCGCTCGCGACCGCGCGACGCGCCCGGAGCTCGGCCTCGCGCGTGTCACCGCGGCCGAGCGCGAGCCCGGAGAGCGCCACCCCCGCTTCCCCCGCGCCCTTCGCGAGCGCGCTCTCGAGGATCGGCTCCGCCGCATCGAGCGCGCCGATCTCGACGAGCGCGCGCCCGAGCCGCAGCGCGACGCCCGCGTCGAGCTCGTCCGGAGTCAGCTCGAGCGCCGCCGATCGTGCCGCCCCGACGTGCCCCGCGCGCGCCAACACCTCCACGAGCAAGAGTCGTCGCTCCGGAGTCGGCGCGCTCGCGAGCGCTTTTCGGAGCTCGCGCACCGCGCGATCCGGTCGCCCTCCGAGCTGCTCCGCGCGCGCGGCCAACGTGCACGCCTCCGCGAAGGGCTCGCCCCCGTCCGAGACCACGAGCCGCGCGGCGTCGCGCGCCGCAGCCGCCGCGTCCGCATGTCGCTCCGCGTCGAGGCACGCGCGGGCCATCCAGAGCGCGAGCTCCGCGTCCTCCGGAAGCGCGCGCCGCGCCTCGGCGAGCGCCTCGAGCATGCCGTCTCGGTCTCCGATCCCGCGACGCGCGTGGGCCAGACCGACGAGCGCGCGTGGCAACGGTCGCGTCGCCAGAATCTCGCGGTAGAGCGTCGAGGCTTCTTCGAAGAGCTCGGCCTCGAGCGCGGCGTCCGCGGTGGCCAACGACTCCCGGACGTCGTCCGGCAAGAAGATCACGTCGTCGAGGAAACGCTCGAAGCGATCGAAGAATCCCATGCGCCGCGCAACGTAGCAGCTTCGCGCGGACCCTCGGAGCGCGTTACCCTGTGTCGCGATGGCGTTGATCTTGGTCGCCGACGACGACCGCCTGGTGCGAGAGAAGCTGGGCGCGTTGCTGCGCGCGCGTGGTCACACCGTCGAGCTCGTCGCGGACGGCGCGCCCGCGCTCGAGCGGGCTGCGAAAGGCGACGTCGGCTTGTTCCTGCTCGACGTGCTCATGCCCGGCATGGGCGGGCTCGAGACCTGCCGATTGCTGAAGTCGCTCGCTCACGACCGCGAGGCCTTCTGGCCGGTGGTGCTGCTCACGTCGCGCAACGATGGCGACAGCCGCGTGCAAGGTCTGCGGCTCGGTGCCGACGACTACGTGGGCAAACCCTTCGACGAACGCGAGCTCGTGGCGCGGGTCGAAGGGCTCCTGCGCATCCGCCAGATGCACGACGACCTCGTGGCCGCCAAGCAGCGCCTCGAAGCGCTCGCGGTGACCGACGAGCTCACGGGGCTCTACAACTTCCGCTACCTGAGCACGCGGCTCCGCGAAGAGCTCAAGCGCGCGGAGCGTCACCGCGAGCCGCTCGCGTGCGCGATGATCGATCTCGATCGCTTCAAGCGCATCAACGACGAGCTCGGGCACGACGTGGGCGACACCGTGCTGCGAGAGGCGGCCCGACGCGTGCGGGGCGCTGTGCGCGAGATCGACGTGGTCGCGCGCTACGGCGGCGACGAGCTCCTGCTCATCTTGCCGACCACGCCCTTCAGCGGCGCGCTCACCGTCGCGTCGCGCGTCTGGAACGACATTCGAGCGACGCCGATCCTCGCCGGCGCGCACGAGCTCCGCGTCACGCCCTCCATCGGGGTCGCGCTCTACCCGAGCCGCGACGTGACGGACGCGGAGGCGCTCCTGCGCGCGGCGGACCAAGCGCTCTATCAAGCGAAGCGCGACGGTCGCGATCGCATCGGCGTGTTCCAGCACGAGGGCTACATCTTTCGCCCCTGAGGGCTACATCTTCCGCCCCTGACCTTCGCGATGGACGACGCGCCGCACGACCCTCCGCTCGCTCCCACGTCGACGACGGCTTCGACGAGCTCGCCGTCACCGACGTCGTCCGCGTCCGCCGATCTGCCGATCGAGACCTCCGTGGACACCACGCCCGCGCTCGAAGCCGCGTGGGCGAAGGTGGAGCAGAGCTGGGACGATCCGACCGCGCACGACAAGCTCGTGGGGCTGTGCGCGAGCCTCGGCCGTCTGGAGTTCGCGGGACGCCGTTACCGCGAGGTCCGCGAGCGTGATCCCGAGCGCGCTGCACGTGCGCAGCAGAGCATCGACCGCATCGTCGCCCTCGCGATGCAGACGCTCGAGCTCCACCGCGACCCGGCGCCGCCGAACCCGAAGCGGATCCTCTTTCCGATCGCGCTCCTGCTCGTGACCGCGCTCGTCGGCACCGCGATCTGGGTCTGGCTCGACGCCGCGCGCTGAGCGGATCGCACGCTCGCACGAGCGTAGCGAACGAACGTCGTTTCCCTTATCCTCAGCCGGCTTCGATGCAGATCGACTTCAAGTCGCGTGAGCTGACCGTCAAGCTCGTCTACTACGGTCCCGCGCTCAGCGGAAAGACCACGAACCTCCAGGCGATCCACAGCCTCGTCTCGCCCGAGACGACGGGACGCCTGATGACGCTGGAGACGCGCGACGACCGCACGCTCTTCTTCGATCTGCTGCCGCTCACCTTCGACGGCGGCGCAGGCATCCAAGTCCGCTTCAAGCTCTTCACCGTCCCGGGCCAGGTCATCCACAACGCGACCCGCCGCCTCGTGCTCCAAGGCGCGGACGGCACCGCGTTCATCGCCGACTCGCAGATCAGCGAGACCCGCTCGAACCAGCAGGCCTTCCTGAACATGCAGGAGAACCTGCGCGAGAACGGGATCGACCCCGCGACGCATCCGATCGTCATCCAGTTCAACAAGCGCGACCTCCCCGGCGTGCGCACCGACGAAGAGCTCGAGCGAATGGCGAAGAAGGGGCGCGAGCCGGTCTTCAAGGCCGTCGCGACGCGCGGCACCGGCGTCATCGAGACCTTCCTCGGGCTCACCGAGCGCACGTGGCGTCAGCTCGAAGAGCGTCACCAGCTCCACGAGAAGTTCGGGCTCGACCCCGAGGTCTTCCTCCGCGGAGTGCGCAGTCGGCTCGGCATCCCGGAGGCCGCGGCATGAACGACGCCGCACGCACGAGCGGGATCGATCTCGCCTTCGGTGACGTCTCTGGCCTCGACGAGGTCGTCGATCGCGAAGCGCTGCGCGACGTCTGCCGCTCCTTCTTCGATCTCTTCGGGATCAGCATCCGCGTCTTCTCGGGCAACGGCGCGCTCCTCGCCGACGCCCACGAAGAGCTCGCGATCCACACCTACCTGCGCACCCTCCCCGGCGGCCGACGTGCGCTCTCGGAGAGCGTCGACGCCGTCATCCGCACGACGCCGGATCAGCCGGTGCAGCTCGAGGAGATCAGCGGCGCGGTCTACGACGTGGTGCCGCTCGTCTACCAAGGCCGACGCGTCGGTCGCTTCGTGCTCGGCCCGTACCTGCCGGCCGAGATGAAGGAGGTCCCGCGCGCGCTGCTCAAGGTCGATCCCGCGCTCGATCGCGAGAAGGTGCGCGAGGCGCTCGCCTCGATGCCGCGCGTGAAACGCGCGACCGCCGAGCGCGTGGTCGCGCATCTGCGGGGCATCCTCGACCTGCTCGTGTTCTCGAGCCACCGCGCGCACCTCACGAGCGAGATGCACGTGGTCTCGGTGCGCGAGAGCTACCGCGAGCTCGCCGAGAAGACCGCGCGCCTGCAGACCGCGTACGACCGCCTGCGCGAGCTCGACAAGCTGAAGTCGAACTTCCTCGCGACGGTGAGCCACGAGCTGCGCACGCCGCTGACGAGCATCATCGGCTACTCGGAGATGCTCGAAGCCGGCATCGCCGGTCCGCTCGGCGACGAGCAGCTCGACTTCGTGCAGACCATCCACGGCAAGGGCGAGCAGCTCCTCGCGCTCATCACGAGCCTGCTCGATCTCTCCAAGCTCGAGCAGGGCGTCCTGCGCATCGAGCCGCAGCTCCTCGACGCGCGCGAGCTGCTCGTCGACCTCGCCAAGACCTTCGAGCCGGCCGCGCGCAAGAAGCAGGTCGAGATCCGCGTGGAAGCACCGCCGAATCTCCCACGCATCGCGGCCGATCCGGTGCGCATCAAGCAGATCCTCTCGAACCTCGCGGAGAACGCGATCAAGTTCACGCCGCCGGGCGGCCACGTCGTCTTCGCGGCCAACGAGACGGACCTCGACGACGACGACGGTGGAGGTTTCGGCGCGGTCCTGCTCGCCGCGCCGCGCCGCGCGGTCGCGTTCTTGGTCCGTGACACCGGCATCGGCATGCCGCGCGAAGAGCTCCCGAAGATCTTCGACGCGTTCTACCAAATCGACGGCAGCTCGACGCGCGAGCACGGCGGCACCGGCCTCGGTTTGTCGATCGTCAAGCGCCTCGTCGACGCTCACGACGGGACGATCAAGGTCGACAGCGAGCCCGGCAAAGGCACGGTCTTCACCGTGACGATCCCCGAGGCCGAGTCCGGCTGAGCCGTGGCGTCCTCGCAACACGGTACGCCTCGTTCTTCGTGGCCTCGGTCGTCGGAGCACGAGCGCATCGCTCGGCTGTCCGCGCGCTTCGCGACGAGCTCGCCCGAAGTACGCCTCGGCATCGGCGACGACGCCGCGTGGCTCGCGCCCGATCTGGTGCTGAGCGTCGACGCGCAGGTCGAAGGCGTCCACTTTCTCCCGCGCTTCGCGCCCTACGACGTGCTCGCCGAGCGCGCAGCGACCGCGGCGCTCTCGGATCTCGCGGCCATGGGCGCGCGCCCACTCGCGATGCTCAGCTCGTTGATCCTCCCGCGCACGCTCGACGACGCCGCGCTCGACCAGCTCCACGAAGGCCTCGCGCGCGCCGCCGATCGCTACGGCGCACCCGTGGTCGGAGGAAACCTCGCCGCGGGCTCCGAGCTCTCGCTCTCCACCACCGTGCTCGGTCGCGCCGACGCGCCGCTCCTCCGCACCGGCGCACGACCCGGCGACGGCGTCTACGTGACTGGCCACGTCGGCGCGCGCGCGCTCGGCTTGCGCGCGTTGCTCGCCGTTCGCCGCGACGCCGCGCTCGAGGCGTTCGTCGACGCGTGGCTCCACCCCACCGCACGCATCACCGAAGGGCTCGCGCTCCGTGGCGTCGCGTCCACCTGCATCGACATCTCGGACGGCTTGCTCGCCGATCTGGGGCACGTGCTCGACGCGTCGCAGGTCGGCGCGGATGTCGAGCTCGCCGCGCTCCCCTTCGCACCCGGTTTCGAAGCCGCGTGCGCCCTCCTCGACCTCGACGCGCTCGCGCTCGCGCTCGACGGCGGCGAGGCGTACGAGCTCGTCTTCACGGCGACGACGACGCCGCCCATCGCGGCCACGCGCATCGGTACGATCCGCGCGGAGCCCGGCGTGGTCCTCCACGGCCCCGACGGATCGGTCCGGCCACACGTCGCGTCAGGCTTCGATCACTTCCGCACGTGAGCGCCGTCGCTCACGCGATCCCGAGCCGCTTCATCTTCTTGCGCAGTCCCACGCGGCTGAGCCCGAGCCGCGCCGCGGCGTGCGTACGGTTGCCGTCCGTCGCCTCCAGCGCTTCCGCCACGAGCTTTCGCTCCAGCTCGTCCACCGCCTCGCGAAGCTCCGGCGCGTCTTCCTCGGCATGCCCGAAGTGCTCCGGTCGCAGCTCGTCCTCCGTGGCGAGCAGCGCGCGTTCGAGCGCAGACTCCAGCTCGCGCACGTTGCCCGGCCAAGCACGCGACGCGAGCCACGCGAGGGTCTCGGCCGGAACGCGCCGTGCAACCCCACGCCGCGCGAGCAAGCTGCGCACGATCCCCGGCACGTCCTCGGCGCGCTCGCGCAGCGACGGCACGACCAACTCGATCACGGCGAGCCGGTAGAAGAGATCCTCGCGGAACGCGCCCTCACGCACGCGCTCGCGCAGGTCGCGGTGCGTCGCGGCGATCACGCGCACGTCGACCTTCACGGTGCGCTCCGACCCGAGCGGCCGCACTTCGCCTTCTTGCAGCACGCGGAGCAACTTCGCCTGCATCGCGGGGCTCGTCTCCGCGATCTCGTCGAGCAGCAGCGTCCCTCCGTGCGCGAGCTCGAAGAGCCCACGACGCCGATCCGTCGCTCCCGTGAAGGCTCCCCGCACGTGCCCGAAGAGCGCGCTCTCGAGCAACGCATCCGGCAGCGCCGCGCAGCTCTCCGCCACGAACGCCCCCGAAGCCCGCGCGCTCGCATCGTGGATCGCGCGCGCCACGCGCTCCTTGCCGCTCCCGGTCTCGCCCCGCAGCAACACCGTGCTCTCGGTCGGGGCGACACGCGTGAGCAGCTCGACGAAGCGCCGCATCACGGGGCTCCGCGTCACGAGCCCGAAGCGCTCGTCGTCCGCGCGGCGCGCACGCAGCTCTTCGTCCGCCCGCGCGAGCCGCCCCTCGAGCTCCACGCGCAGCTCCCGATCGCGCTCACGGGACCGCCGAAGCTCGCCGCGGGCGCGCGCCTGCACGATCGCGGCGTCGGTCGCGCTCGCGAGCGCTTCCAGGAAGGCCAAGTCGTGCGGCGCGAACGCCGACGGCCGCGCGCGATCGTCCACGTAGAGCGCGAGCTCCACGCGCGGCAGCGGCGCGCACGCCACGGAGCGGAGCGCCAACGCGTGGACGCTCTGCGCCCGACCCCACTCTTCGTCCCCGAGCGCGTCGACCGTGGTCACCAGCGCCCCGCTCGCGAGCGCGCGCGAGACCGCGGTGCGCGAAGGGACCGCGTCGGCGCCATGCTCGAGCGTCGCGCGCCCCGTCACCACGAGCGCGCCGTCCTCCGCCCGCGCCACCACGAACGCACGCTCCGCGTCGAGCGCCTCGCGCGCGCGGCGCAGCGCCTCCTCCCCCACGGTGGGCTCGTCGTCGTCCATCGCGCTCACCGCGAACGCCGCGAGCCCACGCCAGCGCTCGACCTCGTCGACCGCCACCGCGGACGACGGACGCGCGGCCCACGCCGAAGCGAACGCCGGATGTCGCCGCAGGTGCCGCCGCTGATCGACCTCCAGCCCACGGCTCACCCGATCGAGCAACGAGCGCAGGCGACCGAGCGCCTCGTGAACGGGCTCGTGGCGCGCGATCGCGAGCTCGTGATCGAGCCGCGCGAGCAGGAGCTGCTCCTCCCACGTGCGCGCGACCGCACCTCGACGCGCGACGAGCGCCCGGTCGACGTCGTTCCCCACGAGCGCGAGCCGCGCGCGCGCGAGCCGCACCTCGAACGGCCACTCGTTCGCCGAGTGGCTCGCGCCGTTCGCCGACTCGTTCGCCGAGTCCGTGGTCGTCGACTCGTCGAGCGACTCCTTCGTCGAGTCGCTCGTTTCGTTCGCTCGGTCGCGCATCGCACGATCGAGGAGCCCACGCGCGAGCACAGGGTGCGTCCCCGCCAGCAACGCCGCCGCCCGCGCCCTCCCGCGCGCGTCGCCCGCCTCGACCTCGCGCGCGAGCTCCCCCGCGCGTTCGAGCGCGCCGCGTCGCAGCGAGAGCTCGAGCTCCACCAACGCGACGTACGCGAGCCCCAACGGATCCTCTGCGTCCCGAAGGGCCACGCGCGCGTGGTCCGCGTGCCGCGCCGCGCCCTCGTCGTCGCCCACCCAGAGCGCGGCGCTCGCGAGGTTCAGAAGCGCACGCCCGAGATCGCGCGCGCGGCCGATGATCGCGTAGCGCCGAACCGCCTCGCGCAACGCGCGACGCCCGTGACCGAGCTCCCCCGCATCGAGCGCGACGATCCCCTCGTTGGCCGCCGCCGTCGCCGCGAGGTGCACGTCGCCGATCGCGCGCGCGATCTCGAACGCCTGCGCGTGTCGTGTGCGCGCGTCGTCGAGCGCGCCTCGAGCCTGCGCGATCGCTCCCGCCGCCAGCAGACAACGCGCGCGCGCCTCGCGCGCGTCGGCGCTCCGAGGTTCGGTCCGCGCGAGCGCCGACGTCACGATCGCGTCCGCGTCGTCGAGACGCCCAGACGAGAGCGCGATCCACGCGCGCAGCTCGGGCGAGCGCGCGAGCCGACCCGCGGCGTCGAGCTCCCCGGCGCCGAGCGCGAGCCAGGCGAGCGTGTCCGCCCCTTCGTCCCCCGCGCGTCGCGCCTCCTCGCGCGCCCGCTCCGTACGCCCTGCCCGCCGCGCCAGCTCCGCGCACAGCGCCGCGCGCGTTCTCGACCGGGTCGGCGGGGTCAGCCGCCGACTTCTCGTCGCGTCGTCGTCGAGCTCGCCGGCATCGCGTGCGGACGCGAGCTCCAGCGCCTCGTCGTACCGCGCGAGCCGCCCGAGCGCCTTCGCGCCGACCTCGACGCGCGTCGCGTCGTCTGCCTCGTACGCGAGCGCGAGCGCGTTCTCCACGCGGCCCTGCTCGATCGCACGTCGCGCGTGCTCCGCGAAGAGGCGACGGGCGCGCGCCTCGTCCCCCATCGCGCGCGCGAGGTGCGCGTCCCACACGCCCGCGCCGTGGATCCGCGCGACGACCTCCCGCGCCCGCGCCTGCCGCGCCGCCTCGTCGAGGAGCCCGCGTCGATCCGCGCGCAGCACCACGCGCGCCTCGCGCACGAAGGCGAGCCCCGCGCGAACCAACGCGTGCGGCGCGTCGAGCACCTGAATCGGCAGCTCACCGCCGGCCGCGTCGAGCCAGGACTCGTCCCGACCGAGCGCTTCGTCGCGAGGCGCTGCCTCGTCGCGACCGAACGTATCGCGGCTCCCTGGCTCCGGCCTCGCCTCGCGCACGACCGCCCCGCGCGCGAGGCGGACCGCGCGCCCCGCGAGACCACCCGAACGCAGCCGCAGCACCTCGACGTCGAGCCCGCCGAGCCCACGCACGAGCCGCGCGAAGTCGGCCTCGTCTAGCGGACCGAGCGTCACGTCCGCGACCTCCGCGTCCTCGACGATCCAGAATCGCTCGCGCCCGCCGAGCGAATCGGCCCGCGCGATCCGCTGCACCTCCGCCCACGCGACGCCCTCGACGTGCACGACGGCGCACGGCGCCTCGCTGGACGTCAGCTCGCCCACCGCGTGCGCGCGCACGAAGGTCGGCACGTGCCTTCCCTCCCTCCGCGCGTTCGCTTGCAGCGCGAGCGCGACCTCCCGCGCGAAGCGGGACTTGCCGCTCTCCGCCGGCCCGCCGATCCCCACGACGCCGCGGTCCTGCAACGTCCGCGCGGCCGCCTCCACGCGGGCGACGTCGCCCACGAACGTCGGCTCCACGACCGCCCGAGGCGCCGCGCGCTCCGGCAGCTCCTCCCCCACCGCACGCGCCACCGCCGCGAGCGCGTCGAGCGCATCCGCCGCGCTCGCGGGGCGGTCCTCGGGCGACCTCGCGACGAGATCCTCGATCCAGCCAGCCCACGTCGGAGGCGTCGTGGCGGGCAAGGTCGCGACGTCGACCCGCTCCGCGACCGAGCCTCCGAGCCACGCGTTCACGCACGCACCGAGCGCGTAGAGATCCGTGCTCTGGGTGCGGGCGCCCACCGTCGCTTCGGGCGCGAGGAAGCCCCGCGTCCCTCGCGCGAGCCCGTCCGGACCGAGCGGCGGCCCCGCGAGCCCGAGATCGATCAGCACCGCGAGCGCTCCGTCGTCGGAGAGCGACGTGCTCGAGGACCGCACGAGCACGTTCGCGGGGCTCACGTCGCCATGCACGAGGCCCGCCGCGTGAAGCGTCGCGAGCGCCGAGAGCAGCTCCGCCGTCACGTGGAGCACCAGCCGAAGCCGCTCGTGCGATCCGCGCTCGAGCGACGCGAACGCGACGTCGCTTCGCTCGCCTTCCACGAGCTCCTGCACCAACACCGCGGTCCCGCTCGGCAGCCGAAAGGGCTCCCCGAGGGGCGCCGACACCCGCAGGAGCTCGACCACACGCGCCAGCGAGGGGTGCGCCACTCGCCGCAGCACGGAGAGCTCGAGCTCCAGTGAGCCGAGCGCGTCGGGCGGCACGATCTTGAGCGCGCGCGTCGCGCCGTCGATCACGTCGCGCGCGAGCACCACGCGCCCCGCGCCGCCGCGCCCGAGCTCACGCACGTACTCGTAGCGCCCTTCGAGCCGCTCCACGCCGCGAGCGTAGCGCAGCCTCGGGAGGCCGAGTCGTCTCCGACCCGCGGCCGCGCGTCTCGTTCAGCGGCAGTCGTCGTTCGTGAGCTCGTACTCCGTCTCGCGCACCAGCTCGTCCTCGCGATCCCCATCGCGATCTCGATCGTCGACGTCGGTGACACGCCAGCTCACCCCGACCGTCCACACGTCGCCGCGCCGTTCGAACGTCAGCGTGTCGTCCTCCGCCGCGCACACCACCGCGTGCCGTGGCGCCCGTGCGGTGCCGCGCCGACCGTCCCACGCGACCGCCGTCCCGCCGAGCGCACGCCCGAGCACGGGGTCCCAGAGGAACACACGATCCGCGCCGGAGCCCGCGTCGACCGCACCGAACCTCCACTGCGCTCGGCGCTCGGTGGGCTCGTCCGTTCCCTCCGCCCACACCTCGTCACCCCCGATCGGGCGCAGCGACCACCGCGCCCGACGCGCGCACGCCACCCCGCTCGGCAGCCGCACCCCTTCGGCGCGCACGCTGTCGTCGACCCGCACCGCCCACGCTCGCCACGCGGGCGCCGACTCCAGCGACTCCAACGCGAAGTCGACCCGCGGGTCGGTGCTCGCTCGCACCACGAACGCGAGCGGCGCCATGCCACCCGTTTCGCTGCGAAACGCCCACGCCCCGGACTCGCAGGCGAAGCGCCCCCGCGCCTCCGGCCCATCGGGCACCCCGAGCCACACCTGCCCGTCCGCCGCGATCGAGAGCCGCCACCCCACGGGCTCGGCGCGCATCGACGCGCGACACTCGAACGGGTGCAGCGCGAAGACGCCGTGGAGCGAGGATGGGAACGGCAGCTCTTCGCAGCGGACGAGCGCCGTGGCGTCGCTCGGGTCGAGCCCCGCGTCGTCGCGAGGGGTGTGCTCGTGCGACCGAGCGCAGGCCGACGCACCGAAGAACAGACTGACGAGCACGAGCGAACGCATGCCCGCAACGTTCGCGTTTCGGCACGTGCTCGCACCTTAATCGGCGAACGGCCGACCTTAATCGCGCCGCGTCACCGCACGTCGACCGCGAGCGCGGGGCTCAAGAGGTACCCCCCGCCCGCGCGCACCACCGCGTCGCTCAGACCGCGTTTGCGCAAGGTCGCGACCGCGACGTACACCCGATTGAGCCCCGCCTCGATCCGCATCTTCTCGCCCGGCCAACCCGCGGCCAGCAGCTCGTCGATCGACACCACCTCGCCCGGCGCCTCGACACGGCGCGCCGCGAGCGACCACAACAGCCGGCGGAGCGGCGAGCGCTCGGGCAAGCGCACTCGATCCGTCGCTCCGGACGGGCGAAACCACGCTCCGTCCGGCCCGATCTCGAGCGCTGCGTCCAGCGGCTCGACCC
>CALJLK010000391.1 GCA_937982655.1 uncultured Sandaracinus sp.
GCATCAGGTCGTTCAATCGGCCCGGCGTCGCGACGAGGATGTGGACGCCGCGGTGCAGCGATCGGATTTGTGTCTGGATCGGAGCGCCGCCGTACACGGGGAGCACGCGCAGGTGCGGGGCGAAGCGTCCGAAGTCGGCGAGGTCCTTGGCGATCTGCACGCAGAGTTCGCGGGTCGGCGCCAGGACGAGGGCCTGGATGTGCGCGCTGGTAGCGTCGGGGTCGGTCGACACCGCGACGGCGCGTTCCAAGTGCCACGCGACTTCCGCGGGGTCGTGTGGTTGCTGAAGGAGAGACTCCGCCATGACGAGGTGCCAGCGCTCGGGGTGCTTCGGCTCGTAGGCGACGTTTCGCCAGGCGCCGTGCAGGAAGATCGCCGCGGCCGCAACGGCGATCGGAATCCAGCGGGCGCTGGAGTTCCGACGAAGCTCCAGAAGCCAAGCGCCACCGACCCCGGCGAGCAGCAAGAGGGCGCACAGCATCGGCAGGCGATATCGCGCCGTGGGTGCGTAGAGCACGCAGGTCATCAAGATCCCGAGAATCCAAGGTGCGATGGGGAGGAGTGCGCGGGGGCGCGAGCGCATCCAAACGCCTGCTCCGAGTGCGGCGAGGGCAGCGACGAACGAGAAGCTGATGGGGGATGCGTTCAACGCGGGACTCGCTGCCCGTTCCCCGTAGTAGGCGTACTGGAACGTGGCCTCGACGCTTCGAAACGTCTCGAGCACGCGAGGCGGCGCGGCGCGCATCGCTCCCCACACGTCGATGCTCGCAGCCGTGGCGAGCAACCCGCTCGACGATCGCTCCGCCGTGGGGCGGGAGCGGTGCGACTCCACGGCACGTACCACGTCCCAAGCGCTCCGTGGTCCCTCGCTCTGAAAGCCGACGGACCCGAGACTGCCGTCGTACCGTGAGGTGGAGGACGTCGCGACGACGTGTGCGTCGGGGGCGGTGTAGAGGACCGGGACGAAGACGTCGGCTGTCGAGAGCGTGTGTACGCCCCTCGCGCCGAACACCAACCCCAATCCGAGCACGAAGCCCGCCGTTCGGCGTGCTCGCTCACGCTTGCTCTCTTCGGCCCACCGCCACGGCGCGGCGACGACCGCAAAGGGGACCACGAAGATCAGGTGTGCGCGCATCAACACCGCGAGCGCGAGTACGAGCCCCGCGGCCGCGGCGCGGCGCGGCGATGACGAGGCGCTCAGCGAGGTGAAGAGCGCGAAAGCGCCGAGCGAGAGTGCAAAACCGAGCGTCTCGCTCAAGAGCTTCGACTCGTAGAACGGGAAGAGCCCATAGCCGACGTAGCACGCAAGAGCGATCAGTCCGGCAGTCTCACCCGCGAGCCGGGTCGTCGTGCGCTCCAAGAGCAAGCCCGCGCCGAGTCCGACGAGCGATTGAATCGCGATCGCGAGCCAGGCGCTCTGTCCGAGCGCCGCAAGGAAATACCCGTACCCGGGGCTCATCGCGAGGAGCGACGAGTCTCCGTGGTCACCCGCAACCACGCGTCGCGCTTGGTGGAGGTAGACGACCGAGTCGCCGAGCGGTCCCTCGACGAACGGGAGCCCAGCGTAGTCGAGCAGATAGGCGATTCGAAGCAGAGCCCCGAGCGTCAGCAGCCCTGCAACGATTCGTTGGCGTCGGGTCACAAGACCACGCGGTCGCCGAGCAGGAGAAAGAACTCGCCCGGGATCCATGGCCATTCTTCGCGACGTCGGGTTTCTAGAGCTTCGACTTCGTTGCGCAGGGCCTCGGCGTCCGCCGCGCTCTGCATCGCTTCGATCCTCGCGAGGATCTCGGCGCGCATCGCTTCGTCTTGGATGCTCGCGTACATCTCGCGGAGGTGTGCGAGGGCGCGGTCGGCTCGGCCGAGCGCCTCGAGCTGATAGGCGTTGTTCAAAATCATCCACGCCGGACCGGCGCCGAGCCTCGTCGCTGCCGCGAGGTGCTCCAGTCCTTCCGCTCGAAGGGCGTCCCGCTCCGCCCCCGTATGAAGCGGCGCTAGCTCGTACGTCATGGTGGCGCCAAGCTCCCATGCGAGGCGACCGTCATCTGGGAACCTCCGGACGCCCTCGCGTAGGTAACTCAGTACGTGCATTTGCTGTTCGACCGGCACCTCATGGGGCCGGTAGAGCGCAGCACTGGCAACCCAGGAGTAGACGCGACGAAAGTCGGGATCGAGAGCGAGAATCGCGTCGGTGTACCGGTAGACGTTGGCGACTTCGCCTCGTGCGGAGAACTCGTCGCCAATGTACACGAGCACCCGCATCCAGATCAGGTCGGCGGCCGCGCGTCGATGGCCGAGTGAGCCGGCGACGAGCCAGTCGTCTGGAGGGAGGGTGTAGATGTCCTCGTAGCGCTGCGCTTCCAGATAGCGCGTCATTGCGGGCGAGCGAGCCTGGGCCGTCAAAGCGATGCAGCCAACCAGGGTGAAGATGGTGAGTAACCTGGTGCGTTCGAACATAGACGGAAAGGAAAAAACGAGGGTGAGTGCCCTCGTTCTTTCGATGAATGGTCAGGGGCTCTTTGTCACTCCAGCTCGTTGCTCACGTAGAGTGCCCCGTTTCGGTACAAGGTGTTGCCCTCGTCGAGGCCCACGGCGAGCTCGAAGAGCGACGGAACCATGTCCGCATCGAGGTCGCCGTTCGCTGCGAAAGTGTAGATGTGCGCGCCAACAACCGACATATCACCACAGCCTGCACCAACCTCCGGAGTCACTTGATACTGATAGTAGACCGGGTCGGACACCTGCCACTGGAGCGACTGCCAGGTTCCGATCTCCGCTGTCATCCCGACCGCTCCCCAGTCGATGGCGAACTTTTGGGAGCCCGGAATCGTCGCGGGCTGGATGGCGGCCGCGGCCACGCATCGCGTGGTCGTGACTGCGCCGGCCGAACGTGCGATGAGCGCCTGCTGCGACGACTCGCTGTTGTAGTACGAGGCGGCGCCCGTGAACAGCGCCTTCAGGTTCGCAGGAGCCTCCGACGTCTTCGAACGCTTCACGTAGTTGATGAACGCGGGGATCGCGATCGCGGCGAGGCTGCCGATGATCGCCACAACGATCATGAGCTCGATAAGGGTGAAGCCGTCTTGCTTGCGTCGGTTGAGCATCTGCGAATCTCCTTGGTTCGGTCGAACCGTGTCTCTGGCCGAGTACAGAGCAGCGAGCGTGCCAGGTCGTTTTCTTCGTGTTTTCGACAGGAGCCCGCGTGGAGAGACACAACGCGTCAGCGCGTCGGGCACCGGGTGACGAAATGCGTCACTCCCATCCGGCCCCGTTGCTCACCCACACCGTCGAGCGATGCGACGTGATCTCGAAACACACGTTCTCGCCGTCCCCGTCGAGGTCGCCGAGAGCCTGGGCGACGAACCAGAAGTCGTTGTTGTCGACGCCTGCCGTGGGATCTCCGCACCCTGCAAGCCCACCCGCTACCGCCGTGGTTGGGAGGCCGGCAATCGTATCGAACTGGAACCGCACGGCGGAGTCGGGCGACGCGCCGAGCTGGGTCCAAGGCGCGGGCGCGGGCGCTCCCCAGCCCGCCCGATCACCCCCGGTCGGCAGCACGGTCGGGTTTGGGGTTCGGACGTCCGCGTATTGCGAGAACTCGGCGCGGTAGGACTCTTGGCGCTGCTTGATCTCGGCGAGGAAGCTGGTCGCCTCGGTCGTTCTGCTCCGGTGCACGTACGACGTGAACGAAGGAATCGCGATGGCTGCGAGCACACCGATGATGATCACGACGATCATCAGCTCGATCAGCGTGAATCCGCTCTGACTTCGTCGGCTGCGCATCGCTGGGCTCCTCCGGGCGCACGCGCGCCACGAAAACGGGACGAACGGAAGGCTACCATCGTGGCGGCCGAACCGTGCTCGCGATTGGAGGCAAGGTGCGGGCCTCGGATCGACGCGACGGACCGAGGTCGTTCGAGTGGAGGTGGCTTGGCGATGGATCGCGGCAAGGGCTCGAGGTCGTGTCGATCGATCGCGGTGGGCTCGACGGCGTGATCCACGCGAGCGGTTGCGCCTCCCAGTCAGTCGTCGCCTTCGTCGCCCTCGTCGCCCCCGAGCCCGTACTTCGCCAGCCGATACCGGTAGCTCCGGAACGTCATGCCGAGCAGCTTGGCGGCGCGCTTTCGGACGCCGCCCTGTTGCGCGAGCGCTTGGAGCAGGACCTTCTTCTCGATCTCCGCGAGGTGGGCGTCGAGGTCGAAGCCTTCGGGGAGATCGGCGGGGAGGGTGTGGGAGACGGAGGGCACGTCGACCGGGCGGGCGCCGAGGTCTTCGGGGT
>CALJLK010000392.1 GCA_937982655.1 uncultured Sandaracinus sp.
GCGCATGGGTGGCGTGCACCTCGGCCTCCGCTTCCGTCCTTCGCGCATCTTCGGCATCGAGGTCGGCGTTGGCGCGTACGGTGGCCGCGACTACAACGGCATGACGCGCGGCGAGGTTCCCTTCACGTTCGACGTGATGTTCTTCCTCCCCCGCGCGAGCCGCGTGCAGGCCTACGTGCTCGGCGGCTTCAACGTCTCCTACGCCCACACCGAGGGCTTCCACGAGGGCTACGGCCGCGACCTCGAGCGCGACATGGCGTACTTCGGTGGCCAGATGGGTCTCGGCCGGGAGTGGCGCATCGCCCCGCGCTTCGCGCTCAGCACCGACATCCGCGCGTTCATCCGCACCCGCGTGAGCGAGGATGTCGGCGACCTGCCGGAGTTCTACGACCCCGCGACGAACCGAACGTCCGACACCTCGGTCGGCGCGGTCGGTACGCTCGGCGCGCACTTCTACTTCTGAGCGCGCGAGTCTTCGTCGATTCGGGTGAAAGAGCCCCGCTCCGAGAGGAGCGGGGTTCTTCGTTTGTTCGGGTGGTGCTCCGTCGAACGCAGCGATCGACGTGACGTCGAACGGGAGCGACCGACGAGAGCGGAGACTCACCCGAAGAGCTTCTTGAAGAAACCCTTCTTGCCGCTCGGGTCCGCGTCGTCGCCCGACTCCTCGCCCGCGTCGCCCGCCACGGCGTCTTCGGTCGATTCGTCGTCGTCGTCGATGAGCAGCTCGAAGTCGTCCTCCAACACGAGCTCGTCGAGCGGCGAGCTGGTGGACGGCGTCGCCGGACGTGCAGACGCCATCGGCGCGGGCACGGACGATGCGCGCCGAATCGCCGCCACGTCCGCCGCGGAGAAGAGCGAGGTCGAGTCGGCGACCGGCTCCTCGAAGTCGTCGAAGTCGTCCGACGGCCCCGCCGCCGCAGCGGGCGCGACCGAAGGCGCGCGGGGTGCGGTCGACGGCGAGCTCGGCGCGACCGGCGGAGCCGGGACCGAAGGGGCCGTCGACGGTGCGCTCGGCACGGCCGAGGTCGTCCCCGTCTCCGGCACCAGGTCGTCGAAATCTCCGAGCTCGAGCGAGAGCCGCTCTTCCGAGGGCGGCTCCTCTTCGAAGAGGTTGCCGACCTCCGCCACTTCCTCGTCGAGATCCGAGAAGAGCTCGGCGAGCGGGCTGGAGGTCTCGTTCGTGGTTTCGCTCGCGGTCTCCGCGGTGGCTTCGACGGGACGCTCGCTCGCCGCGCTCGGCACGTCGTCGTCCGCGAGGTCGGCGAAGAGATCGTCGGCCAGGAGCGAGCCGGGGCTCGACGGGCTCGGCGCCACGACCTGACGTGTCGACGAGTCGGTCGCGCTCGACTTCTTGCCCGGGTCGGCGGGGTCAGCCGCCGACTTCTTGCCCGGGTCGGCGGGGTCAGCCGCCGACTTCTCGGGCGCGACGACTTCGCGGGTCGGCTCGGGTGCGGGCACCCGCGGCATCACCGACTTCGGCGGCGGGGGTGGCATCGCCGACTTCGGCGCGGGTGGACGCGGCGCGGAAGGTGGCTTCGCGACCGGTGGAGCGGCTGGCGTGGCCGACGGCTTCGGTGGCGTCGCAGGCTTCGCCGCCGCGACGGGGGTCGTGGCCGGGCGCGCGGGCGGTGTGGCGAGCGGCACCCCTTCGCCGAGCGATGCGAGCACGGCATCGACCGCCGCGAGATCGCCGAGCCGCTCGATCGGAAGTGACGCGGGCGTCCCGCTCGGCGCGAGCGAGTCCAGCTCGCGATCGACGTCCTCGAGGTTCATCGCGCCAAGGTTCCCCCGAGACACCGGCCGACGTCCAGCACGCTGCGCAGTGGAGCCGCGCGCCACGCCTCGCGAGTCGCTCGGTGTCCACGCCACGCGCGAGTCGCCGCTCACAGCTTGCGCCTCGCACGAGTCGCCGCGCGGTGCTCACGCCGCGCGCGAGTCGCCGCGCGGCGTGGCACGCCGCGCGCGAGTCGCCGCGCGCGAGTCGCCGCTCGCTCCCCACGCCTCGCACACGAGTCACCGCTCGCTGCCCACGCCTTGCACACGAATCGCCAGCGCGCGCGTCGCGCGACTCCCTGCTACAACGCGTTCCAGCCGATGCCGGACCTCTCGCTCCTCGGCCGCTGTCTCGTCACCGGAGCCGGCGGCTACCTCGGACGCAACCTCGTACGCGCCCTCCACGACGCGGGCCTCGAGGTCCGCGCCTTCGATCGACGCTACGGCGCGACGCTCCCCGACGGAGTCGACGTCCGCGAAGGCGACGTGCGTGACGACGACGCGGTGCGCGCGGCCTGCGAAGGCATCGACACCGTCTTTCATTGCGCGGCGATCATCGACACCCGCACGCACGCCCCCGCGAAGGAGCGCGCGTTCGTGCACGACGTGAACGTCGGCGGCGCACGCCGCGTGATGGAGAGCGCACGAGCCGCGGGCGCGACGCGCTTCGTGCTCACGAGCTCCGTCAACGTCGTCGTCGATCGCCCCTACCGCGGCGCCGACGAGTCGGTGCCCTACGCGACGCTCGGTCCGCTCGACCTCTACACGATCACCAAAGCCGAAGCCGAGAAGCTCGTCCTCGCCGCGAACGGCGACGGATTCCACACCTGCGCGCTCCGCCCCGGCGGCATCTACGGCCCCGACGAGCCCACCCACTTCCCTCGTGCGGTGCGGGAGATCCAGCGCGGTCTCTTCGTCGTGCGCATCGGCGGCGGGCGCACGAAAGCCGACAACGTCTTCATCGACGATCTCGTCGACGCCCACGTCCGCGCCGCGCTCGCGCTCGGCCCCGAGGGCAAAGCCAACGGCCGCGCGTACTTCCTCAGCGACGGCGAGCCGATGAGCTACTTCGACTTCTTCGGGCCGACCGCGATCGAGCTCGGGAAGAAGCCCCCGAAGGCCTACATGCCGGTGTGGCCGGTGCGCGTCGGCGCGGAGCTCGCCGAGTGGCTCTCGTTCCTCGGCATCCACCCGTTCCTGACGCGCATGGAGCTCTACAAGCTCGTCACCGATCATTGGTTCTCCATCGAAGCCGCCGAGCGCGACCTCGGCTGGAAACCGCGCTTCGGACACGCCGCGGGGATGGCGCGGTGTCGCGGTTGGGTGCGACGCTTGGCCGACTCGATGCCGCGCGTGATCCGACCGCACTGGGCTTGGTGGCTCGCGATCCTCCCCGGGCTCGCCCTCACCTTCGCGCTCGCGTTCTCGCAGGGCGCCTACGACGCGTTCACCTCGGTGATCCCGCTCTTCCCGCGCGTCATCGTGCAAGGCATCGCCGCGATGGCGATCGCGCTGCACGTCGGCGAGGGTTTGTTCGCCTTTGCACGAGCGCGTGGTGCGTCGCTCCCGACCGCGAGCGGCTGGGGCTTGCAGACGCTCCTGCTCGGTTACCCGTCGCTTCGCCTCTTGTTGCGCGAGCTGCGTGAGCCCACGCCCGCACCCACACCGACGACGACTGAGGAGCCGACGTGAAGCGTCGACCGCAGAGCTGGAGCGAGCGCTTCGCCGCCTCGCTCGAGCACCGACCGAGCCCCGCGCTCGAAGACTGGCGCTGGGCGCGCGAAGGCGAAGAGCCCGTCGATCCACGCGCGGTCGACGCTGCGTGGGATCTCGTCACGCTCCACGCCTCCGCCGAAGCGAACCAGATGAACCACGCGATGCGTGGCCTCCCGAGCGACGCGCACCGCACGCTCTTCCCCGCGCTCGTCGTCGCGTGCGCACGCGTGAGCGACGTCGGCGCCTTCTGCGTGCGCAGCGGCAACGACAAGCCGTGGTTCCCACGCGACCTCGCGTTCGTGCCGGGCCGCGAGCACCTCGATCCGGATCTCGTGCTCGAGCCGATGGTCGAGGTCGGACGCACCGTGGTCGACTTTCGCTTGTGGCTGCACGTCAGCGCCTTCGCGCGTCTCGGCGAGGACGACGTTCGCGAGGTCGTCGTCGAGCGCTCGATGGCGATCCTGCTGAGCGATCGGACGATCGGACGCCGCGCGCAGCGCGACGAGCGCTACCGCGACATCGAGCTCCAGCAAGAGGGTTACCTCGTGGTGCGCTTCGATCGCAGCGAGCTCTGGCGCGATCCGATCGGCTGCGCGGAGGACGCGCTCCGCACGCTCACCGAGACCTCACGCTTCGACTGCGAAGCGACGGTGCAAGAGCTCGAGCGCGCAGTCGACGGGCGTTGAGGACACCCTGCGACGTCGAGTGCGCGAGCTACGCGCTCCGCGGCACCGCCTCGCTCACGAACCGAGCCTACGAGGTTCGAGCGAGTCCCGTCGTCGAGCGTGCCCGCCCCCGTTCGTCGCCGACCGTGCTCAATCCGCGACGCGGAACGGCCCCACGTGCACGCCCCCGGTCGCCGACCCGGCTTCGCCACGCCGCAACGGGCGACACGTCGGCGCCTCCGCCGCGTCCGTGCGTCGCAACGTGTAACAGAGGAACGCCTCCTCGCGGCCACACCCACGCACCGCGTAGCGTCGCGTCTCCGGGTCCCCACCGACGTCCACCAGGTCCTCCGTCGTGGTGTCCTCCACCTCGTAAGCCGCGCACCCCATCGCGTCGGGCGCGATCTCGTCGAGCGCGGTCCGGTGGTAGTCCATCAACGAAGGCGCGGGCCCACATGCCGACACGAGCCCAAACGACACGAACGACACGAGCGAAACGACCGACGCGCGAAGCATCCCGCCGGGCTAGCAGCTTTTCGGTCCCCGCGTCGACGCGAGCCCACCGTCCGAACGCTCACGTCCGAACGCTCACGTCCGAACGCTCACGTCCGAGCGCCCACCTCCGGCACCTCTGGCCCCCCCCCGGGCGCCCACCGAGCTAGCTCCGTCCTCCGAGCGCCCGCGTCCGAGCACACCTCCGATCACCCAGGCCGACGTACCCGTGCTGTCCACCACGCAGCGCCATCGAAGCCGCCCCTCAAGATTTCCTTGACAGCTCCGAAGCCACGGCCTATCTACTCGGTCCGTTTCGGCGGTTCCTGCGGGAATAACTCAGTGGTAGAGTGCAACCTTGCCAAGGTTGAAGTCGAGGGTTCGAATCCCTTTTCCCGCTCCGAATAGATGAACGATTCAGCCCGGTCAGGCCTCGCGCCGACCGGGCTTTTCGCTTCCGTCGCGGCGCGCTCGAAACCCACGCTCGAGCCCAACCCACGCTCGCGCGTCGACCGACGAGCCACTCGTTCACACGCTTGGGCCGCACCGCCGTGCATCGCGCGACGACCCTCGAACGTGTTCTGGTACGGTCGGCCCGATGTCTCGGAGAGCCGAGTGGCAGAGGGTGTGTGCCGCGCTTCGCGAGACGCCGCGCGGGCGAGAACGCGCGCGGTACGAGCGCGCGCTCTACCAGCTCGCGGTCGAGGACGGTCGCCGCGCGTTGCGCTCGATGAGCCGCAAGCTCACCGAGGAGCAGCTCGACGATCTCGTGCACGACTTCCTCGCCACGCGGCTGCAGCACGTCATCGAGACCGACAACAACCCGCGTGGGCTCTTCGTGGTCTCGCTCGTTCGCGCCGCGCAGCGCACGCTCGGTCGACGCGCACGTGAAGTGCCGCACGAGCGGACGACCTTCGGCGACGTCGACCTCGATCGAGCCCCGCTCGATCCCGAGAGCTCGGTGATGCTGCGGCTCGATGGAGCTGCGCTCTTGTCCGCCGTGTCGGCGCGCGATCGAGACGTGCTCGTCGCAGTCGCGCTGGGCGAGGACCGGGAAGAGATCGCGCGCGCACACGCCATCGGACGCGCAGCGGTCGATCAGATCGTGAGCCGCTTCCGAAAGCTCGCGAGCGTGGGAGGGGAGCGATGAACGTCCCGAGCCGAACGCATCGCCTCGCCGGCTGGCTCGAGTGCGAGCCGCACTCGATCGACGAAGGCGTCCTCCAGGATCACGTGATTCGTCATCCCTTCGGGCTCGCCGCGCTGCACGGTCGTGTCTTCGTCGACTCGCCACCGACGAAGCGACCTTGGAACCTCGAAGGTTGGGACCGCGGCACGCCGCCCGTGCTCACGCTCGACGAGCGGCGCGCCCTCGTCGCGAACGTCCGCGCGCTCCACGACGGCCCACGCACATGCCGCGCTGAGCTGCTCGACAAAGAGAGCTACGGGGGTCGTGCGGTCTCCGACGATCGGCCCTGCGGTTCGTGTCCCACTGCGCTCCGAGATTCCTGCGCACGCATCACGCACGAGATCGCCGAGCGCTACGCCGCGCACGTCGACGCGCTGCTGCGCGAGGTCTCGGAAGAGAACGGCATCGTCGTCGCACGAACGGATCTGTACGAACGTCTGGTGCGCGACGCGGTAGGAGGGGGCGCGCCCGAGTCGCTCGTGGTGCTCACCGCCGGAACGCTCGGAACGAACGACGCTCCTGGCGTGCGCATCCAGCGAGGCGACGGTGTTCGCCTCGAGCTCTACCGGCATCACCGCGCGCTTCGCTGGCGCACGCTCTACCGCGTCGCGCTCGGCGGCCCGAACGCGCGCATGAGCTTCTTGTTGAAACATCTCTCCGAGCGCGGCCAGACCACGCGCGATTCTCTGTCAGGAAACTGCGTCGTGCCGCGTCTCTGGTGGCAAGGGCCCTCCCATGTCTCGTGATCTCCATTCGGAAGTGCAGGCCGGACTGCGCGCCCTCGTCGACACCTTCTTGGTCGGGTCGGCGGGCCTCGACGCCGACCGCCTCGCGCTGGTGCTCGGCCTCGTGGGGGACGGCTTGCGGCTCGAGGTGGAGCTCCCGCGCGCGATCCTGCGTTGGCTCGAAGGACGAGCGCGCGACGAACGCCGCGTGGTGCTCGATGCGGGACGTGACGCGTTGATGGCGCGAGCGCTTCCGCCCTCGAACGAGCCGGACGAGCGGCTCGAGCTCGCGGTACAAGCGCGCGACGAAGCCGAGTCGCTCCTGGTCGCGACGCGCCGCATCGAACGCGCGGACGCGTGGGAAGCGCCCGGTTTCGCGGAGCTCGACGAGGTCTGCGGAGCCTTCGACACGGCGGTCGAGCGGTTCGGGCGGGAAGCCGTCGAACGCGCCCTCGGACCGCGCGCCGAGATGTTGGGGCCGGGACACTGGGCGTCGCGCTTACCCGAACGGGAACGCACGGAGGACCCTGGATTGCCCGAGATCCCGAGGGGTCGAGGGCTGCCGAGTGACGAGGCAGTTCGCGCGTTCGTCCAGGACGGGCGGCACCACCGGACCGTGCTCGGTCTGGCCGAGGCCGACCCGTCGTTCGCAGAGCAACTGCACGAGCTCATCGACGTGCTTCGTGCCTCCGAAGAACACGTGGGGCTCGCGGCGCGTCGGTGGGCTCATGCGAGGTCGGCGTCAGCCTCCAGTCCTGCGGCGACCATCGCATTTCCGATCGGCCTTCGAAGGGCCGCCGCGGACGCATCGGACATGCAGGCGATCCTCGAGGACCTCGGGCATCTCGTGGCCGTCGATGCGAACGCGCATCTCGTGATCGAGCGAGGTGAGGTGACGCTCGAGCTCGAAGCCGGCGAAGAGCTGACCGAAGTTCGCTTCGGGGGCGTCGCGGCGACGTTGCGGGAAGGGCTCTGGACCGCGCGGGTGCCCTTTGCACGGAGCGTGGCGCTCGTCGTCCGAGCACCCGACGGGCGCGGGCTCGACGTGACGCTCGACCTCGAGGCGACCTCGTGACCCTCGACGAAGTGCTCGATCGTCTGGGGCACGCTCGCAGCTCGGTGTCGCGACTCGATCTCCGAAAGCTCGAGGTGCTCGCTCGCGGCGAGCTCAGCCCCGACCAGCTCGAGCGGTTGCGTCGGATCGCGCCTCACCTCGCGGAGGGGCGAACCCCGTGGCTTCCCAGCGTGGGCGAGAGCTTCGTGCTCACCTGGTCTGCGGGAGGCGGCGAGGTGGCGCGCCTGCGGGTCGAGCGAAAGGGCGAACCTCTCGTGCTCGAGATGCCCGGGCTCGGTCCGGACGCGGCACGACAGGTGCGTCTCGTGTATCAGCTTCTGCGACGGCTCGCGGCCGCGCAGCACCGCGGCGTCCCCGAGCTCGGCGCGCTCGGGCACGTCGTCTCGTGCTCCGGGACCCTCCCACTCGATGGGGCATCACTCGGCGTGAGCGTCGCGATCGCTTTCGTCTCTTCGTGGCTCGGCCGCGCTCCGCGCACGAACGTGGCCGCGACGGCGCGAGTCGATGGCGCTGGCGTGCTGCTACCAGTCGCACACGTCGACGAGAAGTGGCGCTCGCTCCAGCGAGAGCGTCCCGACGTCTCCCTCCTCGTCGCGTCCACTCAGCTTCTCCGACGGGCTGTCGCCAGCCCCGCTTCTTTTCAAAGCGTCGACGCGTCGAACGTCGTTCGAGCCGCACACCTGCAGCAAGCTCTCGCGATCTTCGGGCTTGGGCTAGACGAGCTTCCGCCATTGCGTTCGACGCGCGAGCAGCGAGAGCGGGAGCTCCACGCGCTCGGCCACGCGCAGAGCGAGAACTACTCCGCCGAGCGCTGGATGGACTTCGTCGATCGCGCCGTCGCGCTCGCGGACGATCCGGACTGCGAGTCGGAGGTCCGCACGATGGCCTACGGACACGCGATGCTCTTCGCGCTCCACGCGGGGGACCCTGGACGTGCAGCCGAGCTCGGAGCACGCGTCGGCGATGCGGAGCTCGCGAGCTTGCGCGACTCCGAGCGCGCATGGGTCTACGTCGCGCGAGCTTCGGCGGCGATCGACGACGAGCGACTCGACGCGGCGATTCGGCTCGCAGAGCAGGCGGTCGAGGAGTCCCACCGCCTTCTTGCAACGCGCGATCGCCGCGAGGTCGTCGGTCGCGCGTACGGCACGTTGGGTCGCGCGCTCATGCACGCTTGCCGCGACGAAGACGCTCGGCCTTGGCTCGAGAAGGGCGTGGAGCACCATCGCCAGTATCTACCCGAAGAGCTGCCGCGCTCGCTCTGCTACCTCGCGACGAGCCTTCGGCGGCTCGGCCGCTACGACGAGGCTGCGACGACGCTCGAAGCAGCCCTCGCCGCGGAGGAGGGCGACTCCTTCGCCTCGGGCAACACGCTCCTCTTCCTCCTCTACGAGCGCGCGCGCCTGCACTTCGAGCGCGGGGAGCTCGACGACTGCCTGCGCGGCATCGAGAGGATTCAGCGGCGTCAGTCGAACCCGGCCGACTACCCTCGACTCGGCACGCTCCGCTATGAAGTCGCGTGTCGAGCGCTGCGTGGGGACCTCGCGTATGCGAAAGAGCTGCGAGCGCGCGCGGCGACTTTGCGCTTGGCGACACCACCCGGTCCGCTCAGCCAACTCGCCGAAGCCGTCGAACACATCGAGCTCGAGGATCCGGTCGGCTCGCGTGCGGACTGGGACCGGACGACGATGGTCTACTGACGCTCTGAAGCCCCGCCGCAAAGCCGGCTCCTCGACGTCACGTGAGCGTCGCCGTCAGGCGACCGAATCCACGAACGGAACGCTGGCCCTTCGAGGTCAATCGCATCGCCACCGGTCCAAAACCGGCATCGCCAGCCTCCCCCTCACCCCGTACGCTTCCCCCATGCGCGCGCTCCTTCTCGTCGCATTGAGTCTCGCCCTCGCGTGCGGAGGAAAGAAGCCCGACCGGCCCGACGGGTCGATCCCCGATGCGCCCGACGGAGGGTTCGCGTCGTTCTTCGATCGCGTGCGGCACCTCGTGGACGGCGACGGCGCGCGGCAACGCGACGTCGATCTCGACGCGCTCGATCCATCGCGCGTCATCCGCGTTTTCGGTTACGTCAAAGACGATTCCGACACACCTCTCTCGGGGGTTCGGGTCGAGCTCTTGTCGGAAGACGCGTCGCCCTTCGGTTGGACGGAGACGCGCGCGGACGGTCGCTTCGATCTCGTGGTTCACGCCGCGAGCCGGCTGGTGGTTCGCTACCGGAAGGAGGGCTTCCTCGAGAGTCAGCGGCTCCTCCGACCCACACGGCCCAACGAGCACGTGGCAGCGCCCGAGGTCTTGCTCGTGCCGCTGGACCCGATCGTCACGACCGTGCGCGCGGGCGAGGTCACGATCGCGCGTGGTTCGCGGGTCGACGACGGTGACGGCGCGCGGCAAGCGACGCTGCTCTTCCCCGAGGGACTGTCGGCCTCGGCGGAGCTCCCGGACGGCACGCGGGTCCCACTCTCGACGCTCTCGGTGCGCGCGACGGAGTACACGGTGGGCGCGCGTGGCCCTGCACGGATGCCGGGCACGATGCCGCGGCAGATTGCGTACACGTACGCGGTCGAGCTCTCGGTCGACGAGGCCGAGTCGATGGGGGCGACCGGGGTCGCCTTCGATCGGCCGGTGCCCTTCTACGTCGACAACTTTCTCGGCATGCCGGTAGGCGGTGTCGTGCCGACTGGCTTCTACGATCGCCGACGCGGCGAGTGGATTCCGGTCGACGACGGTCGGGTGATTGCATTGATCGGGCGCGAAGGAGAGCTCGCGACGATCGACGTCGACGGCGACGGTGCCGCGGACACCGACCTGTCCGGGCTCGGGATCGACGAAGAGGAGCGCCGACGTCTCGCTTCGCTCTACGCGGATGGAACCCAGCTCTGGCGCGTGCCTCTCACGCACTTCTCTCCGTACGACTGCAACTGGCCGTTTCGGCTCCCCGGCGACGCCACGTCTTCTTCGATCGATCCCGCGTCGGCCCGCGCGCGAACGCCCTGCCCGCGCGAAGCGAGCGGTTCGATCATCGAGTGCGAGAACCAAGGGCTCGCGGAGGAAGTCGCGGTGCTCGGCACCGGACACGTGCTGCGTCACTCGAGCGAGCGCGCTCCAGGAAACCGCGACGCGTTCACGGTCCGCATCCCGCTGCTCGCGGTGGACGATCGTTCGCCGAGCCTGAAGCGCATCGACGTGCGCTCGGTGATCGAAGGTCAGCTCCACGAGCGCTCGGGGCTCCCGGAAGACTTCCTCCTCGAAGGGGACACCTTCTTCGACGAGTGGGTCTGGGACGGGCTCGACGCGGACGGCAACCGCCTCCACCAACCGGCCACCGCGTGGAACGAGGTCTGTCTCGTCTACGACGGCGTGCCGGTCGACGTCGCGCCCGAGGCGTCGAGCGGCGCGGCGTTCGGATCCATCGTCACCAGCGGCGCATCCGTCGCTGTCGATCGCACCGGCATGGAAGCTTACGTCTGCCGGAGCGCCGAGTCCGAGGTGGGGGTGTGGGACGTGCGCTCGCTCGGTCTGCTCGGCTGGAGCCTGAGCTCGCTCTCGACGCTCGATCTCGAGCGCGGCCAGGTACTCGCGGGCAGCGGTGGCGCTCTCTCGACGCGCTCGCGCGGGCGTGGCTTCGAGCTCTACGCCGGATACGCGGGCGGCGACTTCGCCCCGGCGCCGCACTCCACCGGGGCGGGTGCCGACGACGTCGCGTTGCGGGCTTCGGCGCTCCGGGTGGACGGCGAGGGGCGCGTGGTCTTCCTCGGGCGTGAGGCGATCTGGCGCATCGAGCACGATCGGACGCTCAGCGAATGGCCAGGTACGCGCGGATACGACGTCGATGCGTTGTTTGGCGGGCGCGGCGCGGTGCTCGGCCTCGACGGGAACCTCTATCTCCTCGAAGACCTCGGCCGTCTCGACTCTGCCGCAACCCTCTCTCGCGTCACTCCTGACGGCACCCGCACGTTGCTCGCGGGCGGGCTCATCGACCGCGACTGCTGTGTCCTCGGAGGGTGCGGTCCTGGTGACATCGTTCCCGAGCGTCTCCTCGACGGAGGCGACCCGCGGGAAGCCTGTTTGTCCGGGGGCGGCGATGCAGACCTCGCCTACGGCATCGACGGGTCGCTCTACTTCGTGCACGACGGAGGCATCCGGCTTCGTCGGTTCGGACCTGACGGTCGCCTCTCCACGGTACTGCTCGCGACTGAAACCAGCGTCGTCGACGAAACGGGCGCGGTGCTCGGGCGCGTGGATTCGTTCGTGCGCGGGCCCTGGGTCCAACCCGACCGGCGCCTCTGGATCCTCGGCGCCACCGACCGTTTCGAGCACCAGGACGAGCGCTTCGACGTTCGCTTCGACGGAGCGGTTCTGCTGGAGCTCCGCGAGGACGGAACCTTACGTGCTCTCACCGCGTTCGACGCAGCGTGCACGCTCGAGAGAACGCCTCAGAACGTTCGCGACGGAACACCGCTGTCGGAGACCTGCTTCTTCACCCGGGGGCTCTCCGACGTGGAGTGGTCGCCCGACGGGGAGCCTTTGATGCTCTTCGGTGGGCGCGTGATGAATCGCGTGCGCAACGGACGATCGTATCGGGTTGCCGGCGGCGGGGACTCTCCGGTTCGTACGCGTCCGCACACGTCGGAAGAAGGGCTCACCGAGCAGCCCTTGGCAGCCAAACCGGACTTCGCGGTCCTCTCCGACGGTCGCGTGATCTTCATCAGCGAAGTCGCCTACCCCTACGACCACGAGGGGGGCGACGGCACCTTCCAGTTCGAGCCGATTGTCGCGTTCGGCTCGTCTTCAGGGCGTCGACTCGACGACGGCATCCACGTCTCGCTGGGCGGTTGGGACTACGTCTTCAGCGCGGGCGGGCTCCCGATGCGTGCGACCTCGCGCTTCGTCCCCTCCGCGCAGACGCGCTTCGACTACGCCGCTGCACCCGCAGGCATGCCGGGAGTGAGCGGCGACGTGGTCACTGCGATCGTCACTCCGGACGGCAACTCGCTCCGAATCGAACGCGCGTCCGCGAGCCACGTGATCCTCACCGCACCCTTCGGCGAGCAGACGCATCTGCACGACGACGACGGCGACGGCTACGCCGACCGCATCCGCTACGAAGGTGACGCGCACGAGCTCTCGTTCGAGGTCGGACGCGGCGACGAAGAGGGCCTGCTGCGCGCGATGGTCGATCGCACCGGCGCGCGCCACGAGTACGCCTACGACGACGGGCGCCTCGTGCGCGACGAGCGCGTCGGCGTAGGCGCGCAGACCCTCGCGCTCGATCCGCCGCGCTACACCTTCGGTGTCCAACGCTTCGCGGTCGATCGCACGAGCGCCGAGGGCTACGTCACGCGCTACGAGATCGCGGACTCCGAGCCGAGCCAGTTCTTCGAAGGGCAGCTCGACCGGCGCGTGGTCTACCCCGATGGAACCGAATCGAGCACGAGCCGTAGCGCGGACCGCTCCCGGAGCAGCGCGAGCGACTCGACCGGCACCACCTCAGAGGCCGACTACGTCACCGATCCGATCGGCGACGCGGACGGCTACGTGCCCACCCGCAGCGTGGTGACGACGCCGGAAGGTCGTCGCCTCGAGGTGCGCAGCGAGACCACCGCGACGCTCGCACCCGACACCACGCGCAGCGTGAGCACGTGGTCGGAGACGGTGACCGTCGCGCCCGAGACGCTGCGCGAGGCGAGCTTCACGCGCACCTTCGATCCCGGGACCCGCACCTGGACCCTCACCTCCGCGGAAGGCCGCGTCGCGCGTTCGGTGCTCGACGAAGCCGGTCGCCTCGTGCGCCTCGAGCCGCCGGGACAACACCCGCTCGTCTACACCTACGACGCGCGCGGGAGGCTCGAGCGCGTCGAGCGCGGCGAAGGGTCCGAGCAACGCATCACCACGCTCACGTACGGACCGCGAAGCCGACACCCCGAGCGCATCGAAGGCAGCGATCGACGCCGCGTCACGCCATCGTTCGACGCCCTCGGTCGCGTGAGCACGGTGACCGACTCCGCCGGCCGCACATCGACCTTCACCTACGACGAGCCCACCCGCAGCACCACCTTCGCGGGCCCCGGCGGCGAGGCTCACACGATGGAGTTCGATCTCCTCGGGGGCCTCTCCAGCTACACCCCGCCCGTCGCCGACGAAGGCGGCATCCCGTGGAGCATCGCGCGCGACGGCGATGGCGTGCTCGACGCGTTCACGCTCGGCGACGGAAGCTCGGTGAGCCTCGAGCTCGACGCCGTCGGCCGCCCCGAGGCGCTCGTGCTCGCGCGCGGTCGCAGCGAGACCACCTACGACCCGTCGACCGGCCAAGTCGACACCGTCTCGATGCCCACCCGTGACGGCGGCGCGAGCGTCACGATCGACCTCGACTTCGACGGTCCGCTGCTCACGCGCCAAGCGTGGTCCGGCGTCGTCACCGGCGCGGTCGCCTTCGACTACGACGAGCGCTGGCAGCTCGACTCCGTGCAGGTCGGAGCGTCCGCGCCGATCGAGTACGCCTTCGATCGCGACGGCCTCGTCACGCGCGCGGGCCCGATGACGATCACCCGCGATCCCATCCGCGGCCTTCCCGTCGCGACCACCGTCGGTCGCGTCACCACCGAGCTCGTCGTCGACGACTTCGGTGCCCCCGAACGCCGCGCCGCGAGCTGGCCCGGTGGCGGCTTTTCGACCGAGGTGACCGACTTCGATCCCGCGGGCCGCATCGAAGAGATCGTCGAGACCGACGGAGGCACTACCACCACCTACCGCTACGTGTACGACGACGCGGGCCTCCTCGAGATCGTCCGCCGCAACGACCGACAGATCGCGAGCTACGACTACGACGCGCGCGGCAACCGCGACGCGTGGAGCGACGAGCGCGGCGCGATGAGCGCGACCTTCGACGCCCAAGATCGTCTCGGCAGCACGAGCGGCGCGCTCGCCCGCAGCTACGTGCACGACGGCCACGGGCGCGTGTCGAGCTGGACGGATTCGACGGGCACCACGCGCCTCGAGGTCGACGAGCTCGGGAACCTCCTCGGCGTCGAGCTCCCGGACGGAACCGAGATCACCTACGAAGTCGACGCCCTCGGCCGTCGCGTCGCGCGCGCCGTCGACGGCATCCGCACGAACGCCTGGCTCTACCATGGCGACCGCCCGATCGCCGAGCTCGATCCCGACGGCGACGTCCGCGCCGTCTTCGTCTACGCGAGCCACGCCCTCGCCCCGGAGCTCATGCTCGCGGACGGCCGCACCTACCGCCTCGTCTACGACCACCTCGGCTCCATCCGCCGCGTGGTCGACACCGCCACCGGCGAGGTCGTCCAAGCCCTCGACTTCGACGCCTACGGTCGCGTCCTCCGCGACACGAATCCCGGCTTCCAACCCTTCGGCTACGCGGCCGGGCATTACGACCCGCAGACGGGGCTCGTGAGGTATGGGGCGCGCGACTACGACGCGGCGATCGGGAGGTGGCTGGCGAAGGATCCGAGCTTGATCGCCGGCGGCGACACGAATCTGTACGCGTACGTGGCGGGCGACCCGGTGAACTTCGTGGATCCCAACGGGCTGTGGGTGATCGCTGTCGGAATCAACCTCGAGGGCTCGCTCATCGGTGTTGGCGGCGGCGTCACAATCGGCGTCGGGTTTGACAGCGAGAGTGGACAAGCGTTCCTGTTCGGTTCGATAGCAGGCTCCGCCGGATTCGTTACACCGGGTGCGTACGGCGGAGTGTCCGTTCTCTTCAACCGAGGCAGCATCGATGACTTCATCGGCCCTAGCATCGGCGTGGCTGGAAAGGTCGGAGCCATTGCGGCAGTATCCGCCGGATACTCGATACATCCCGACGCAGCGGCTGACATGCTGATGGGGCGTGACACTTCATCTTGCGGAACGTTTCAAGTCGGCATCGGGGTTGGCGCAATCGTCGAGGTTGGAGCGACCATCGGCGTGACAGTTGCCCTGCCAATCGGGTCGGACAACAGAAGGAGTTTTCAAGGTGGCAAAAGGCGCTAGCGACGACAAAGAGCGTGTCGTCATACTTTCCTCTGCGAAGCCAGCGGTGGTACTCGGCGCGACTGTCACGGTCATCGCCGTCTCTCCTGCTGCACTCGCAATGTATGGGTGGTTGTCGGGCGGTGTCCCACTCGCGATCGTTGCAGGCGCTTGTGCATGGAGCGTGCTGTCCGCGAGTTTTGCACTGTACGCGATCAATCAACTCCGAACCGTTGTCGAACTTCGCGACGACGAACTATTCATTCGACGACCATTCGGCTCGACGAAGATCTCGGCAAAGGATGTAGACCAGGTCGTGGTCCGCGAGTTCAGATATCTCGGTCCGATGCGGCCGACCTGGCTCGGAGATGCCATGGCTCGTGTGGACTGTAGGGACGGAAGACGCGCTCGTTTCATCGTGAGCCACTCTGCTAGACCCGACTGGTCGTCATATTGTTTTCGCCGTCTGTTCGTCTAACCACGGACACCTCGGCTACGCGGGCACCCGTGTGCGCGCGGTCGAGGTTCCGACGCGGGACCTCGTCCGAGGCTCGGCCGTCGGGTTCGCGGTGATGGTGGCCGCTTGGTTCGTCGGCCCGCGCACGACGGCCGTCACCACGTTCGCGCTCCCGGTCGCGTTCGTCCTGCTCCTTCGGACCTACATGAGGTGTCCGCGGTGCCACGAGCGGTTCGTGGGCGCCTACTTCTCGCGGGCGCTCGGGGGTCGACGTTCGCTCGCCTGCCCTCGCTGCGACGCGAACCTCGACACGCTTCTGAGGTAGCGACGCCTCGCTGCGAGAGCAGCCAAATCACCGCGGATGATCGACGGAGACTCGATGAGCCTCGAACACGAGAACCCGACCATCGTATGGCACCTGCCTCAGCCATCCACCGCGCTCGTTCGCGGCACGGCGACGGAGCTCCTTCCGCGACGCGGCCTGGCGATCCGCATGGAGCTCGAGACCGACGAGGGCGTCGAGACGTGGACGCTCTCGTTCCAGGGAGTCCGATTCTTCTCCGTCGCGTACGACGGCGCGCGAGGGGTGGACGAGCTCGCGGCGTACGATCGGTTGCTCGACCTCGGCGAGACACCGCTGCTCGCGCGTATTCGGGCGCAGCTCGAGGCGCGAGGCGAGCGAACCGCGCTGCGGCACCTCGCGTTCAACACCGACGACGGGCCCGCGTACGAGGTCGTGTGCGAGCGAGTCGAGGTCGAAGTCTCGCGTTGATGCTACCGAGCTCTCGCCATGGAACACGAACTGACCCCCCGCTGAGCTCACGATTGCGAATCGGAGCCGGCGCTTCCTTCGCATCGGATCAGTCACGCTTTTCACCATGATGCCTCTGTCATGGTTCGTGGGAGCCCGAACGACGCTCGTTTACGGTATGTTCGTCGCCCCACTTCTGCTCACGATTCTTCTCACGACTCACGCGAGGTGCCCGCGATGCAGCTCGACGGTCGTTTGGTTGTACCTGGCGACGGGTGCGCACTCCGTCGATCTTCGATGCCCCCACTGCGGCGCTTCGCTCAACGTGATCCGGTGACCGCATGAGAGTCCCGCTGCCCGTCTACGTTCGTGAGCAGGTCCCCTACCGGCTTCGCCATCGCGCGTCGTGGCGCGCGGGGACGGACGAGTCGATCGGCTCGTTCGAGCTCGCGCGGGGCGACCGGCTCGACTTCCACGAGGACGCCGTCGTCGTGGAAGTCGCTGGCGCCGAACCGCGCGCGTTCCCCTACGAGGCGGTGTCGTTCGGGGGCATCGACCTCGACGGTGGAAAGGACCACGGCCGGTTCATGGACCTCCGCCTCGGCGGCGTGATCGAACGCTTCTGGATCCACGAGCCCGGCGACGCGATCGCGTTTGCGCAGCTCCTCAGCGACATCGTGAGCAAGCTGGCGCGTTGACGATACGGCCAGCGAGGTCGAGATGAGCGTCTTCCACTTCGAGGCGGTCCTCGAGAGCTCCGACGCGACGCGAGCGACGTATCGCGTTTGCGGAGATGTCGTCGGTGACCCCGAAGCGTGGGGGACCATGACGCTCTCGACGGACGGGCAGTGCACGTCGACTGGTCGTTCCTCGGCCGAGATGCGTCACTGCGTCGCCGCGCTGCGCCACAAGGTGCTCGCGACGTGGCGAAGCACCGGCGCGTGGCCGGAGCGGGTGTCGTGGGTGGCGTGAGCGGGCACGAGCAGTTCGAGACGAGCTGGAGGGTGGTGTGAGGATCGAGGTGTCTGCAGGTCTCGCGAGAGGGCGCGTTTTCGTGGAGGAGGTCCCGTGCCGAATCGCGCTCTCCTCGCCGCGCGCTCGCCCGCTCGCACCTTCCGCGACGGTGACCTCTCACGTCGCGACGACGTTGGGCGTCGAAGCGTTCGTGCCGCGCGGTGCGAGAGCGGAGTACGGGCTCCTCGTCGTCGAGCACGTCGTCGAACGATTCGACGAGCCAGTCCCAGCCGCGCGGGAGGCGAGGCTGCCGGTGGATGTCGATGGCGCGAGCGCAGCGAGCGGCACCTGGGACGAGGCCCTCTGTCGCGCGACGGAGACCGCGTTCGTCGGACTCCCACGCGAGTACGCATCCGCGGTGATCGCCGGTCTCGCGGAGGGCGTCCTCGGCAGTGACGTTCGAGTGGTCGGTGCCGCGCACGGCGCGATCGGATCGAGCCCAGCGTTCTTCACGAGGTTGGCGCGGTGGGTCGTGTGCTTGCTCGCGCACGAAGAGCACGTGGGCCTCCGAGCGGACTTCGATCACGCGCCGACGTTTCGTCGCTGCGTCGTCGAAGGTAACCGCGATTGACCTGCTCGACGACCTCCGCGATCTCGCATGCGACGTGGCTGGTCAGAGGACGACGGCTCCGCACGTCTCTTCGATCGCTCCGAGCAACACGGACGGAAGGACTCCCATGACCTGGCAATCACTGCTTCCCGAGACACGCGGCACCCTGCCCAACGACCAGCCCGTGTGGCGCACCGA
>CALJLK010000393.1 GCA_937982655.1 uncultured Sandaracinus sp.
CTCAGGCACGGGCTTCAACTATTGGCCCAGAGGGCGCTCGGGCTACCCGAGCTGACGATCGTGGTCGCGATGGATCTCGCGCCGGGTGGGCACGCCGCGCTCGAGGCCGCACGCGCGCTCGGCGGCGACGCGTCGACCTACGTGCTGGTGCACGTGCTCCAAGATCCCTTCGCGCCCGCCGACGCGCCGCTCGACTGGGCGCGCGTGAAACAGGAGTGGGAGCGCTCGGTGCTCGCGCGCCTGCGCGACGAAGGCGTGCACCTCGGCGCGCGGGTCGAGGTGGAGGTGCGGCCGGGGTCGCCGGCGATCGCGCTCGCGGAGGCGGCGCGCGAGCATCGTGCCCACCTCGTGGTGGCGGGTGCGCACGCGGGGGGACCGCTCTCGCGCGTGCTGCTCGGGAGCACGGCGGAGCGGTTGCTCCAGACCTCGCCGGTGCCGGTGCTGGTGGTGCCGCCGCCGCATCGCACGGAGCTTCCGGCCCCCTCCGAAGCGTCCAGCGAGGCGGAAGAGCACGGATCGGGGGGCATCCCATGACGGTCCTCCCTCACGAAGACACGCAGGTGAAGCGGCTCGAGCGCATGCCGCTCACGGTGCAGCGCAAGCTCGTGGAGGCGGTCGCGCACCTCGAAGACGCCGACTGGCGCGGCTTGCCGAGGCTCGCGCGGCAGCGGCTCGTGGACATGCGCGTCGACAGCGCGGTGGAGCGGCGTGCGTTCCGGCAGCTCGTCGCGTGGCTGCGCGAGACCTTCTTGGGCGTCCCGTGCGCCGTGGGATCCGAGCCACCCTCGGTGGAGCATCCGTGGCGCGCGCCGCAGCCGCCGCCGGGGGTCGACCCGGGCACGTGGAACGAAATCCCGATCGACCTGCGCTACGCCCTCGTCGTCGAGCCCGATCCCGCGGCTCGTGCCCGCATGGTCGCGCTCTACGTGGGGTGAGCCGAATCGGGTGACGCGCATGGGCGCGGGATGCGTGCGCGAGCCGGCACCCACGTCGCACGGACGTTTCACGGGAGGCCTCCCGCGTGACAAGCTCCGCCGAGATGGACACGTACGAGCTCTTCGAAGAGCTTTCGCGCGACCTGGGCTTCGGACCCGAGCAGGCCGCGCGGTTGGCCCGCGCGAAGCCGCTGGTCGAACCCCACGTACACCACGTCGTCGATCGTTTCTACGACGTGCTCGGGAAGAACCCGACCCAGCGCGCGGTGTTCGAGGACGAGGCGCAGATCGAGCGACAAAAGGTCCATCTTCGCGGATGGATCGCGACGCTCTTCGACGGCGTCTACGATCGCCACTACGTCGATCTGCGCGCGCGCATCGGGCGCGCTCACGTGAAGATTCGTCTCCCGCAGCGGTACATGGTCTCGATGATGAACGTGCTGCGGCGCGAGCTCCGGGTCGCGCTCGAACGCGACGCCCCAGCCGCCGGTTGGACGCCCGACGAGACACGCGCGCTCCTCGTCGCGGTCGATCAGATCCTCGACATCGAGCTCGCGGTGATGCTCGAGACCTTCCGCGAGGACTACGACCTCCGCATGCGCGCGACGGAGCGGCTCGCGAGCCTCGGCAAGCTCGCGGCGAGCATCGGGCACGAGCTGCGCAACCCGCTCGCGGTGATCGACTCGTCGACGCACCTCATCGGGCGTCGCACGGCGGAGGACGAGCGCGTCGCCAAGCACCTCGTGCGCATCCGCGAGCAGGTCGTGCGCTCGAACCACATCATCACGGATCTGCTGGAGCTGGCGCGTGATCGGCCGCCGGTTCGCGAGGCGGTGCGGCTCTCGGAGCTCGTGGATCGCAGCCTCGTCGGGCTCCCACGCGACGGTGCGCGGCTCGAGATCGCGGTGCACGACGACGGCGACGTCGTGGTGGACGAGAGCCAGCTCCGGCAAGTGCTCTTCAACCTCGCGCAGAACGCGCTCCAAGCGGCGAAGAGCCACGTGACGATCGAAGCGAGCGCGAAGGATCACGCGATGCACGTGGAGGTCGCGGACGACGGCCCGGGCTTCACCCTCGAGGTGCGCGCGAACCTCTTCGAGCCGCTCTACACCACCAAGACGAAGGGCATCGGGCTCGGCCTCTGGCTCTGCAAACGCATCGTCGACAAGCACGGCGGAGCGATTCGCGCCTTGCAGGAGCCGGCCGGAGGTGCTCGATTCGTGATCGACATCCCTCCCGGTTGATGGAGTATGTCAAACCGCGTGGTTCGTGATATGAGATCAATTCTGATTCCGATGGCGAGAGTAGGCGGTTTTTCTCGTCTGCCGTTCGGGGGAACGATCGAAGCCCGGCCGCCCGTGGGGGATCGTGGGAGCCGCGCTGGAGGGGTGCCGTACGTGGCACCGAGGAACCTCGAACCGGGATGGTCCCGGCGAGCGCGGGGTGGGGGACGCCGCTCTGCAGGAACACGAGTCTCGAGCCCGGGGTGAGCGCCATGCGGATCTTGGTGGTCGACGACAACACGGAGCTGGCGGAGAACGTCGCGGAGCTCCTCCAGGACGAAGGTCACGAGGTGCTGCTCGCCGGCTGCGCGGCCGACGCGCTGCGGGTGGTCGGGCAGCAGCGCTGCTTCGACGCTGCGCTCCTCGACGTGCGCATGGAGGGGATGGACGGAGTCGAGCTGCTCGAGCAGCTCCGGCGTCGTTGTCCGGACACCCTCTACGTGATGATGACCGCGTTCAGCCGCGACGAGCGGATCACGCGCGCGCGTTCGCTCGGCGCGTCCGAGATCCTCTCGAAGCCTTTCGGCCCCGACGCGCTCTTCCACGCGCTGCACGCGGCTTGAGTGAGACGATTTGAGCGAGACGATGCAGAGCGCCTCGCGGGTCTTGCTCGTCGAGGACAACGAAGATCTCGCAGAGAATGTCAGCGAGATCCTCGAAGATCTCGGGGTGAGCGTGCGCGTCGTCCACGACGGTGCGTCCGCGATCGCCAGCGCCTCGGAGGGGTTCGACGTCGCGGTGGTCGACGTCGGGCTGCCGGGAGTCAGCGGCGTCGAGCTGCTGCCGAAGCTGCGCGCGACCTGCCCCGACTGCGAGACGATCTTGGTCACGGGGCACGGCACGCTCGAGTCCGCGATCGGCGCGGTGCGCCATGGCGCGTTCGCGTACCTGCTCAAGCCGGTCGACCCGGATGCGCTCATCGGCGTGGTGGAGCGCGCGCTCGCTCAGGTGAGCCTGCGACGCGAGCGTGCGGCTCTCGCGCGGGCGCTCTCGGAGAGCGAGAACCTCTACCGCGGCGTGGTCGAGAACGTCGACGCGCTGATCGTCAGCCTCGATCGCGAAGGCCGCATCCTCTTCGCGAACCGTTCGGCGATGGAGGCGCTCGGCGCGAGCGCTCCGACCCGCCACGCGGACGAGCGTGGTGTCGACCTCGCGGCTCCGCGACGTCCTCCGAGCGAGGCCGAGAAGCGGGACGCGCTCGCGGGGCGGCCGTTCGGCGACGAGTCGTCCCGGACGCTCCGCGGTCGGCGCTTCGTCGAGGTCTTCGGCGACGAGTCGATGGAGCTCCGCGCGCTCACGCGCGAGCGCCAGTGCCTGCTGCGACGCGCGGACGGCAGCTCGCGCACGATCCGCTGGACCTTCACGCCGGTCGAGGAGCGGGACGTCTCGCGCATCGCGATCGGCGTCGACGTCACCGAGTACCTCGAGCTCCGGAAGCGCTCGACGGAAGCGGAGGCGCTCGCCGCGATCGGCACGCTCACGGCGGGGCTCGCGCACGAGATCCGCAACCCGCTCAACGCGGCGGCGTTGCAGCTCCAGCTCCTGCAACGTCGCGCCGCCAAGGTCGCGGACGAGGCGCTGCGCGCGAAGCTGAGTGAGCCGATCGAGCTCGTGCTCGTGGAGCTCGGGCGGCTCACCACGATGCTCGACGATTTCCTCGGGCTCGCGCGGCCGCAGGAGGTCGAGCGCGAGCGCGTCGAGCTGCGCGAGCTCGTGCACGGCGTGACGCGGCTGCAGGCGCCGCTGTGTGCGACGCACGGGATCGCGATCGAGGAGGAGCTCGAAGACGGGCTCGTGGTGTTCGGAGATCGTCACCGTCTGCAGCAGGTGCTGGTGAACCTCGTGGTGAACGCACGCGAGGCGATGCTCGGGCACGCGCTCGGGACCCGCATCACGATCGTGTGCCGACGCGAGCAGGAGCGCGCGGTGGTCGAGGTCCACGACGAGGGGCCAGGCTTGAAGAGCGATGCACCGAACGATCCCTTCATCCCTTTCGTGACGACGAAGGCGGCCGGGACTGGGCTCGGGCTCGCGATCGTGCGGAAGATCGCGCGTCTGCACGGCGGCGACGTGTTCCTGGAGAACGGGTCGCGCGGCGGGGCAGTGGCGCGGCTGGTGTTGCCGGTGGCGTGACGGTGTGCGCCGGCGAGCGGAGCACCACGCACGCGCGAGACCGCGGTGTCGCAGCGCCGCGTCGTTCGGTAGGGCGGCGTGCGAAAAATCGGCAGTGCTTCTTTTCAACCGTGACCGAGCGCGCTTCGCAGGGCGATCGCGAGGGGCGTGCGCAGCTCCGTCGGCACCACGGGTTGGACGAAGCGTCCCTCGAGGAGCAGGCGCAGCACCGGCGGGTACGTCGTCTCCTTCTTCGTCCACGCGGGCGGCGCGAGGCTCACGAGGCGCACCTGCGCGAGCGGGAGCGCGAAGGGCGCGGCGTCGTCGTCCGTGATCACGAGCTCGTGGGGCCCGAGCTCGGCCTGCCAACGAAAGGGCGCTTTGCGGAGGGTTCGGCGAAAGAGACCGAAGACCCAGTCGCGTCCTCCTCGAAAGAGCAGCGCGGGGAGCAACGCCCACCAGAAGATCAGCGAGAGAACGATCAGGATTGGGAGCCAGATCGCGTGCGTGTGGACCGCGGTCTCGTGGAGCACCCGCACCCGCCCTCCGTCGCGCGTGACCTGTGCCGGGAGCCCTGCGAAGGGCGCGGCGAGGTCGGGCGGGGCGTCGCGGTAGCCGAGCGCGGGTCGCGGTCGAATCGACTCGGGACCGAAGCGTTCGAGCACCACGTCGTCGGCGCGGACCTCGACCCCGCAGCCGATGCGCGCGGCGGCGTCGAGCGCCAGCGTGGTCACGAAGGCTTCCAGGTCCGCCGCGGCCGGGTGCACGGAGATCCGACCGAGCGGCGCGCCGTCGGATCGAAAGGCGGCGAGGGTGAGTCCTGGAGGGTCGGGGCGATCACCCGCGTCGGCAGGGGCGCCTTCGCCCGCGAAGAGCATGTCACCGACCACGTCCGCGACGTCTTTTCCGAGCGAACCGAACGTCGCGCCGCGGAAACGGACGATGCAGAGCACCGCGACGTCGCTCGACGCGTGCGCGCAGGCCGCCCGCAAGGCCTCGCGTGCCTCCGCTCCGTCGTTCACCGCGCCCCCACGGCGGAAGGCGTACGCGATCTCTTTCGGGAAGAGAAGTCGAGCGCGTCGAGAGGCGCAGGCGTGATCGGGGCACGACACGCAAGCGACATGCGGGCCGGCATTCGGCGCAGGCACGCGGCGCAGTGCAGTCGTGTGCGCGGCACGGCATGCGCGGAGCGGCGCGGCGTGCGCGGCAAGCAGGGCATGCGCGGCAGGCTCCGACGGACGCTGGCACAGCGCGGCACGCGGGCTCGCGAGCGCATGCTCGCGTCTGCGTGGAGGGATCCCTCGCCATCCGTCACGGATTCGACGCGGCCTCGTTCGAGGCGAAGACCTCGTCGAAGCGGGCACATCGCTTGCGATGCGGGCTCGCGTGCCGACCGCGCCTTCCCTCCGCCGCGTCGCGACGAGCCCTGCTTGGTGGCTCGCGCTCACGCTCTTGGTGCTCAACGATCACGTCTTCAAACGCGTTTTTCCCGGTGATCTGACGGGAAAGCTCAGCGACTTCGCGGGTCTCTTCGTGGCGGCGCCCTTGCTGTCGGCGCTGCTCGCGGCGCTGGTCGCGCGGACCCGACACGCGCGGATCGCCGCCTACGTCGCGACCGGCGCGGTGTTCGCCGCGATCAACGTCTCGCCCGCCGCGGCCGAGGTGTTGGAGGGGCTCCTCGCGTGGCGCATCTGGACGGATCCGAGCGATCTGATCGCGCTGCCGATGCTGGTCCTCGCGTGGCGGCGCTTCGAGGCTCCGGCCGCGTGCTCCCCGATCGTCGCGACCTCGGGCCCGCGCATCGGCTGGAGCGAGCGGCTGGCGGTCGCGCTCGGTGGGCTCGCGTGTGTGGCCACCAGCCGGTGGCCGGTCGACGTCCCGCCGCCGTGGACGGGCGAGCTTCAGATCACCGGGCTCTACGCGGAGACCTACGAGGACGAGAGCAACCGCCGTGAAGACATCCGGATTCGACGTCTGTTGCCGGAGGTCGAGCTCGACTGCGAGGCGCTCGCGACGCGCCCCGAAGAGACGGTGACGCGGCGGCTCTTCGCTCCCGTCGAGCGTTGGTCGCTCGGACACCGCGAGCTCCTCCAGTTCGTCACGGGAGCCGGCGCCGCGACGTCGCGCACGTGCGACGTGATCTGGCTGGAGCACGACGAGGCCGGGGTGGCGCTGGTGCGTTGGTCGGCGGACGTGGCGGGACGCGTCGCGCTCGAGCGCAACGGCGACGCGATCGGATGGGTCGAGGAGATCGGATCGAACCTGATCGTGCGCCGCTCACCGCGGGCGCCGATCCCCGCGCGCTCCTGCGAGCCGGCGCCGATCCCGCCGAGCGTCGACGGAACTTGGCCGACCGGGACCGACGACACGCGCTACGCGCTGCAGGTCGAGGCGAGCCCCGACGGATGCACCCGCGTGACGCTCACCGAGGTCGTGGAGTCGTCACCGCCCGAGCCCTCGGAGCCCGATTTCGACGACGCGCTGCCCGAGCTGCCCGAGGAGCACCTCCGACCGTCGACCGTGCTCTACGCGTGTGGCTATCCGGCGGAGCTCTTTTCGGTCTTCGACGGACCGGTGCGGCTCGTCGGGGTGGATCCCCTCCAGCTCCAGCAGCTCGACGACGACGGAACGCTACGCGCGAGCCTCGCGGTGATCGAGACGGACGCTTCGGGCGTGCCCTCGTTCTTGCAGGCGACGCGGATCGAGGAGTGCGAGGCCGCGAACGCGTGTGGCGAGATCGCGACCCCGTGGCGGGTGGAGCTCGCGCCGCGCCTCGACGCTGAGTGGCGCGCGGACGGGACGGGGTTCGTGTCGAGCGATGGGCTCTCGCGCGTGCACGTCTTGCTCGCGCAGTCGTCGGTGGCGGTGGACCGCGCGTGCGTCGACGGGGTCGGAGAGCTCGGAGAGCGCTTCGTCGTGGCGCACGCGACGCGGGTGCCGGTCGTTCCCGAAGAGCCGATGGAGCCGGTGGAGCCGGCCGAAGAGCCGGGCGACGAGCCACCGAGCGACGAGCCACCGAGCGAGCCACCGAGCGACGAGCCACCGAGCGACGAGCCACCGAGCGACGAGCCGCTTCCCGCAGAGGAACCGGGAGGTGGAGCGTGAAACGCAGAGATCCAACGCGATTCCTCGAGAAACGCCGCCCGCCGTCTGACCCTCTCACGGAGATCTCTCCCATGCGCTTCCTTCTCTTCCTCGTGCTCCTGCTCTCCTTCGCGTGTTCCTCCGACGGGGGGCCCTCGGAGGCCACGCCGGCCACCCGACTCGCCCCCGGCGGCGCACAGGACTTCGGCCTCTTCCGCGACATCGTGGAGCGCGGGGGTGTGCCCTCGCCCGACACCCTCGACGCCACCGGCTTCTTCGCCGAGCACGCCATCGGAACGCCGGAGGCGACGTGTGGCGCGTCGGTGTGCGCGAGCGCGTCGCTCGGGGTGCTGCGCAACCTGATGGACGGACGCACCTGCACGCTCGTGCGCATCGGGCTCGCGACGCCGCTCGCGGGCGACACCGTCACGGCGCCCGCGCACGTGGTGGTCGCGCTCGATCTCTCCGGGCGATCGCTCGCGCTGCGCGAGACGGTGATCCGTCCCGCGCTCGAGGCGCTCTTCGCGGGGCTCGGTGAGGGCGACACCGTGAGCGTGGTGGGCTACGCGGAAGGCGCGACTCGGATCGCGTCCCACGCGCGCACCTTCGAGGAGGTCTGGCCCGCGATCGAGTCGAGCTCCGGCGGCTTGCGGGATCTCTACGGTGGGCTCCGCGCGGCGTACGAGCTCGCGGGCGCCACGGACGACGGCCGCGACGCTCGTGTGCTCGCGCTCGTGACGCCCGGAACGGAGCGTGGCGTCACGAGCCCCGCGCGCCTCGTGGAGCTCGTGCGGGCCTACGCGCGCGAAGGCATCGCCACGAGCGTGGTCGGGCTCGGCGCGCGCGAGGACGAGACGCTCTGGTCGCGCCTCGCGGCGAGCGGCGCGGGCAACGCGTACTTCGTGGGCGAGGACGGCGCCGAAGCGCGCGCGGTGATCGCGACCGAGATCGCCACGAGCTTCACGCCGATCGCGCGCGACGTGCGCATCCGCCTCGACGCGGGCAACGCGTGGGACGTGGTCGGGCTCTACGGCGCGACCGACGCGCAGCTCGACACCGAGGCGGGCATCGCGTCGCTACCGAGCCTCTTCCTCGCGGGGCGTCGTGACGGGGGCGCGGTGGGCGGCATGGTCGGCCCCGGCATGCGGCGCGGCGGCGGCGGCGCGCTCCTCTTCGAGCTGATGCCGCGCTCGAGCTTCGCGGGCACCGACCTGCGCAGCGTGGGCGACGTCGCGGTGCAGTTCGTGGATCCGCGGACGGGCGAGACGATCGTGCAGCGCACGACGGTGAGCACGCCCTTCGACGCCACCGCGATCCCGGAGGACGGCTTCGTGGGCGACGCGAACGTCGACAAGGCGTTCGTGGTGTTGAACGTGTTCGTGGCGTTCAAGAGCATCACGCTCGCGGTGCAGGAGGGGAACTACGCGGAGGCGCTCGCGACCGGCCGCGCGCTCGAGCCGAACCTCGTTCGATGGCTCGAAGGCCAGCCGGACACGGACGTGGAGGACGACCTCGCGATCCTCCGCGCGCTGCTCTCCAACGTGGAAGACGACGCGCCGGCGGACACCGACACCGCGAACGCGCAGGCGGTGCCGCGCTGGTCGTACGACTGAACGGCGCTCGGCGGATACGACCCGTGCGCGTCACGCGTTCGGGTCGCGTCCGTGCTCTGTCGCTCGTCTGGCCTTTGCAGCGACGTGGTGACGAGCGTGCTCGAAGAATCTCTTTTGAGACCGCATCTGTCGTGACCGGAGCCCGTACTGAAGTCGCCGTGGCCGCACGTGGCTCATCTCGGTATCGCTCGTCCGAGCGCGAAGTCGCGAGATGTCGCCTCCGAGTGAAACCCGCGGGACTGCAAGAGAATTGACGGAGCGTGTGTCAGCGCACGCACGACGTGCCCACCGCTCCCGCTCGTCTCATCGCGATTTCTCCGCAATTCGGTACGCTCGAGCGCCACGTCTTCTGGCCTGCTTCTTGGAGCGGGAAGACGCGTGGGCACACGAAGCTCGATGGGCCGATCCACGCCGTTCTCGGCGTGGGTCTTGGGGATGATCTCGCTTTCGATCGCGTACGGCTGCGCGCGCTCGCGACCCCTGGAGGGGGGGCGCGACGGAGCGGTCGGATCGGACGGGTCGACGATCGATCCGTCGCGGGACGGAGGACGCGAGATGCGGGACGGCGCGCCGATCGATCCGGAACCGACGCGCGACGGAGGGCGTGCGCGTGACGGAGGACGGACGCGCGACGCCGGCGCGCCGCCGAGCCCGGAGGCGTTGGAGCTCGCGCGGCTCGAGTGCGTGCGGGAAGCCGCGTGCGACCCGTACGTCTACGAGGCCGCGTTCTTCGAGGGTGTGGAGGGCTGCGTGGCAGCGCGGGCGGAGACCCTCGAGCCCATCCTCGCACGCGGCCACGCAGGGCCGACGTCGCAGTGGTGCGTGACGACGCGCGCCGCCGACGCGGACTGCGACGGCTACCGCGACGACGACGGTCGGTCGGTCGAGAGCTGCGTCGAGCCGGCGGGGCGTCTGCGTTCGGGCGACCCGTGTCTCGACGACGTCGAGTGTGGCCGATCCGCGACCGGTGGGGAGATGCGTTGCCTCGACTGCCAGTGCCGTCCGCTGCTTCGCGAGGGCGACCCGTGCGACCCGGGCACGTGTCAGAGCGACCTCCAGTGCACGTTGGTGGACGGTGCAACCGTGTGTACCCGTCCGGCGGCGTTGCCCGTGGGGGCGGCGTGCTCCGACGAGGATCCGTCGAGGTGGTGCGCGATCGGGAACAGTTGTGTCGACGGGGTCTGCGTGCGGCGGCCTCGATACGGCGAGGTCTGCGTCCCGGGCGGCGTGTCGTGCTTCGATCTCTACTACCGCGTGGGGGTCTGCGATCGCGACGACGACGGGGTCCATCGGTGTCGACGCTTCGAACCGGACCGGCGAGTCCTGCCGCCGGGCACACGTTGCACCCGATCGGACGTCTGCGCGGGCGGCGCGAGCTGCCCGAGCGGAGGGGTCTGTCCGAGCGACTGCAACGACACCGACGGGGAGAGCGTCTGCGCCTACACCACGTGCAACGAAGCGACGGGCGAGTGCGCGTTCCCGCAGGAGTGCGTCGATGGTTGATCGTCGCCGAAGTGCGGCGGCGTGTCGTGGGGTCCTCGTCGCGGTCCTCTTCACGGTCCTCTTCACGACGGGGTGCGCGCGCTCGTACGAACGCGACCTGGTTCCCGCGCCGCCCGACGGGAGCTCGGCACCGACTGACGGGGCGACGCTCCCCGACGGGGCGGACGGCGGATCGACGCTCGTCCGTGACGCAGGCGAACTGCGCCCCGTGCGCGACGCGGGCTCGGTGCCCGACGACGTCCCGAACGACGTCGCGCCGCCAGTGGACGAGGCCCTGCGGTACGCGGAGCGCCGCTGCGCGTGGGCCGCGCAATGCAGCGCCTGGGCGATCGAGGCGGCGTGGCTTCGCGGCGAGGCGTCCTGTGTCAACGCGGAACGTCGACGCGTGGAGGAGCTTCGCAGCCGCGGCCACGTCCCGCCGGTGAGCACGTGGTGCGGTGCCCCCGAGGTCGACGCCGATTGCGACGGAGTCGACGACGTCGCGCCCTGCACGCCCGTGCCGGGAGCGCTCGCGGAAGGCGAAGCCTGCGTGGCCGACTCGGAGTGTGGCCTCTCGGCGTCGGGCGGCTCCATGGCCTGCGCGGGGTGTCGTTGTGCCGCGTTTCGAACGGAAGGCGCCGACTGCAGCACGTCGATGCCTTGCGGTCCGGAGCTCGTGTGCGGGTCCGACCGGCGGTGTCGTCGTCGAATCACCCTCGCGGACGGCGAGCGTTGCACCTCGCTGACCGACGCGGCGGAGGTGTGTCGCGACGGATCGACCTGCCACCGCGGCCTCTGCGTGCGCAGCCCTCGCTACCGCGATCGTTGCGATCCGACGGGGCCACGATGCTCTGGCACCAACCGCTGCGTCGCCGATGCCGATGGAGTCACGCGGTGTGCGGCCGCCATCCCGATCGTCGCGGCGGGTGGGGGGTGCACGTCGGGTCAGTTCTGCGCGGGGGGCGCACGGTGTCCACGCGAGGGCGTGTGTCCGACGACGTGCGCCGACGATCCACGCACGTGTGGGCTCTCGGCCTGCGACGAGACGTTCGACGACTGTTTGTTGCCGCCGCTGACCTGCCCCGGGTCGTGAGTCGGCGAGGCGAAAGTCTCACCGAAAACGAAGAAGCGCCGCCCACTCCGGACGGCGCTTCTTCCTTTGATCGTGTGGAACGCTACGGCGCTCAGACCGCTTCGAGCACCACCGCGATGCCCTGGCCGCCGCCGATGCAGGCGGAGCCGACCGCGAGCTTCTTGCCGAGCTTGCGTGCGGTGTAGACGAGGTTCGCGGTGATGCGCGCGCCGCTCGCTCCGAGCGGATGACCGAGCGCGATCGCGCCGCCGTTCACGTTCGTCTTCTCCTCCGGCAGCCCGAGCTCCTTCTGCACGGCGAGGAACTGCGGCGCGAAGGCCTCGTTCACGTCGAAGAGATCGACGTCGCCGATCTTCAGGCCCGCGCGGTCGAGCGCGTTGCGGATCGCGGGCGCGGGTCCGATGCCCATGATCGTCGGGTCGACGCCCGCGACGCCCCACTGCACCAGCTTCGCGAGCGGCGTGATGCCGCGGCTCTTGGCCCACTCGGCGTCCACCACGATCAGCGCGGCCGCGCCGTCGCAGATGCCGCTCGCGTTGCCCGCCGTGACCACGCCGTCCTTCTTGAAGACGGTCGGGAGCTTCGCGAGGATCTCCATCGTGGTTTCGGGGCGCGCGTGCTCGTCGCGGTCGACGACCTTCGGACCCTTGCGCGACTCGATGGTCACCGGCGCGATCTCGTCCGCGAAGAAACCGCCTTCTTGCGCGGCCGCCCAGCGCTGCTGGCTGCGCAGACCGAACGCGTCTGCGTCCGCGCGCGTGATGCCGTACTTCTCCGCGAGGTTCTCGGCGGTCATCGCCATCGGCAGCTTGCAGAAGCTGTCCGTCAGCGCCTCCCAGAGCGTGTCGACCATCTTCGGCGCCTTGCCGAACTTCTGTCCGTCGCGGAGGCCCCACACGCTGTGCGGCGCCTGCGACATGTTCTCGGAGCCGACCGCGAGCACGGCCTTCGCGTCGCCGAGGAGGATCTGCTCGGCCGCGGTGACGACCGCCTGGAAGCCGGAGCCGCAGAGGCGGTTGACGGTGAGCGCGGGCACCTCGATCGGCAGCCCGGCCTTGAGACCGACGTGGCGACCGCCGTAGATCGCGTCCGCCGAGGTCTGCTGCACGTTGCCGAAGATCACGTGATCGATCTCGTGCGGCTCGAGGCCCGACTGCGCGAGCGCGGCCTTCGACGCGTGCGCGCCGAGGTCGATGGCCGAGAGATCCTTGAGCGATCCGTTCATCGCGCCGAAGGGCGTGCGCTTGGCGGCGACGATCCAGAGTTCTTTCGCGAGCTTCTTCATGGGGTCCTCGTCTCTTGCGCGGAGCTGCCGCGCTCGGGGTTCGGGCGCGATCTAGCACTCGCACGCGCGAGGCGATGCGCGCTTTCGCAGACGTCACGAAGCCGGTGCGTGGGTTGGCCGAGGTCCGCGGGCGGGCGATGCGCGCCTTCGCGACGCGCGCGCGTCGGCGTCCGGGCCGTCACCGACGTCGCAAACCCGGGCTCGCGCATCGCGTGGGGTCTGCTATCCATGCGCCGCCCGCGACCCCCGCCCTTGGAGAGCCCTGCCGTTGTCCCACCTCTTCGAAGGATTCGGCGTCGAGATCGAGTGGATGATCGTCGATGCCGCGACGTCGATGCCGACGCCGCTCGCGCACGTTCTCCTCGGAGAAGATCGTGCGGATCCGACGGTCGAGCGTCCGCGTGGTGACGCGCGGTGGAGCGGTGAGCTCGTGCGCCACCAGGTCGAGGTCGCGGCGTCCGCGCGCAAGCTCGATGGCCTGGGCGCGGTATTCGAGGCGGAAGCCGCGGCGATGAACGACGCGCTCGCGCCCTACGGCGCGCGGCTGCTCGGCGGCGGTCTGCACTCGCTCTTCGATCCGACGCGCGCGGAGCTCTGGCCGGCCGACGCGAGCCCCACCCTGCGCGCGTGGGACGCGGTCTTCGGTTGCCGCGGACACGCGTGGGTGAACCTCCAGAGCGTGCACCTCGAGCTGCCCTTCGAGGGCGACGAGGAGCTCGCGCGCCTGCACGCCGCCACGCGCCTCGTCCTCCCGCTCATCCCCGCGATCGCCGCGAGCTCGCCCTTCGTCGACGGCCGCCGCAGCCCCTTCCTCGACACCCGCATCGATCTCTTCCGCGCGAAGCACGCGAAGGTTCCGCAGGTCGTCGGTCGCATCGTGCCGGAGCCGATCACCAGCCGCGCCGGCTACGAGGCCCGCATCCTCCGCCCGATGTACGCCGCGGTCGCGCACCTCGACCCGGAAGGGCTGCTGCGCGACGTGCGCCTCGACGGCCGCGGCGCGGTCGCGCGTTTCGACCGCGAGGTGATGCAGATCCGTCTCATCGACGCGCAAGAGACGCCGCGCGCCGACGTCGCGATCTGCGCCGCGATCGCCACCGTGATCCGCGCGCTCACCCAAGGGATCCTTCCGAACGGTTACCCGACGGAAGGCAGCACCGAGCGCCTCGCGTACCTGCTCGAGCTCTCCACGCGCGAAGGCGAGCGCGCGACGATCGACGATCCCGCGTTCCTCCGCGCGTTCGGCCTGCGCCGCGAGCGCGTCACCTTCGGCCAGCTCTGGGCCCACCTGGTCGAGCGCTGCCCGCCCGCGCGCGAGCACGTCGAGCCGCTCGAGACGATCCTTCGCCACGGTCCCCTCGCGCGCCGCATGCTCACGCGCGTCGGCGCCGTCGATCGCACGTCGCTCGAGACGCTGTGTCGCGAGCTCGCGGAGTGCCTGCGCGACGGCCGCATGCTGCTCGCCTGATCGAGCGCCGCACCGTTCACGTCGGCGCGCGCGCTCTGCTTCGTCGCGCGTCGCGCCCGATCGGGATCGCGCCGGCGTCGTTCACGTCGGGACCGGCTCCGCGCCCTCTTCTTCGTCGCTCGGTACCACGCCCGTGAGCAGGATCGCGCGCGCGTCGTCGAGGCTGTGGTGCGAGCCCGCGAGCACGAGCACGTCGCCGGCGGCGAGCACCTCGCGGCCGGTGGGGACCACCTTCTGCTCGCCGCCCGCGTGACGGATCGCGACCACGCTCGCGCCGGAGCGCGCGCGCAGATCGAGCTGCGTGAGCGTCTTGCCGACCGCGTGCGCGGTCTCGTCGAGGCTCACGCGCAGCACGGTGTCGAGGCCGAGCACTCCGTCGACCATCGAGGGGCGCGACTCCGCCGGATGCGCGGGATCGTGCGCGTGCACCGGCGCGATGCCACCCACGCCCGAGTCGGTCGCGTGACCTTGGCGCACCACCATGCCGAGCACGCGCTCCGCGCCCGAGCGCACCTCCGTCTCGAAGGTGCCCGCGCGATGCCAGAGGAAGCCGAGCGCGAGCGAGACGAGCACGATCAGCGTCGGCATCGAGAAGGTCGCGCCCACGAACGGGCTCACGATCGCGGCGACCGGCGCGCCGACGCCGACCAGGACGAGCACCTGCGCGAACACCTGGATCAATCGATGCAGACGCTCGTTTCCGTCGCCCGCCGCGAGCGACGCGAGGGCTGCGCCGAAGCTGCGCGAGGTCAACACCAGGTGGAGCGCGATCGGCAGGAGCAGCGCCGCGCTGCCGAGGAGCACCACCCGACGGTCCCAGGGGTGTGCGAGGCCGAACGTCTCGCGCGCGTGCTCGCGCAACCACGGGAAGCGGATCGAGACCGCCACGACGACGAGCGTGAGCAGCGCGCCGTCGAGCGCCGTCGCGAAGAGCGAACGCTTGAGGGTGCGCCGCGCGGGGCTCGTGGTCGGCGACTCACGCGCGCGCTCGAGCCACGCCTCGTAGAGCGTGAGCAGGGTGCGAAGCCGCGTGGGCAGGTGATGATCGAGGAAGCGCACCACCCGATCGGAGACGCGCACCGCGACGGGGGTGGTGAACGCGGTGAGCACCGCGACCGTGACGAGGATCGGCTGCAGCTCGGGACCGACCACGCGAGCTGCGGTGCCGATGGTCGCGAGGATGAACGCGAACTCGCCGATCTGCCCGAGCGCGAGGCCGGACGAGACCGACTTGCGCAGTCCGTTGCCGGAGAGCACGCCCGCGAAGCCGACCACCACGAGCTGACCGACGATCACCACCGCGGTGATGAGCAGTGAGACGTCGAGGTTCTCCCACGCGAGGCGTGGATCGACGCTCATGCCGATGGAGACGAAGAAGATCGCCGCGAACACGTCGCGCATGGGCGCGACCAGGTGCTCGACGTGGTGCCCCTTGCCCGACTCCGCGACGAGCAGGCCCGCGATGAACGCGCCGAGCGCGACCGAGTACTCCATCGCGGCCGCGAGCTGCGAGAGGGCGAAACAGATGCCGCAGACGAGCACCACGAGCGCTTCGGGGCGACCGAGCTCGAACACGCGTCGGACGAGGCGCGGCACGATCAACATGCCGCCCACGATCATCCCGAGCAGCACCACGAGCAGCTTGCCGACCGTGCGCAGCAGCTCCGCCGTCTCGAGGCCACCACCTTTGGCCACCGCCGTGAGCACGGCGGCGAGCGTGATGGCGAGCACGTCTTGAACGACGAGCACGCCGAGCACGTGGTCGCGCAGATCGCGCGGCGCCTTCTGCTCGGTGAGCACGCGGCTGACGACCATCGTCGACGAGATGCTCAGCGAGGCGCCGAGGAAGAGCGACGCGACCTCCGACCAACCGATCGACCGACCGACCGCGTAGCCGAGCCCGAGCATCGTCGCGACCTCGACGAGCGCGGTGAGGCCGGCGGTCGGGAGCACGGCGACGAAGCGCATCAGGCGCAGCTCGAGGCCGACGGTGAACATGACGAGCACCACCCCGAACTCGCTCATCGTGTGGACACGATCGGTGTCCGCGTAGATCGGGAAGGGCAGGTAGGGGCCGACCACGAGGCCCGCGAGCAGATAGCCGAGGATGGAGGGCTGCTTGAGGCGGACGGCGACGAGCCCGATCAGAGCTCCGATCGTGAGGACGACCGCGAAGTCGGCGAGGAAACCGTGGTGCAACGAAGTTCTCGAGAGCGCGTGAAGTGGTCGGACGGCGAGGAGCGCGCGAGGCGCGAGGATAGTCGGCGCGTCGTGCGAGGTCGACGATCGCGAGACGCCGCGTGCGCTCTCCACGACATCCACGTGAACTCGCTTGCGTCGGCGGGCGACCTGCCGAAGGCTAGCGTCCGTGGCCGGTGGTCTCGAAGAGCGGCTCGCGAAGCTCCGTGAGGGCTACGCGACGAAGATGAGCGAGAAGCTCGACACGCTGGAGCAAGCGGTGCGCACGGTGGTGTCGCGGCGCGCGACGCCCGACGAGGTCGATCGCCTCTGGAACGCCGCGCACAAGCTCGCCGGCACCGCGGGGAGCTACGGCTTCTCGCAGCTCGGCGACGCGGTGCACGAGATGGAGACCCTCGTGGATCCCTTTCGCACGCAGGGTGATCTGCCGCGTCCGGTGTGCGACGCGCTGGTGCTCTTGATGGAGCAGGCGCGTCACCTCGCGAAGTGACTTCGAGCGCGTCGCGGCACGGCGGCGTGCCCGCGACGCGGCGACCACCGTTTGCGCGCGATGGCCGCACGTGGCACGGGGCGCGCCGTGAAGTTCGAAGAACTGGGCCTCGCAGCGCCCCTCCTCCGCGCCGTGAGCGCCGCGGGCTACGAGAGCCCGACCCCGATCCAGGTGCAGGCCATCCCGCCCGCGCTCGCCGGACGCGACGTGCTCGGCATCGCGCAGACCGGCACCGGAAAGACCGCCGCGTTCGCGCTGCCGATCCTGCAGCGCCTCGAGGTGCTCGCGAAGGACGACAGCGCGATCCGCGCGCTCATCCTCACGCCGACGCGCGAGCTCGCCGCGCAGATCGGCGAATCGTTCGAGACCTACGGCAAGAAGCTCGACCTCTACCACACGGTGATCTTCGGCGGCGTGAAGCCGAACCCGCAGATCCGCGAGCTGCGCGAGGGCATCGACATCCTCGTGGCCACGCCGGGGCGTCTGCTCGATCTGATCGGGCAGGGTGAGGTCGACCTCACCGATCTGGCGATCTTCGTCCTCGACGAGGCCGATCGCATGCTCGACATGGGCTTCATCCACGACGTGAAGAAGGTCGTGAAGCTGCTGCCGAAGAAGAAGCAGACGCTCTTCTTCTCCGCGACGATGCCGCCCGACATCGTGGACCTCGCCAACGGCCTGCTCCACGAGCCGGTTCGCGTCGAGGTCACGCCCGTCTCGTCGACCGCGGAGCGGATCGATCAATACCTGTACTTCGTCGACAAGAACGACAAACGTCGTCTGCTGGTCGACATCCTCAAAGACCCGAAGATCCACCACACGTTGGTCTTCTCGCGCACGAAGCACGGCGCGAACCGCATCGTCGAATACCTCGACAAAGCCGGGATCCCGTCGGCCGCGATCCACGGCAACAAGTCGCAGAACGCGCGCGAGCGTGCGCTCGAAGCCTTCAAGTCGCGGGACATCCGCGTGCTCGTCGCGACGGATATCGCGGCGCGTGGCATCGACATCGACGGCATCACGCACGTCTTGAACTTCGATCTGCCGAACGTGCCCGAGACCTACGTGCACCGGATCGGTCGCACGGGGCGCGCCGGCGCGAGCGGCATCGCGCTCTCGTTCTGCGACGACGAAGAGCGCGAGTACCTGCGCGACATCGAGCGTTTGATCGGCAAACACGTCGATCGGATCACGGATCATCCGTACCCGCCGTCCGCTCCCCCGCCGGCCCCGACCGAGCTCTCGCCCAAGAAGGGCGCGGGCGCGCCGCGTCCGCAGGGCGGTGGTGGCCGTCCGCAGGGCGGTGGTGGCCGTCCGCAGGGCGGTGGTCGTCCGCAGGGCGGTGGCCGTCCGCAGGGCGGTGGTCGTCCGCAGGGCGGTGGTCGTCCGCAGGGTGGCGGTGGTCGCGCGCCTGGCTCGGCGGATCGGCCGTCCACCGATCGTGCAGTCGGAGATCGTCCGGCGGCGGATCGTGCGGGCGCCGAGGGCGCGCCGAAGCGTCGCCGTCGTCGCGGCGGTCGCGGTCGCGGGCCGAGCCCGAGCGCGCCGCGCAACG
>CALJLK010000394.1 GCA_937982655.1 uncultured Sandaracinus sp.
GGACACGGTCTCGGACACGGTCTCGGACACGGTCTCGGACACGGTCTCGGACACGGTCTCGGACACGATCAAACCGTCTCGGACACGGTCTCGGACAGGATCAAACCGTCTCGGACACGGTCATACCGTCTCGGAGCCGTTTCGGGTTCGGACCGGTCTCAGTCGCGATTTCTGTGCGGGCTCATCGCCTTGGTGGCCCTCGCGCCTCCGCCCGCACCGATCGTCCGTACCCACTCGACGCCACGTGCACGAGCTCGCTCGCCGCCTCGCCCAGACGAGGTCGCGCGATCGATGGGAGCTCCGGCACGTCGGGACGCGACAGCTCGTCGTGGTGCGCCGCGCTCCCTTCGCCGTGTGGCGAGCCACGACCGTGGTCGGGGTCGACGCTCTCGGGACCGACACGATCACCCTCCGCTCGCGCGTGGTGATGCACGACGCCGCCGTGAGAGTGCATCGGCGCGACGTCGTGCGCCGCCAGGTGTGCGGTCGGGAAGAGCTCGAGCCCGACCACCCACACCACGAGCGCCACCGCCGCTCCGAGGCGGACGTCTCGACGACGAAGGGGAGGCTCCGGTCGCACCGACGCGCAGCCTACACCCTTCACCACGTCACGACGAAGGGCTCACTCCAACCGTCGGAACTCGATGCGCCGATTCCGCGCGCGACCTTCCGGCGTGTCGTTGCTGTCGATCGGCGAGGCCGGGCCGTAGCCGCGCGTCTCGAAGCGACCGCGCTCGAGGCCGTGCTCGACGAGCCAGTCGCGCACCGCGTTCGCGCGCTGCTGCGAGAGGCGACGGTTCGTGCGCGCGGAGCCGCGATCGTCGGTGTAGCCCGCGATCTCGAAGCGCAGCTCGCTGCGGCGGCGCAGCGACTCGAGCGCTTGGTTCAACACTGCTTCGCTCTCGGGGAGGATGCGCGCGCTACCGCTCGCGAAGGTCACGCCCTCGAGCACGAAGCGATCACCGTCCATTGCGTTCGTCGCGGGGTGCGCTCCGGCGGCACATCCCACGCCGTCGACCTGCGTCTCGCGCGGCGTGTCCTCGCACTCGTCCAAGTGGTTCGCGACGCCGTCGCCGTCGTGATCGTCGTCGCGCGGATTGCGCGGGTCCTGCATCGACGAGCGCACCTCGTCCGGGTCCGGCATGCCGCCGCCGTCGGTGTCGGCGCGTCGCGGATCGGTCTCGCCGTCGTCCAGCACACCGTTGCGGTTCGCGTCCTCACGGCCGTCGAGCAAGCCGTCGTCGTCGGAGTCACGGCGAAGCGGATCGGTACCGGTCTCCGACTCGAGCCGATCGTCGAGGCCGTCGCGATCGGTGTCACGGTCGTTCGGATCGGTGCCGAGCTCCACCTCGCGCGCGTCGGGCAGCCCATCGCCGTCGGAGTCGAGCGCGCCTTCGCGCCGCATCACCTCGATCGTCAGCTCGATGCCGCCGAGCAGCGCGAGGTCCGGACCCGAGTGTTGGCCCGCGAAGGTCAGCATCGTGCGCAGGAAGACGCCCATCTGCAGCGGACGTCGCGGCGAGAGCGCGTAGCCGACTGCGGCATCGACGCCGAACTGTTGGCGATCGAGGTAGTGGTAGCCGAGGTGCGCGGACACCCAGAGGTGGCTCGGCCAGTCCCCGCCTTCTTCGTTCGCGTAGCCCGCTTGTTCGTCGAGGAAGCGGAAGCGCGCGCCGACCGCGAAGCTCGTGTAACGCGTGCCGTCGCGGTCGGAGCGCGGGTAGGGCCGCGCGAACCCGCCCACACCCAGGATCGCTTCGATCGCGAACGGCGGAGAGAGCTGCCAATCGATCCCGAGCCAGCCCACGCCGCCCGCGGAGGTCTCTCCCGGACCCGGTCGCGCTTGTCCTGCGAGCAACCCACCGACGCCGACGTCGAGGTGAAGGTGCAGGCGTCCCGAGTCGGCCCGCGCCGGCTCGGGCGCGACGAAGAGCGTCGCGAGCGCCGTGGTCGCGGCGAGGACGAAGGAAACGGAGCGGAGTCGCATGAGATCCTTTCGTGGCGGAGTCGATCGACCCCATTCCAAGTCGGTCGACTCCGAAGGCTGCATCCTACGCGCCAGCCGCTTCGAGAGAACGACCGAGGGAGGCGTGACCCGAGCCGCGATCGAGCGACGGAGGCGTGACCCGAGCTTCGATTACGGCGGTGCGTAGCTCGCACCACGGCGAGCTACCGCCGTCGCGATCACTTCTTGCCGAACATGCCGCCGAGCGCGTCGCCCACGCCTGCCGGCAGCTTGTCGCCGAGCTTCTCCGTCAGCCCGCCGAGTAGCTTCGGCCCGTGCTCCTGCACGAGGTTCGCGACCACGTCGGCCGCCTGCTTCGCCTTCGCCTCGTCGAGCCCGACCTTCGCCTTGAGCTGCTCGACCACCATGCCCTTGAGCTGTTCGATGTCCATCGTCGTGTTCCTCGGGGTTGGTGCGCTCGTGTCGAGCGCGTACGTCGAGCCGTGAAGACCTGCGGTGTGACCCGAGACGCCTCGACGTGGACGACGAGGGTCCGACACTCCGGCGGGGATCTCCAGCGCGAAACGGCCGTCGACGAGGCGACGGCCGAAAGAGACACGCACGAGACGGAAACGACGAGGGCCCGCCGAAGCGAGCCCCAGAACGCGACATCGAAGAAGCGACGTCGCTGGGTTCGTCGGCGGCCGACCCGCCGACCCGAGCGCGACGCTCAGATGAGCGTGTAGATCAGGCTGATCGTGGTCGTGGTGTCGAGCTTCTCGAAGTCCGTTCCGTTCGCGCGCACCGCGGGGACGTTGTCGAAGAGCATCTTGAACTTGATCTCGACCTGCAGGCTGCCCGCGATCGTGCTGCGGAGCGCGGCGTCGAAGTTCAAACGAAGATCCTCGATTTCCTGGAGGTTCAAGAGCGTCTCCACACCGGTCAGGAAACGCACGTTCTCGTTGAGCGCGTTCTCGTAGCCGAGGTAGATGCGGGCCGCGTGGACGACCTGGGTTCCGTCGAGGAAACAGCCGTTCGCGCGGCGATCGCTGACGAACGGAACGAGCGCGGGATCACACTCGGGGGCGCCCGCACGATCCGGATCCTGCACCGCCTCCGGATCGAAGTTGTCGAAGGTCATGTCGTAACCGACCTCGCCCCACGCCCGGTGGTTTTCCTCCTTGAAGAAGTTGCGGAGGTAACCGGCCTGGAGCTGGAGGCGGGTGTCGAGACCGGCGAAGGTGTCCCAGCGGTGGGCGACCGCGACGAAGAGCGCGTCCATCGGCGTGAGGAAGAAGTCGTAGCGGAGCTTCGCGTTCGAGTTGCGGACGGTGTCGACGTAGCCGGCGTCCGGATCGTCGCCGACGAGGTTCGCGCGGCCGTAGTTGAAGGCCCACTCCGCGCCCACCGAGCTGCGTCCGCGCACCAGACGGAACGTGGTGCCGGCGTTCGCGGTCCAGCTCCGCGTGTTGCCGGTGGAGATGACCGCGCCGGCGCTGAGCGCCCACGAGGTGACGTCGTCGGAGGGGGCCTCCGCGGCGCGCTCCGTGAGCTGCGCGGGCGCCGCAGGCTGGGCGTGCGCGAGGCTCGCGCCCAGCACGGTGGCCAGGGCGACGAGGGCAGACGAGAGGATCGATGTGGTCTTCACGACGTTTCTCCGGGAGAGCTTGCGTAGTTTGGTCGAGAGAAGTCGTTCCTCGACGACGCTACGGGATTGAGAGGGTCTCCGCCGGTCTTCGGGGAGAGCTCATCGGCTCCGCGCTCACGCGCGGCCCGATAGTTTTCGTGGAATCGTCCAGCTTCGCGGACTGCGTCCGCTTCGCCTCGAACGATTCCGCTTCAGTTCATCGGCTCCGCGCTCACGCGCGGCCCGATAGTTTCGCGTCCAGCTTCGCGGACTGCGTCCGCTTCGCCTCGAACGATTCCGCTTCAGTTGCTCGGCTCCGCGCTCACGCGCGGCCCGATAGTTTCGCGTCCAGCTTCGCGGACTGCGTCCGCTTCGCCTCGAACGATTCCGCTTCAATTGGGCTTCTTCGAAGCCGGGAAACCGAGGATGTCGCCGCGCGGCGAACGACCCTGCGCATCGAAGAGGTTCGGTACGACCGTGCCTCGTGCAGACACTCGGCGAAGAGGCTGCGACGAGGTCGAGCGCCGAGCAAACTTCTTGCCAGCCTCCAATGCTCCAGGAACTACGGAAACCGAGGCATCACGAGGTTCGGATCGTGGACGCTCGCGCGCTCGGTGCTCGCTTCAGCGCACTTCTTTCGCCGGTCGAGTGGGCTCACTTCGGAGCCCTTTTGACACCGAGACGTGTGGGCCTCCAGCCCACGCGAAGCTCACTTCAGCAGCGCTTCGAGGATCGCGAAGTTCTCCGCTTCGTCCGCGTCGACCTTGCCGTCCGCGACGATGATCGCCCGCACGGTGTCGAGGAAGAGCTGACGATGCGCGCGCGGGATGTCCGCCGGATCGACTTCCTCGGCGCGGGGCGGGACGTCGAGCCATTCCTCCACCTTCGCGCGCTCCGCCTCGTCGAGGCCGAGCTCCTTCACGAGCTTGTGGACGAACTTCCGCTCCGCGTCCTGCACCTCCAAGTCCGCCCAGGCGAACGAGCAGATGAATTTGACGAGGCGAAGGCGGTCCTCCCGATCGAGGGTCTGCATGGGGCGCGAGCCTACGCCGAGCGCCGCTTCGTGCAAAGCGCCTCGAACCGGCGCTCGGCTCACTGCGTCACGGTGCCGAAGCCTTGCGCGGCGCAGGTCCCCACGTCGGCGCTCGTGAGCTGGAGGAAGATCCAGAACCCGAGCAGCAGCGCCACGCTCGCGCGGAGCACGACGCGGAAGACGAACGCGCGGTCGCGGCGTCGGAGCGCGCGGACGTCGGGGTCGTCGTCGGGGGCGGGGGCGTCGTCGACCGGCTCGTCGAAGGAGAGCTCGGTCATCGGTTCCTCGGGTGCGTCCGGTGCGGGTCCCGAACGATCGGACGACCCCGCCGTGGGGGTCTCGCGCTCGCTCGGCTCGGTTCGCTCCTCCATGCGCCGAGCCTGTCACTCGGCTCGCGATCGCACCAGCGCACGACCCCGCTTCCCTCGCATGGCGCATCGACGAATTCGTGTAAGGTTCGCCCGCAACGACGCCCCGCGCGTCACGGGCCCTCGGAGTCCCCCGACCGAGCGCTCGCACGACTTTTCTCCCCGCGCGCCGACGAGCCCCTTGCCGTGGCGCCGATTCGACAGCCAGGAGACCACGCATGACGACCAAAGTGACGATGCCGCAGTTGGGTGAGAGCGTCGTCGAAGGCACGGTGGGACGTTGGCTCGTGAAGGAAGGCGACGCCGTCACGAAGGACCAGCCCCTGCTCGAGGTGCTCACGGACAAGGCGGACACCGAGGTGCCGTCGCCCGTCGCGGGCGTGGTCGCGAAGCTGCATGCGGCGGTCGACGACGTCGTCGCCGTGGGCGGGCTGCTCGTCGAGATCACCGAAGGCGCGACCGCCGCTCCGAAGGCCCCCGCGGCCGAGGCGCCGAAGGCCAGCGCACCCAAGAAGGACGAGCCCGCCGCGTCGCCCTCGGTCCGCAAGCTCGCGCGCGAGAACGACGTCGATCTGCAAGGCGTGTCCGGCAGCGGCGACGGCGGTCGCATCACGCACGAGGACGTGCGCGCGGCGGCCAAGCCCGCAGCGCCCGCTCCGGCACCTGCTCCGGCCGCACCGGCGGCTCGTCCCGCGGTCGCTCCGCCCGCGTCGAGCGGCGGTCCCTCGGGCGCGTTCCGCCTCCCGCCCTACGTGCCCGCGCCGGGCGACGAGGTCGTCGCGTTCACGCGCCGCCGTCGGATCATCGCGGACCACATGGTCTTCTCGAAGCACACCTCGCCCGAGGTCGTGACCTTCGCGGAGTGCGATCTGAACAAGACGCATCTGCTACGGGAAGCGCACAAGAAGCAGTACGAGAAGGAAGGCCACTCGCTGACCTTCCTCGCGTTCGTGGTCGCCGCGACCGCGCGTGCGCTCCGCGAGCACCCCGAGCTGAACGCGCGTGTGCTCGACGACGCGTACGTGAAGCTTCGCGCGATCAACCTCGGCATCGCGGTCGACACGCCCGAAGGCCTCGTCGTGCCGGTGATCAAGAACGCCGACGAGCTCACGCTCCGCGGCCTCGCCCGCTCCATCACCGACCTCGCGAACCGCGCCCGCGACGGCAAGCTCACGCCGGACGATCTCGCGAACAAGACGTTCACGATCTCGAACCCGGGTCGGAAGGGCAACCTCGTCGGCGGCGCCATCATCTCGCAGCCGAACGTCGGCATCCTCCGCCTCGGCACGATCAAGAAGCGCCCCGTGGTGATCGAGCGCGACGGCGAGGATCTCATCGGCATCCACCCCGTGATGTACATGGCGCTCACCTACGATCACCGCGTGGTCGACGGCGTGCACGCGAACAGCTTCCTGTACCGGATCAGCGAGATCCTGGAGCAGGGCGACTTCGAGGTCTGAGCGAAGAGCGATCGAAACGATAACGGCGACTCCGAGAGGGGTCGCCGTTATCGATCAGGCCGCAACGGCACCGCCCGGCGCGTACATCCCCTCCGGCCACTCGACTCGCTCGCCGATCTTCGCGAGCGCACGCACCGCGTCGTACGCCGCGTACCGCAGCCGGCTCACCTCACGGTACGCGTCGACGCTCTCCGGTCTCCCGAACGCGTACGGACGACGCGAACGCTTCGGCTTCTTCGGTCGCTGATTCACGTCGGCGTCGAGCACGCCCTCCACCCCGAGGCACCGCTCCACTGGGCGCGAGTCGCACCAGCTCTTCACCGTCGCGAGGTATGCCGCGCACGAGAGCGACTCCATCCCCGGAAGTCGACCCAGCTTCAATCGCGACTTCCTCCAGTAGCGCGCGCGCTCCTTCGGCCGCTTCGCGAGCTGCCATCCCGTCCGATCGAAGTGCTTCGTCTCGAGCACCTCGCCCTCGTGCAGCCCCGCCACCGCGACGAACCCCGGCCACTCCGTGAAGCAGCGCACGAGCCCGGCCTTCTTCGGGTTCTCGA
>CALJLK010000395.1 GCA_937982655.1 uncultured Sandaracinus sp.
ACACCTCGACCGTGACGTCGATCGGGAGCACGCCGTTTTTCAGCAACCTGCTAGAAGCGTGCGCGGATCGTCGCTTTGAACTCACTGGCACCGGAAGTATGCGACGGATCGTCGCCGTGGACGATGCCGCAACGACTGTCGTACCAGGTACGTGGCGAATCAGTACCGCCGAGTGCTTCTGATGTGTCGTGAATACCACGCTGGCGTAGACAAGCTAGGTTGTTACGCGTCTCGGCCACGGATGTATGGCTGAGTAGCGCTGCATCTTCGTTGGTTCGTCGGTTGGCGTGCACGAATGACATGCGTCGACGGCGGTGCTGGCAGCGTGCCGAGAGCGCTGTGTTTCGGCTTGTGTGATTAGGGAGGTAATGTGAGGTATAGGCGCAACTTGGTGGCGTGTTGTTTTTGTGTCTTTGCGTCGGTCGCATGTCACTCAACGACGACGATCGAGCCTTTTGGGGACGTGAGTAGAAAGGAGCTGTGTGCGGACCCGAATAGGTGCAATGTTCAAGGGGCTGAGGTCGTCTCGCTATGGGACCGAGGTAGTTCGCGTGTGTTGGTTCCAGACGAAGCGAACTTCATAGGAATGAGATTCGAGCATCGAGATATGTATTCGACGCCAGATTCTTGTGGCAGACCGGTCTGGTGCCCTGTTCGGCCAACTCGTCCGTCATTGCCGGGGGAGCCGTTGGCGTGCGCGTATGAAATGGCGGCGAGGTTTCATAGGGATGTGCAAGTGAATGCCAGTAAGAAGCGGAAGATTGGAGTTGATCTCGCTGCGGATATAGTGGAAGCGCTGTCGGGGACGACCTCTGGTGACGAACTGCAAGCTAACGTCGAAGCGGGCGTTCAGTCGTTCTTCTCGCTGGACGAGAATCGTGCCATGCGGTTGGACGTGGAGGTGTACCGTCTGACTGAAGCTGGGTTTCTGATGCGGGCCAAACAATGTGGTGTGGAGAATGATAGGGAAATCGTTTACAGCGCCTCGATTGTGACGCTGTCGGGGGAGTCGACCGCGGAGTATAGTCGGCGGCTTGCTGCTCATCTTCGCGGCGCCGTTGAAATGCCGGATGTTGCGCGCGCCCAGCTAGAGGTTGCGGTCGAACGTGCGGTGCGAACGACTATTCAGAGTGAGGTGGAGGGCCACCGATTTGCTGCTGTTGTTGGGTTTAATGGGCTCACCGCCAGTCAACGAGAGCGCGCTGAGCACATGCAAGACCCCTGCTCGCCGCCTGCCGGAATGGACGCGGATGTGCTGCGTTGGGATCACAACACTTGCTCATGGGGTCAGTTTCGTTATGCGATTCCCGACCGACCGATCGCTCACGGGTCTGCGGAGACGCCTGTCGCAAACGTATCTTTGGGATCCCCACGTCGAGTAGCTGTGAGGATCGTCGAAGGGTCATTTGGTGTCGAAACTAGCGGTGGTCCGAACAGAGGAGAGACGGCGTCGTTCGTGGTTGCCGCGGAGGATCAGGTACTGACGGAGGTAAACGTCGCCACTCAGAGGGTTCTGGCTGGTGAGAGTCTATACGGCGGCCAGGCAGCGATCGTGGATGTTGCCGATTCTTCGCTCCAGATTCGAGTGCGACCTGGCGCATTTCCGACGGTTGTCTGTGAGAAACACGCATGCGAGAACTGCACGACCACGGCGTCAACCTGCCAGCTTCGTGGGCTCGTGATTCAAGTTCAAGATCTTGGACCCATTGACCCGTAGAGCCGCTGAGAGTCCACCGTACGAGGTAGAGGGGGATGACTCCGGAGATCCACCGTACGAGGTAGGAGGGGGATGACGCTCCGGCCCACCCGAGTCCACCGTACGAGGTAGAAGGGGGATGACGCTCCGGCCGCCCGGCGCCGCGACGCTCCCGCGGCGCGTGGCAGAGGGTCTTCCGGGAAGCGCGTTTGACCCCGCTGGAATCTGCGCGTGATTCCGGAATCAATCCGCACGACGGACGCACCGATGCGCGGCTCGGGCTGGGACCGGGCCGCGCGTCGCCGCTTCGGGCGCTCTGCGATCACGCAGGTGGGTCGTTGGCTCCGTGACCACGGCGACGCCGTCGACGGCGCTTCGACTTCCCCGCCTCCGCGTCGCGCGTGCGCAGCACGATGACACGCTGGCCTTCGGTCTTCGCGACACGCTCGTCGTCGAGGCCGCGGCGCACGATGCTCTTCGGCTCCGGCGTCTCGTCGACGTTCGGCTTCAGGAGCTTCTTCGGCGGTTCGACGTCGATCACGCGCACGCGGCGCGCTTCGTCTTCGAGCGTGCGCTCGAGGTCTTCGTGCTCGGCGAGCTCACGCGCGCGCTCACGTCGCTTCGCGCGCACACGCTCTCGCCGGCGCTGCGCGGCTTCCATCTTCGCTCGCTGCGCGCGCTTCTCCGCGAGCTCGGCCGCGACCTCTTCACGCGAGGGGTGCGGCACTCCGAGGATTGCTCCGTACTCCGGCACGTCGAGCGGCATGCCGAGGAAGGTGTGCCCGCGGAGCGTGCCCGCCGGAAACGCGCTCGTTCGATCGCCGGCCTTCCACCGGACGATCCGTTCGGCGTGCGCGGAGCGATGCCCGTACGTCTCCTGCAGGCACTGCTTCCAGAGGGCGACGCCTTCGTCGTCGTTGCGACCCACGGCGAACGTCCGGACGGGCCGTCCGATCACTTCCTTGTCGGTGTCGGGCTCGTCCCAGGGATGCACCGCCCGCATCTTCTTCATGCCGCGCACGGGACTCCGCCGCTCCCGCGCGAGCGTCTCGAGGCGCGCGTCACGCAGCTCGGTCAACGCGGCCACGATCGCGTCGAGGTCACCGTCGAACTGTCGAACCAAGGCAATCGGTGGCGTCAGCCGCAGCTCGAGTTCCTTCGGCAGCTTGTCCGAGAAGAAGTCGTTCTCCGGCTTGGGCACCGCGATGCCACCGGCCTTCCAGAGATCGAAGCCGAGGTGGTGCCCCACGGGGACGTCGAGCGGATGCGTGACCCAACCGGCCGCGACGCAGTTCACGTCGTCGTAGATCGTCCGGAGCGTCACCGCTTCGAGGTCGACCAGCGTCGTCCAGTGCGTCTGTCGTTTGTCGAACACCGAACCTGGCGCATCGAACCCACGCTCGCGCAGCAGCCAGTTCAGCGCACACGCGGTCGTGCGATGCAGGATCCGTGTGGCCTCCGCGAGCTCCCGGTCCCGCGGCGTGGCCTGCGAGTGGTGATGCGTCACGTTCAGCACGAGCTGGTGCCAGTCGATCTTGGTCGCGCGCTGCGCGAGCGCCG